>JAWKZN010000003.1:0-300000 GCA_041395945.1 Pseudomonadales bacterium
GTGACCGACTACGAGGCCGCCGAGGAGGAGCGGTCGTTCATGCGGGCTGTCGTCGGCGGTCTTGCCGACCTCGAGGCCGGCCGAGAATTGTCCCTCGCAGACGCCAAGGCTCGGCTGGGCTTGAAGTAGGCGCATGGCGAAGGTTGCCATCCGGTTCGCCGAATCCGCACTTGCCGATCTGGAATCGATACGGACCTGGTACGCCGAACAGGGTGTACCCGATGTCGGCGAACGCCTGATCGGCGAAATCGTCGCGAGCATCGAGGCGCTCGCCGATCATCCCGAGATGGGCCGCATCGTCCCCGAGTTCGATCAGCCCTTTCTGCGCGAGCTGATCCGGCCGCCGTTTCGCATCGTCTATCGGCGCGATCCGAAGCACGTGCGTGTCGTTCGAGTCTGGCGCAGCGAGCGCCTGCTCGACGTGCCGGACGAAGACGCACGCTGAAATGGCGCCACCGCAGATTATTACACTGTAATAATCGCCCGCCGGCCGCTCGAAGCCGTCCCTGACTCCGAATCAGCTGTCCACAGAGTCCACAGGCCCTGCCCGCCACGGCAAAGCGAGCCATCGAACTCGCGTCGCCAAGGGCGGGACCGCGCTGTGCGCGGTGCCTGTGGGCCCCTGTGGGCAGGTGAGGCCGTTCCGCAGGCGCGCGGGAAACTCATCTGCAGCCCCTGTGACAGGCGAAAGCCTGGCGCCGGGGCTGCGACGCCGCGAAGCCGCCCGTGTCACTAGCGAGCGCAAGCGGGGTAGTGACGCGGGCGGCGTTGCCGTAATCGACGCGGTGCTGGCGCCGAATTACCCGATGACGCGCGAATGACGCGTTCCTAAACTGCCGCCCACGACCGATTCATCCGTGGCCACTGCGGCTCAGTGGCAAAGAGGGCGCCCGTCCTCGACCTTAGGGTCAAACCGGGCATGCGCGTCCAGGACCGAACCCGACGCGCCGACCTCAGGGTCGTCGGTCCATCGTCCAAGCCGTCGACTTATTCGTCGACTCATCCGGTGAGCTCCCCGCTCGCCATTCCACGATCCACTCGATGCCGCTGCCGCCAGGTAGATCGACGAGTGTTTTTTTCAACGTCGCGAAAGTCCCTTTCGCCCAACTCAACGGAGGTGATGTGTAACAACAAGACCATTCATTCCACTCAGCAACACGAAGGAGGTGATGCGTTATCGAAGAGCGGCCCGCAACGGGCCAGTTGGTCTGCACCGGACCACTCCCCAACAGGGGAGAACCGGTGTTGCCTGCAACCAGGCGTCTTCAGGTTGAACGGGAGTGGTGTCCCGTGACCCCAGCCGGATTCCGGACTTGGTCGGCCAAGGCCTGCCAGGTGGTCAGAAACACTTACCAGAGCATCGAACACTGTGAGAGACCTGAACTACCAACTCAAACAATTGTGCCGCCGGAACCGGGATGGTGGGTATGCGACCCAGCGAAACCGGGAGCGGCTGTTGTCGCTGATCGCAGATCAGCTCCACGCGCTGGGCTTCCGAAACATGAACGCCCAATCGCTGAAGCCGAAACACGTCGAAGGCCTGGTGAACCGCTGGCAAGGGGAATCGCTGTCCGTCGGCACGATCAAGAACCGGATGACCGTGTTGCGCTGGTGGGCCCAGAAGGTCGATCGGCAGAACGTGATCGCGCGGCAGAACGACCACTACGGGATCCCCGAGCGAAGCTTCGTGAGTCGCGAGTCCAGGGCCGTCCGCGTGGAGGGGCAGGCTCTCGATCGCGTTGGCGACATTCACGTGCGGATGAGTCTCGAGCTGCAGCAAGCGTTCGGGCTGCGACGTGAGGAAGCCATTAAGTTCCAACCGAGCTACGCGGACCGTGGCGATCGGCTGGTGCTGAAAGACAGCTGGACCAAGGGCGGCAAGGCGCGCGAGATCCCGGTGCGCACTCCGGCACAGCGAGCACTGCTGGACCGAGCGCACCGACTGGCGGGACGCGGCTCCCTGATCCCGGGCGAACGCAACTACCGTCAGCAGTTGCGGGTTTACGAGCGGCACACCGCGAATGCCGGCCTGTCCAAGTTGCACGGGCTGCGCCACGCCTACGCGCAGGCCCGCTACGAAGAGCTCACGGGCTGGAAATCGCCGGCGGCCGGCGGACGATCATCGAAGAGTCTGTCCGGTGGCGAGCGCGCCGTCGATCGCGAGGTGCGGCTTGCGATCAGTCGGGAGCTCGGGCACGAGCGAGAGCAGATCACGGCGGTCTACCTCGGCCGGTAGCCAAAGCGCTTCGCAGGTCGCCGGAGTTTCCGGTTCCGCCAGGTACGGGAGTTGTCGACTATCGGGTCCTGCAGCGAGCCACTGACCGACCCGACATGACCAGACCCGTCTCAGCTCTCCATCGCAAGCCATCGTTCCGCCTGGTGGTGTCGGTGACCGTACTGCTCGCCGCAACCTCTTCGGTACGGGCCGACGAACTTGCGGTCGCACGTTACTCGACGGTTCGCGCGGTACCGACAATCGCGCAGCAGGACCCGCTCGCGGCCTCGGTGCGCACGACACTGCCGCCATCGGTTGTCCGCGTCGGCGAGGCCATCACCGGCTTGTTGGCGCCGTCAGGTTACCGGCTGGCCGATTCGCAAGCGGCAGGACCCGACCGTGAGACGCTGCTCGCGCTGCCGCTGCCCGAATCGCATCGGGATCTGGGTCCCATGCCGCTGCGCCTGGCCCTTGCCACGCTGGCTGGGCCGGCGTTCGTCCTGGTAGAAGACCCCGTTCACCGACTTGTTTCGTTCGAGCGGTGCACGTCGGCACCGGGAGGTCGATAGTCCCGATGGAACCGATCGTTGCCGTTCTCATTGTCATCGGCGCGTTGATCGTCGGCGGCAATGCGCTCGACAAGGAAGCCACACGCTCAGGCAGCGAATCCGCTGCGACGGCGACGCTCGCAGATCGCGAAGCACAAGACCGTCAGGCTTGTGACAACCAGGGTCCGCGCCAGCGCGATCTCACCGTTCGCTACACCAGTCGGACGACACCAGCGTCTATGGATGCCGAGGCCTGCGATGAGTAAGCGGACAACGGGTGTCCTCGCCATGACACTACTGGCGGCCTGCGCGTGGCCAGCCGTGGCCGCGGAATCGAGCGACGGGCAATCGACAGCAACCAAGGTGAATCAATCCGCGCTCGAGTGGAGCGACCTCACTGCCAACGAACGCACTCGAGCCGAGGTGTGGGGCCTGTCGGCGACTGAATGGGGCCGCTACCGATCTCTGATGGAAGGCATTCGCGGCAGCATCAGTCCGGGAACGATCTCTCCCATCGAGGTGTTGGGCATTCACGCCCGAGACGATGCCGAACGCCGTCGCTATGCGGAGCAATGGGCGGTCATGATGCGCGAGGATGCCGAACGTATCCTCGCTTTCCAGCGCGCCTACGACCAGGCCGGCCGGTTGCTCTATCCCAGTGAATCACTGATCGACGTGGCCCGGCTCCCCGACCGTGCGGAGGGCGAGCAGGCGCTTCTCGCGACGGACCGTGTGCTCTTGTTCGCGCTTCCAGACTGTGCGGCCTGCGATGCGATCCTCTCGCGACTGCTGGCGAGGCTCGACCGCGTGGCGGGTGTGGACGTCTACCTCGTAGGCGTCGCGGCCGGTGACGAGGGCGCGATCCGCGATTGGGCCACGGCGCGCGGGATCCAGCCGGAGTGGGTGAGGACACGCAGGGTGACGCTCAACTTCGAGGCCGGCGCGCTCCAGCGACTCGCGCCCGGGCAAAGCGAACTGCCGTACCTGATGCGCCGCCGTGGCGAGTCGGTCACGCCGCTACCGTGGGCGGCACTGTGACCCGAATGACCGCGATGGTGCTGCCAATCATAGCCTTGGTCGTGCTGGCACCAGCGGTATCCGCGGCAGGTGGCGTGCCGGAAGGGTACCGGCAGGTTGCGGAGATCCATGGTATCCCGAGCACGCTTTTCTATGCCGTTGCGCTCGCTGAGAGCGGCAAGCGCATCGATGGCCTGCGGACGCTGCGGCCCTGGCCGTGGACACTCAACGTCCACGGCGACGGCCGTTTCTATCCGTCCCGGCGGGCTGCAATGGTCGCACTGCAGAAAGCGCTCGCCAGCGGGTACCGCTCGGTGGATATCGGCTTGATGCAGGTGAACTGGCGCTACCACGGTGCCGCGCTCGGCCGCATCGAAGACGCGCTCGAGCCGTACCGTAATCTGAACGTTGCCGCGACCATCCTGGCGGCCTGTTACCAATCCCGGAATGACTGGTGGGCGGCGGTCGGCTGCTACCACGCGCCGAACAATCCAGATCGCGCGATGCGCTACCGACAGCGAGTGCGCGGTATCTGGACCAATCTCACGGCGACGGGATAACGCCGGTATGTCTCGCGCACAAACTGCCAGCGTTGTGCTGATCGGGATGTCGCTCTGGGCGAGCATCGCCGGCGCCGAGCTGACGGTCATCCATGACACCGGCGCCACCCGGCCGCTGGCGCCCTATCTGGAAGTGTTTGGCGAAACGCCGCGCATGGATCCACCCGCTCGGATCGATAATTCGAACGAGAATCTCGGCGCCGCCGCTGTGCCGAATCTACTGCCGATCCGCACACCGGGTTTGACGCCCGGGCCAGTGACGCCGCGGCCGCTGAGGCTGCCGAACAACGGCACACTCTCGCGACCCTTCTTCCTCGTCGGCGCGGACGCTCGGTCGCGCGAGTGGTTCGCGACGCACCGTGATCGCCTGCTGGCGATCGGGGCGGTCGGGATGCTGGTCCAGGCCCACAGCGAAGCCGACCTCGCTGCGATCGCACAGATTGCGGACGGCATCCCGATTCTGCCCGCGCCGGCCACCGACATTGCGCGCGCCCTGGGTCTCGAGCACATCCCCGCGCTTGTCTCCCGGCACGGCATCGAGCAGTGACGCCGCATCCCGTCGAGGCGCTGTTGCGCCCGCCGGTAGAACTCTGGTCGGCGTTGGTCGCGGTCGCGACCGCCGTGATGGCACTCATGGCGCCCTGGGCACTGATGATGCCGCCCGGGATCGCGTACGCGGCGGCCACTGCGCTGTTCGTGCTGGCGTTCGTCCGCTTGCGCCAAGCCTGGCGGGTCCTGCGCTACCAGCGAAATATGCGATGCCTGCCGACCTACCGTCTGCGCGCGGCAGGCATTCCGCTCAGCCGCCACAAGCTCTTTCTCGGTCGAGGATTCCGCTGGACGCAACGACACTCGCAGCGCCTGCGCGACACGATCCGCCCGGAAGTACAGCGCTACGTGCAGCCCGGGGCGCTCTACCGATGGGCACGGCAGAAGGAGGTCGCCTGGGAGTCCGTGCCGGTGCTCGGCGTCGCCGCCTGGGCGTTGCGGCAGCCGGCCTGGTGGAATCCATTCAAGCCGCTACCGGCGGTAGGCGGCACGCCGGCGCTGCATGCGGTGGAACCCCATGAGGAAGATGTCTGGATGGATCTCGGTGAGCGAGTCGGACACACCCTCGTGCTCGGTACCACGCGGGTCGGCAAGACGCGGCTGGCAGAGCTCCTGATCACCCAGGACATTCGCCGCGGTGACGTGGTCATCGTCTTCGATCCCAAGGGCGATGCCGACCTGCTCCGGCGCGTGTACGCAGAAGCCAAACGCGCCGGCCGCGCCCAGGATTTCTACCTGTTCCATCTCGGCTTTCCGGAGGTGTCGGCGCGCTACAACGCGATCGGCAGTTTCTCCCGCATCACCGAGGTCGCGACCCGTATCGCGAACCAGCTGCCGAGCGAAGGCAACTCGGCCGCGTTCAAGGAGTTCGCCTGGCGCTTCGTCAACATCATCGCTCGCGCGCTGGTGGCACTCGGCCGTCGGCCGGACTACCAGCAGATCCGTCGTTACATCAACGACATCGAGCCGCTGTTCGTCGAGTACGCGCGCGAGCATCTGCGCCGCAACGGTCTCGAAAACTGGGCAACGGAGGTGGAGGAGATCGCATCGAAGATCAGCGAGCGCAATCTCTCCTCGGCGCTGCGCGGCCGGGACCGAGATGCGATCGCGATGATGCGCTACCTGCAGACGCAGGATCTTTACGATCCGGTGCTCGATGGTCTGGTCTCAGCATTCAAGTACGACAAGACCTATTTCGACAAGATTGTGAGCTCGGTGGGACCGCTGATGGAAAAGCTCACCACCGGCAAGCTCGCGGAGTTGATCTCCCCGAACTACCTGAACGAAGACGACAGTCGCCCGATCTTCGAGTGGCTGGAGGTGATCCGCCGCAAGGGCATCGTCTACGTCGGCCTCGACGCCTTGACCGATACGACGGTCGCGAGCGCCGTCGGAAACTCCATGTTCGCCGACCTGGTCTCGGTCGCCGGGCACATCTACAAGCACGGCGTGCAGGACCCGCGCAGTGATGCGGTCCCTGTGGAGGCAGCTCGTCTACCGACGATCTCGATGCACGCGGATGAATTCAATGAGCTCATCGGTGACGAGTTTGTCCCGCTGTTGAACAAGGCCGGCGGCGCCGGTTTTCAGGTGACCGCCTACACGCAGACCTGGTCAGACGTGGAGGCCAAGATCGGTAGCCGCGCCAAGGCTGGCCAAGTGGCTGGCAACTTCAACACGATGATCATGTTGCGTGTGAAGGAGCTCGCCACCGCCGAGATGCTGACGGACCAGCTGCCGCGCGTGGAGGTGTTCACGCTGATGAGCGTGTCCGGCGTCGATGACTCGTCGGACCCGACCTCGGGCATCGACTTCAAGTCCCGCAACGAGGACCGTATCAGCGTCTCCGAGGTGCCGATGCTGACGCCGGCGGAACTGGTCCGTCTGCCCAAGGGGCAGGCCTTTGCGCTGCTCGAGGGTGGGCGGCTGTGGAAGATCCGCATGCCCTTGCCGGACGACCGGGGCGATCCGGCAATGCCCACGAGTCTCGCGGCCATCGCCAACGAGATGGAGCGAACCTACATCACCAACGAGCACTGGTACCGCGCGACCGAGACCTGGTGGCACGCCGCCGCCGACGTGGACGTGCCACTAACAAACGTCGCGGACGATGGCTGAGGCCACTGCGGATCCCCGGCGCAGGGACGTCCGCCAGGGGCTGATCTCCAACTTCCTGACGACGCTCGCGCAGGGCATCAAATGGCTGCTGTTGTCCCTGGTGTTCTCAATCCTCACCGAGTGGGTCGGCATGGCGATTTGGTGGCCGGATCAGGGGCTCGACCACAGTCGGAACATGCTCGCCGCCGAAATCAGTTATCTCCAGCAAGACTTCGGCCGAAGCCTGGTCAGCTCGGACCCGGCCCGGTTCACCAAGAAGGTGGCCGACAAGACGTATTACGTCCTGTTCGAGGCAACCCGATTCGCCGATTTCGTGCGGTGGACTGGCGCACCGCCGAGGCCGAGCGAGACCGGTCTGCGAGCGCGAATGCACGCGATGTTTCAACCCATCGCCGAGTACGTCCTGGCAGCCATGCAGGTGACGCAGGTGTTCTCGGTGCGCCTCGCCATCCTCGTACTCGCGCTGCCGGTCTTTGGACTGTTTAGCGTGGTGGCGATCGTCGACGGTTTAGTGAAACGCGACCTGCGTCGATGGGGCGGGGGGCGCGAGAGCTCGTTCGTGTACCACTGGGCCAAGCGCTCCGCCTTGCCGCTGCTCGTGCTGACGTGGGTGGTCTATCTGGCGTTGCCTTTCAGTCTTCACCCAAGCTTGGTGGTACTCCCCTTCGCAACCCTGTTTGCGCTGAGCGTGGCGGTGACTGCGAGTACGTTCAAGAAGTACCTCTAAAAAGGAACCGAGGTTCCGACTCTTCCTGGGCGGCTCGTTGTACGTTTATGCGCATAAGCGTATAAGATCACTGTTCGTCTTTCGGGAGGATGTCGATGAGTAACGTGCGATGGTCCATCGTAGTACGCGATGACGTGGACAGGGCGCTACGGACCTACCTGGGCCGGCATGGTATGAAAAAGGGCGACATCTCTCAGTTCGTCGAAGAGGCGGTACAGGCGCGCCTTTTCCAATTGACCGTCGAGGGCACGAAGCGGCGTAACCAGCATCATTCTCAGGATGAAATGCTGGAGGCGATTAATGAAGCCCTGCGCGGCAAGTAGACGATTCCGTCGTCATTTGAGCCCCGCTCTGAGCGACAGGCCGATGACCTTTCGGCTTTCGGCTCCCCAGTCGCTTCCGATGATCGATTGGGGCGACTGATGAGAGGTTACCAGACCAACTACGTCAACCTGATCGCGGACAACCTTCGAGACCGCTACGAGAGTGGGTTCCCCATTCTGAAGGAACTGATTCAGAACGCTGACGACGCAAAAGCTCGTACGTTGATCTTTGGGACCCACCCAGGGTTTCCCGATGCGCCCCATCCGCTGCTGCGTGGACCGGGTCTTTGGTTCTTCAACGATGGCGAGTTCAAGAAGAGCGATTCGGATGCTCTTCGTTCTTTCGGCATCAACAGCAAAGCTGGTGATGCCGGTGTAATAGGCAAGTTTGGCCTCGGAATGAAGAGCGTCTTCCATTTGTGCGAGGCCCTTTTCTACGTCGCCTGGGATGGAGTGGACTTCCACTGTGAAGGACTCACTCCATGGAAGCACGATGATCACAGTCCTCATCCCGAGTGGGATGAGACGAGTGCCGCTGATTGGGACGCACTGACAAGCCTCGGCTCAGAACTCGTCGAAATGGCCGAGCACAGCTGGTTCTTGTTGTGGCTTCCACTGCGAATGAAGCGACATTTGCAAACCACCTCGGGCGAAGAGACGGGGGCCATCATCAGTCGATTTCCCGGAGACGATCCGTCCAGTGAGCTTGCGTTTCTTAGCGATCCAAAACTGGCAGGCCACGTGGCTGAAATGCTGCCCTTGCTGCGACACCTGGAGCGCGTCGAACACAAAGGGAATATCAATAGCTTTGCTTTGGAACTCTCGTCCGGAGCCCGGCTGATAGGCGACCCGCCCTGCTCGCAGGCGGATGGCCAAATTCTATATGAAGGTAAGCAGCGGCTAATTGGTTTCTCTGGGCTGAGATCAGAAAGCGCGGATGGATGGTTCGCAACCGCAAAGGCGCGAGAGGAGTGGCCCCGTACTTGGTATCGCGATGATTTGGGACGGGAGCACTTGGCAATCGATAAGGCGTCGCCGGAGGCGGCTGTCTTGTTCTGCGCAGGCTTCAATTCCGTTCCGATTTCTCGGCTACATTGGGCAGTTTTCTTGCCAGTCGAGGACGGTGGTCAACGAATTCAAGCGGAAGGCTGTAGGCTGGAACACTCGATCGTCCTCCATGGTCAGTTCTTTCTAGACGCCGGTCGAAAGAACATTCACGGGTTGGAAAACCTTCATCTTGACCCTGCTTCAGATCGCGACGCGCGAATGGACGAAAGCGCATTGCGGACTGCCTGGAATCAGAAACTGGCGCAGGACGTGTTGTTGCCGATGGTGCTGCCGGCTCTAGATCGGTATACCGACAAGCTGGAGCTCTCAACGGACGAGTGCGGTTTTTTGACAGAAGCCATTTCAACGACGGAATGGTTCCGCACCTTTCGCAAACATATCTGCCGGGACAGCGTCTGGGCGCGAACGCTGCAGCGTGGGACCGAACCTCGATGGAGTTTGGTCGATGGCGATGCTCGCCTTCGCCTTCGCCCTGTTCCCAAGCCGCCGAATTCAGTCCCGGAACGGCCGTGGTTAGTCTTCCCGGAACTGTCCACAAGCAACGTTGTACCCTACGACGCGGAAGCACCATGCCTGTGGGATCAGCCACGTCAATGGCTGGAAGCTGAGCTCGAGCTTTTGCTGTCGCGCATCGGTGGTTTATTCACCGACGGACCGTCCATGGATTACTTGGCTGAGTTCTTGGAGTCCTGGGCGGGTCCTTACCTATCGACGGATCGGATACAGAGCCAACTAGTTTCAGTCCTACGAGATGGCCTACGCGCCGCTGGCCTCCAAGCCCGACGCCAGGTGGCAGCAAAGGGGAACAGAGTCCTTGGCTTTCTCCGGCCGCAAAACCGGTTGGAGCTTTCGGCGGAGTTGCCGGAGGCGATCCTTAGGGAACTGTGGAGAATCGATGCTCCCGTATTGCTGGTTCCCAGGGGAATGGACCAGGCTGCATCGAGCGCAGGTTCGCCGGACGAGAGCGTGCTAGTCCTTTGGCTCGGTGTGCTAGACCGCGCCCTTGGCGGTGAAAGCGAAATACCAGGTCAGCGTCAGATACTCGTGGCGGTTCACGGGCTATTACGTACGCTGCCAGCCGATGCGCGGGGACGATTCCTTCGAGTAAATCGCAAGCTGCGTGTTATTGGAGTTCGCGACGCCGCGACCGGCACCGAGAGGGCGGTGTCTTTCGAGTTTATCGAGCGCATTAGAACGGCCGGCACTTTGTTTGGTTTTTCGGAAGGACTTGGAGAAGCGGCGATGGGTGTCACGCCGCTGCTGTCCCGAGCGATTCCGGACGCGGAAATCTGCCTCGTTCGGGCACAGATTTATCGCGAGCTTTTCCCGGACAATGGAACCGCGAGCGGAAGCAGACGCATCCCTTCCGCAAGTGATGGTCGAGCCTGCCTTGCAGCGATTGGGCACCAGACTACAGGACGACTGGGAGGCGTCGCAGACCGCCAAAGAATGCTCGAACATGCTAATGATCCAGGCACAGACCCCAATGCACTTCGCGGTCTGCGTGTGCTCCTACATGGCGCGGTCGAACATCGCGTCGACGATTCCGCGGTCTTGTGGATCGGACGCCATGATCAACCTCCAGCCTGGAACAAACTATGGGCTTCTACTCACAGGGGTGAACAATGGAGCTTGGTTCCCGAGGAACTTGCAAACTCCGTTCCCCGCGCGCGTTGGGGCCAGGCCAACGTTGCGGAGATCGACTCGCACACGTTAATTCAAGAGTTGCGCAGTTCCGCTCTCATCGATATCGCCGCGCCTGAGGAATTCTCGATCGAAGAGCGTGGCGAGATCCTAGCCCGCATTGAGCACGAAGACCTCTGGCGGCGACTTCCTTTTCACACGACCCTGGCTGGCGAGCCGGTATCGGCGACTGGCGAAAATGTTTATCTGGCGCCCACGCGCAAATCGCACGATGATCGATTGGCTCTCCTGGCGACGCTGATAGCCCCAAGCAAAAACGCGCGGGTCGCAGAGAAGCAGAAACGCTGGCTGAGACCTTTCGACGACCGAGCCATCATCGAGATCGCGCTGAGTACCGAGCAACCCACTCTCCATTGGCGAAGCGTCATGGCGGCCCTGGATTCCCTCCCAGCCGTTGTCGAAGAGAATTTGCGAAGGCTGATTCGGAGTAAAAGCTGGCTGCCGACTATTTACGGTACGTCGGCGAAACCCGAAGACGTAATCGATCTCGATGCGGCCTTGGGGGACGAAGCCCACAGACTCGTCGCGGAGCATCGAGTCGCGCACGGCCCCTGCTTTGCAGTACCCGAAGAGATCGAAGGCGCATTACGAAGTAACCCGGCTTGGGAGATGCTTCGGGAGCTGGGATTCGCATCCAGAGAAGAGGGTCTAGAGCGCCTTGGATTGCTACTTGAGGATTTACCCGAATATCACGTCGGGGAATGGCAAGCAGAGCCTACCGCCGACGAGATAGAACTGTTGGCTGATTGCGAAAAACTCCCGGGTTGGCGGTTGTTGGAGATGGCCTCGGGTGAGCCGTTCGAGCGGGAGGCGGCGTGGAGCCGACTTGGGGAAGCCCTTTCAGGATCGATTGATGCTGAGCAATTGGCAGGGGTGCTGGACTGGCTCAGTAAGGACACTTCCCAATGGCACGTTCGCAAGTCCGTCTACGACGTCTATTTGAGACAACTGGCCCGGTACGGGGAAAACGCACAGCGTTTTATCCCGGGCTTACGGCTCGCTACCCGCGACAAGAATTGGAGTGATTCTGCGTCACTTTGCGCCGGCGCCCATGGCGTGGTGGATTCGAGGGTTCTAGACGCGCAACAGGCGGCAATTCTAGGCGACCTGGTTTACCAGGCGGGTGCATCGCATGCTCACGAAAGTACGGTCGGCATGCCTGACGCGACGTTTCGACTAGCCCGTGACGCAGCGCCTGAACTCCTACGTGAGTATTTCCGCGATTGGCACGGGAGTCTCGTTCCTTCACCGATGATTGGTGTGGTGCTCGGGTTGCTTGGCTCGGCCATGAGAGGCCTCGCCAATGAGTATCTTTACCCACATAGTTTTGAATGGCTTGTTGGACGCTTGCCTTGGCGAGACCCGGGAAGGACGCGCGAGCGGCGGGAATGGATGGGAGACAAAACTGTAGACGAAGCGCTGGAGCTCATTGAAGCAACAGTCCGAGTCGAGACCGGCGAAGAAGTGGAAGTGCTTAGCCTTCTGGGCCAATCGATACGGGTCGCGCTTGAGCAGGAAGTCCGAACCCTGCTCGCGGGCGCGCTAAGTTGGCAAGGCGGCTACGGGGTGATGATTCCGTTTCGTCGCGTCGAGCTTGGTCGATTCGACGCGGAGCAACTCTTCGACCTGCTCCGTGCCACCGCCGAGCGACTCTACTTCGAGTTGTACAACCAGGCGAAGGTGGATTTCGGATTCTTGTGGCAGGAGCTAGACCGGAGCGATCAGCTGGAAATCGGAATCGCTCGTCGGCTGATCCTGGATCACATTCCCTTCTACCTCAGACAGCTCTCCGTGAAGAGCGACCGGATCGAAAAGCAACTAGCGATCTGCGACTCATGGCGGCGCCGGATCGCCGAAGCAGAAGCGGAGGGGGAATCAGCGGAATCAAGCAGAAGAGAGTTGCGCCAGTCACTCGAGAAATTGGCCGGTTGCATCGACCTGAACACAGACGAACAGGGTGCGGTCGTCCAGGCCGTCAAGAGTAAGCTTAAGCAGTACCAATATGAGCTCGCGAGTATTCCACTGGAACTGTTCCAGAATGCCGACGACGCCGCCGTCGAGCTGGGTCATTTTCACGCTTTTCCTTTGCAAGGCTCCGAGGTGCCGCCGGCGGCACGGCGATTCGTGGTGGACGAGCAGAGCGATGGACTCGCGTTTCTCCACTGGGGGCGTCCTGTCAACGCTCGCGGTCCCGTCGGCTTCGACGGCGAACGACGCGGCTACGACCGAGACCTAGAGAAGATGCTCATTCTTTCAGCCTCCGACAAGCGTGGCGACGAAGGCGTAACCGGTAAGTTCGGATTGGGGTTCAAGAGCGTATTGCTGGCGTGCGAACATCCACGAATCATTAGTGGCCGGTTGGCCATACGCGTGGTGTCCGGGATCCTGCCCCAGCCTTGGAAGGACTCCCAGGAGGCGCGGGTTCGGCTGACCCGACTAGGCGCAAACTCCAAGCTGCCGGGGACGCTCATAGAGCTTCCTGGTGTTCACGGCGAACTTAGGGATCAAGTTCTGGAACGGTTCCGACAGCTCGCGGGGATCCTATGCGTTTTTGGGCGCGCCCTCCGGACCATTACCCATGTCGCGGCGTCAGAGTCGACCTGGCATTGGCGACCGAGCGAAATTTGCCCGGGCGTAGAGGTCGGCCAGCTGGATCTAATGGGTGATTGGGGCGCCCACACGACGGCGCTCTGTATCCGCACAGAAATCGGCAGCGTGCTCATGGCAGTGGGGCCCCAGGGTTTTCGTCCGCTGCCTGACGGGGTTCCCGCACTCTGGGTCACAGCGCCCACTCGAGAAACGTCGACCGTCGGTTTCGCCATCAACGGAAATTTTGACTTGGATGCCGGGCGCGCCAGGCTGGCTGGAAGCACGACTGAAAACCTGGAGAAAGCATCACGCATAGGCAGCGCGGCCGGCGGCGTCTTGGACGCGCTGCTCGAACGCTCCTTTGAGGATTGGCCGTCCGTCCGGGCCGCGCTGGGATTGGCGGCGGATGCCGACGCTCTAGGGTTCTGGGAGAGCATGTGGTTTGGATTGACGAAAGGATGGTTGCGGCGTCGCCGCAGCGATGGGGCGGAGCTGGCCCGATCGGTGGTGCTCGGCGCGCTCACACGGTTGAGCGAGCGCCCAATGGCCGTGCCCAACGGGTTGGCGGGAGCTCTACGTGGATTCTCGGATGCGAGCGATATCCGGTACGAACTGAGCGGGGCGCTTTTGCAAGAGGACGTTGGCGCAAAGTTGGGAGCCTGGACAAGATTCGCAAGCCGCTACCCTGGCCACCTCTGCGTCTCCACGGAGATTGGCGACATCGTCAGAGAGGCCAAGCTGGCCAACCCACAGCCCCTGGGCCTTTCTGCGCTAGTGGGTCTGTTGGAGCGCTCCAGGGTTGAGCCGGCCGATGCCGAAGTCCTTGGATGGGTGCACGTTCTGACCGAGGACAGTTCAGACTGGGAGTCCGTCGATCTTCAGGAACGGTTGAGTCAGTTGCAGTTTCGGTCCGAAGCGGGAGAGTGGGTCGAGGCCCGTAAGCTGCTGGCTCTTCATGGTCCAGGCCTCGACTCGGACGAACCGAGAAGGCATGCATTGGCGCCACCCGAGTATCGATTGCACGCCGGTTACTACGTCGAAACGGACGGCCAACATTCGGCCGCGACCTTTTTTCTGATCGCCCGGCAACGCATGGAGGCCCCGGCAGAGCGAATAGCGCAATGGGTTCTGGACGCGGGTTCGGTTGAGGTGCGACGCGCTTCTCTGAAATACCTCGCTGACGGCGACCTTGGGGAACGCGTCGCGGAGCGGGTGCGCGGTGCCGAGTGGTTGCGTTCCGCACTGCAGGACCCTGAGCTCATGCGAGGGCTGAGTGAGGAACAGGTTGACCGGCTCCGTCGACGCCTGGTTTCGGTTGCCCGGCTTGAGTGGGCCGTTGATACCGACGAACTGCCGGAGGATCGCGAACCGATATCCGCGCACGTCGATCTGACGACGGCCTTGGTTAGGCTTCACGAATGGTGGTCGAAGGAGCGGAAACAAAGAGCAGGAGAATATCGGAATCGTTTGTATCCTCAGGGACTGAATCTTGAGCCGGACCCGCACAGCGGTCGAATCGACCGATCGTCATGGCTCATGCTCCTCGCAATCGGGAGCTTTCAGGGTATGGGACGTACCCGAGATGAACAGCATCGTGGCTTTATCCGGTACTGTCAGGACCGCGGCTGGTGGAATGTCTTCACGGAAAGCGATCCTAAAAAGGAACCGGAAAAATGGATGAACATCATCGAGGAGTATGCGGAAGCGCAGCATGACGATGAGGAATGGACGCAGTGGTTGGCTCAGTTCCCGAAGCTCTATCGGTTACGCCGCTGGCTGGACGATTACGCAGATCTATTCCTCTCGATTGATCGCTTCGATGAAAGTTTCGCCCTCGACACGATTCTTGCGCCGAGAGCGAACCCGAAGTTTCAGGGGGGTGGGATCGACGCGCCGCCGCTGACTAGGACTTTGCGAGTCGGATCCCATCTTGTCGTTCGGGAGCTTCTGCATCACGGTGTGATCAAAAGCCGGTTCGCAGCTCCCCATGCCTACGCGCCGATAGATCGCGTCCAGACTTTTTTCGACGCATTCGGTGCCTGGGTCTACACCGGCGAGGACATCTACCAAATCCTGGTGGAACACTTGGGCGAAGACGCGGCTGACTTCAGCGGAGACTATGACATCCCGTTGCGGATAATCTCCTCCGATGAATCGTTACGTCACAAATTGCTTGAATAGTTGTTGGGAATAGTCGAGAGAATGCCACGTGCAATTGACATCCGGTTTGACGGACAGGACTACATACTGAGGGCGGAATAGTGCTTGAAGCGGGACAGCAAGTTCACCATCCGGGTTTCGGGACAGGAAGCGTGATCCTGGACCAAGGGGACACTGTCATCGTGCGTTTCGAAGATCGAATCGAGTCCTGCGAAGCGAGCAGTTTGACGCCTCGTCTCGGAGTCGTCGACGCGGTCAAGCTGGGGCGGTGGTCGCCGACGCTGGATGTGACTCTAAAGGCCCAATCTGCAGCCATACGCTCATTGAACGACGCGTGGGGAGTTTTCTCGCGGTCACGAATCGACCTTCTTCCGCACCAGCTGTGGGTGTGCCACCGAGCTCTACAGCAGTGGCCAATCCGATTGTTAATCGCTGACGATGTTGGGTTGGGAAAGACGATAGAGGCCGGCCTCATTCTGTGGCCTTTGCTTTCCAGCGGAAAGGTAAGAAGGCTTTTGATTCTCACGCCCGCCTCCCTTGTAGAGCAATGGCAATACCGGCTACGGACGCTCTTTGACATCCGCATGTCGATGTATCGCCCTGAGGTAGATCGCCCGAGGGCCGACTTCTGGAGTACCCATAACCAAGTTGTCGCGTCCCTGCCAACTATGCGCATGGATCGCGCGGGGCGCCACGAGCGACTATTGGACGCGCCCGCCTGGGACATGCTCATCGTGGATGAGGCGCACCATCTCAACGCTGACGAACAGACAGGAAAAACGCTGGGCTATCAGTTCATCGAACGTCTTGTCGAAGAGGATCGCGTCCAGTCATGCCTCTTTTTCACGGGGACGCCCCACCGTGGTAAGCCTTACGGCTTCTGGTCGCTCATGGGGCTGCTACGGCCCGATCTCTTCGGTCCAAACCGCCCGGAGCAGGAGCAAATGCCACTGCTGAGGCAGGTGCTTATTCGGAACTTCAAGCAAAAAGTCACCGACATGGCAGGAAACCGACTGTTTCAGCCGGTAAGTAACCACCCCGAGACCTACGACTACACGGACGAAGAGCGAGATTTTTATCAGCTCCTGACGAACTTCATTCTCGCCGGTAACGCTTATGCATCCGGATTGCAGCAGAGTGAGCGCCGGCAGGTAACGCTGGTCCTAATTGCTATGCAGAAGATTGCATCCAGCTCGGTGGCGGCCATTCGGGCCGCGCTGAGAAGGCGGCTGGAGAAGCTGAGGAAGGAGGTAACCGAGCTTCGCGAGCGCTATGGGCCCGACTTTCCCGCAAGCGAGGAGGAAGACCCCGAAGTCTTGGACGCCTTTACCCGGTGGATGAATCAAGAGCGGTTCCGATTGCTCGAGGACGAGTTGCCCCATCTCGAGTCGCTGCTTCGAGCCGCCGAGCAGATCAAAGAAGAGAGCAAGATTGCTCGCATAGGCGAGATCATCGTCAACCAATACGGTGACCGTTCAATCTTGCTGTTTACGGAATACAAAGCGACCCAAGCGCTGGTGGTGTCGACTTTGATGGCCCGTTTCGGCGAGCACAGCGTGGGGTTTATCAACGGCGACAATCGATTAGAGGGAGTTCGGCGACCTTCAGGCGAGGAGACGGTCATCTCGGCCAACCGGGAGACGACTGCTGATTCGTTTAATCAGGGCCGGATCCGATTTCTTGTTTCGACCGAGGCAGGCGGCGAGGGAATCGACCTACAGGAGCGCAGTCACACGCTTATTCACGTAGATCTTCCTTGGAATCCCATGCGGCTTCATCAGAGGGTCGGTCGATTGAACCGGTATGGCCAGAAGCACCCCGTTGATGTCGTGACAATTCGCAACCCCAGTACTGTGGAGTCCAGGATCTGGGGCAAGCTCGAAACGAAACTCGGTCACATCATGGAGGCCCTCGGACATGCCATGGATGAGCCAGAAGATTTGATGCAGATGGTTCTTGGCATGGCCGGTCCGAGTTTCTTCAACGAGTTGTTTGCCGAGGGCCAGTCGGTTCGAGCGGATCGTCTGGATGAATGGTTCGACGCGAAAACGAGGAGCCTAGGCGGAAAATCCGCTCTTATGACCGTGACAGACCTAGTGGGGCACTGTCAGAGTTTCGACTTATCCCAGTTAGAAGACGTTCCTCGAAAGGACCTTCCGGACTTGGTCCCCTTCTTCTACGGCGCGTTGGTCAAGAATCGGCGCCGACCCGACCGAGAAGGAGGCTCCTTCAGTTTCAAGACGCCGGACGCATGGTTGGGCTCACCGGGCGTGCGGGCACGTTACGAGGATCTGATCTTTCACCGGCATCCCCATGATGCGGAGGAATCCAAGCGGATCGTGGGCGTTGGTCATCAGGTCTTCGACCAAGCGCTGTCCCAGGCCGCGGACGAGGAAGCGGCGCTGGCACTGTTACGCGAGACGACGCACCCACTAGCGGTGTTTCAGGTCCAGGATGCAGTGACCAGCCGAACCGGCCACCTGCGACAGGTGGCCGTGGGTGTTACCGCAAACGATGCAGGTGCCTTGGTCCTGCTGCGGGACGAGCAGATTCTGGAGCTGCTCAATGTACGCAAGCCTGGGCAAGCCGAGGTGTCCGGCGCGGTGCGATCGATTCCGGGTGACGAGATGTCGGTCTGGCTGGAGGGGGCTCGCGAGTACGCTGCCCGAAACGTCGAACAGTTGCGACTGCCGTTCCTTAAGCCACTGGTGAGCGATCTGACGCTGTTCTGGCCGGAAAGCGACATCTCTGAGTAGTGGGGGCTATCCTATTGGACTAGGGACTTTGCCAGTGCTCTAGCGATTCAGCCGCTGAGTCCAGATCCGAGCTCTGTGGTTCTCCTCTTCTCGACGCTGTTTGCGCTGAGCGAGGCGGTGACTGCGAGTACGTTTAAGAAGTACCTATAGGATGATGTATTTGCCGCGATGAAGCTTGAGCAGAGCACGAAATGGGGATCGTGAGGAATGTCGATTGATTCAGCGAGAATCTGTTGCACGGGATGTGGCTTCGAAACGCGGGAAGTCTACCGGCCTATACGGGTAGTTTACCGGCTGAATAGCGGAAAGGAAGTCGAGACCGGACGTAAAAAAGGGTGGTGCTACGAATGCGAAAACTACTCAGACATCGAGAACATGGATCTTGAAAGCCTGCAGATAGAATTGGTCGAGAAGGAACGCGAAAGGCGCGAATCCCGCTCTCGAGCCGATCAACTCTCGAAAGCGTTTCTCGCACGTATCCGGAATCGATCAGAGCGACGTGGTTTGTTCTATTCGATTAAACGTTTTGACGAAGAGATAGAGAAGCTACGAGGATTGCTGGAAATCGCGGCCAGCCGTACTGCGCGGCCAAGATGTCTCAATTGTTGGTCCGACAAAACGGTACCGATGACTTTTGACGGCAGCGATAATCTCACACATAACTTCCGACACGACTGCGGCGGGAAGCTGAAGATTATCCACGATGATAGCGGACCGCGTTTCAATTTCGGCGTCACTACCTATGTATTGAACGAAGAGGGACGACTCTTGGGCGAACGCTCATGACCTGCCAGTCGTCGGCGTCACGCAGAAAATCGTAGCACCGTTACAGTAGGTTAAACGAAGCGTATCTTCGAACGCGTTGTGCGTGGCATAGGAAACTCGCTTGGACCGGAAAACGTCTCGTCACGCCAGTGCGACTTTGAGGCGGGCAATACGTTCCTCGACCATAGCGATGTTGTCAGCGTGGCCGCCGGCCTTCCGTAGTATGGCATGCGCCTTCGTTGCTGCTTCGAGCGACTCCTTGAGCCGGCCCTCTCGTTCGTATATTTCAGAAAGGATGAACCACACCTGATCGATCTCTGGGTTCGCGCGGACCACCTGCTGCAGTTCCTGAATCGCCAGTGAGATCTTACCGAGCCCCTGAAGCAACTGAGCGCGCAGCAGCGTGGCGTGCAGCCTCTCCTTGGGAATTCGCGCCAACTCCTCACACTCGCGCAATGCACCGACGATATCCCCAGCGTTGGCTCTGAGATTGACCAACTGTTTTCGAGCGAAACTTTCGCTAGGCTGAAGCGCGACGACTCGTCCGAAGCGTTCGATGGCCTCCTGCTCGCGGTGCATGTGAACCGCGATGATGCCAAGGTTGTGCCACGCATCAACATCGCTCGCGTTCTCCGCGACTCGCTCAAGAAGCTCCGTCTCCGCTTCATCAAAGCGACCCGCTGCCAACAACTGGCCCGGATCGGGCCGCCGGTGTCCCGATGGCGCACTAGTGCGCTTCGCGATCAGCGTGCTGAGGTTTTCCTTCGCCTCGTGCAGTCCAGGATGAAGCTCAAGGGCCTTTCTCAAGCATTGCTCGGCCTCTACTTCCTGTCCCACCTCCATCTGGAGCGCACCTAGGTTTGCCCAGATTGAAGCCTTGTCCGGTGCGATCCTGATCGCCTGCTGCATGACTTGAATCGCCTCGAGCGGTCGCCGAAGACTTGTCAGCGGGCCCGACTGATTAAGCAACGCTCCAGTGTTCAGTGGATCGTGGGAAGCGGCGACCCTAAGCTCGTCTAAAGCCTCATCGTGCCTACCAAGTCGATGAAGGGCTATTCCTAGGTTGTTCCTGGCGACGGCCTTGAATGGCGCCAATTCGATCGAACGAAGTGATGCCTGGACGGATTCCTTCAACTGGTTCTGCATGAGGTATTGTTTCCCCAACTCAGTCCATGCCCTATCGTCCTCGGGAACCATCCGGCAGTATTCGAGCGAGTACTTTAGGGCCAAATCTGGGCGTCCCATCGCGCCGTAGGACATCGCCCTCGCATAGACCAGCTCTTCTTCGTCTGTCCTGGAGGCAGACGGGCTCGGGAGGCCAACTCCGATTTGGCGGGCGATATCCCTAGCGTCGATCAAGAGCTCCCCGAAGCCTTGGTACCGCGCTGAGGGAGCCTTGCGAAGGCACCGTTCGCAGATTGGCCACAACGGACTTTGCATGGGTTTCGGCGTTTCATAGAGGATTTGCTGAACGATCGCTTGCTGGTTACTCTCAACGAACGGTCGAGCACCGACAATCAGCTCATACAAGGTGATACCGAATGCGTATATGTCGACACGGTGATCCAGCGCAGCTGGTGCCAAGAACTGCTCCGGTGCCATGTAAGGAAGTGTTCCAGAGATGGATTGGCGCTCCGTCACCCCTTCAATGGTCCCCGACGGGAGCGCGAAGCTCCGCGCCAAGCCGAAATCCGTAATACATAGCTCGTTATCAGGCGTGAGCATCAGGTTGCCCGGCTTGATATCCCGATGTGCCACCACGCCGTGAGATTGAGCATGGGTCATGCCATGACAAAATTGGGCGACCCAGGTCAGCACCAGACCGGCTGGCAGGCCGCGGTACCCGACATAAGCGTCCAGGGTGTTGCCTCGGTCGGGCGTGTTCGGAACGTAGTCTGCGGCAACATAGTGCTGCCCGTCGAGCATCGCCACGAAGCGCGCGCGAACGATGTTAGGGTGCCGGCCCAGTCCCACCCAAATCTCGGCCTCGCGGAGGAACTGCTCGCGCTCCGATTCACTCTCGGGGCGCTGCAGAGTCTTTAGCACAATCGGAGCGTCTTCGTCATGGTGGCTGACAACGTAGACAAGGCCCATGCCACCAGAAAAGATCTCGAGAACCTCATACTCGCCGCCGATTGAATCGCCTACCCTATAGCTGCGTGGCCTCATTGCAGGCGCACGGGGTGCGCGGTCGGATGGCGGCTCATCCGTTCGCTTAAAGCCAAGCATCTTGCGCCAACTAAACGCCATGACTTGCTCCCGTTGACAACCAAAGTGTGCGATCGAGCAATACCGCGGTCAAATCCTCGATCAGCCACGCCCCTTGGTCACGAGAGTCCGATTTCGGTGATTCGCCCCTATCCGTCACTGCCTGTCAGGTCAGACCGCAACGGGCTTAAAAGAAAAGCACGCCACTAGCCGAGCGAGTTCCGCATCGACGGCGCTTCGCAAGTTCCAGACCATGCGCACATGCACGGTCTCGAAGATACCATTATGCGAATCTGCTGGCTGGCTGGCCTCGGGATACTTGGCGCCCTTTTGTCGTCTTCCGCTGTTTGGGCCGACCCCGACGCCGAACGCGAAGCCCTCGCACGCCTCATCCACGAGATCGAAGCCCTCGCCCCGCTGATCGAGACCGCTGAGTCGCAAGCCAGCCCCGATACCCGTATCCGCTTTCGCTACGACTGGCTCCGCCAGGACCTCGAGCGCATTCGCGCCGGTATCCAGGAACACATCGACGCGCCGCGCACCGAGCCGCGGACGTTTCCGCCGCTGCGCGGCGACTATCGGCAGTGAGGCACGCCGATGACCCCTGCGCAAAGTGCCGCGTTTCAGGCGGGTTCCGGAGTCACTCCGGGAACGCTGCTCACGACCATCGCGAGTGTTGTCCTGGTGCTCACGTTCGTCTGGGTGATGTGGGTGACTGTCGGATCGTTTCGTGCGTGGCAGGACGGGCAGGTCGCGCTGTTCGACCTCGTGTGGGCGGCGCTACGGGCCAGCATCGTGCTGCTCGTGCTCGGGTTCTATTTGCGGTGACGGGGTGACCGGAACCGTGTTGGGCCGGGAGCAAGCCCCGGCATGTCGTGATCAGGGGGGTGCCCCGCAACTTCGGAGAAATGATGATGTTCGAGCGACTCAAGAAAAGGACAGTGGCCCTGGCGGGCCTCCTCGGTCTCGCGGCCAATCCGCCCGTGTGGGCGGCGCTTCCGACCCCGGTTGCGCCGAGTACGGCGCCGGCGGCCGGCGACTGGATCGCCCTGATCCAGGGCTACATCAAGGATGGCGGTCTCGTGCTGGGACTGGCGATCGCGGTGCTGGGTTTCCTGTGGGTGGCGTATCTCGCGTTCGCGAAGTTCAACGAGGCGCGGCAGGGCAAGGCGGAGTGGGCGGAGGTCGGCGTGCTCGGCATTGTCGGTGCGGTGGTGCTGATTTTCGCGAGCTACCTGCTGACCGAAGCCGCTGGCGTCATCTGATCCGACATGAGCGACCGGCACGACATCCTGGCCGACCGGCTCAACGCGGAGCCCGCCATCTTCAAGGGATGCTCCTCGAGCGAGCTTGGCGTCATCGTCGGCGTGGCCGCACTCGTGTGGTTGCCCGTCAGTCTGATTCTGGCGTGGCTCGCGGGTGCGGTCACGATGGGCTTCGGCATCGCCGGCGTCGGCATCGTGGCGACCGTGCTGCTGATGGCGAGTCTGTTTCAGCGTCTGAAGCGGAACCGGCCGGACGGCTACTACCAGCAGCAGATCGTGCTCTGGCTCGATGACCGGGGCCTGAAACGTTCGCCCTTCGTCCGCCGCAGCGGCGCGTGGGATATCGGCAGGAGCGCGCATGCGACGTTACCGATACGAGATCGATAATGTCCGCGCGCATCTGCGGTCCCTATGGGCCGTGATCGCCATCCAGGCGGTGGTGATCGCCGGGCTGTGGTTCGGCTGGAGTCAGGCACCCGAACGACTCACCGTGCACATCCCGCCGGATTTGCGTTCGGGCGCTGTGCTCGCTGTCGACGAGGTGCCGCCACCCAACGTCTACGCGTTCGCGTTCTACATCTTCCAGCAGCTCAACCGCTGGCCGGAGGATGGTGCCAGTGACTACGGCCGGGCCATCTTTCAGGTGTCGCCGTACCTGACGCCCCGTTACCGCGCCGATCTGATCGCTGAGCTCGAGCAGAAAGGACGCCAAGGCGAGCTCGCCTATCGCGTTCGCGGCATGCAGGAGATCCCGGGCCACGGCTACGAGGAACGCCGGGTCGATGTGCTGAGCGCGCAGGCTTGGATCGTGTGGCTGGACGTCGACCTGCTGGAGTCGGTGAAGGGCATGACCGTCAAGCGCACCGCGATCCGCTACCCACTGCGCGTCGTTCGCTACGCGGTCGACCTGGAAACGAATCCCTGGGGACTGGCCCTGGACGGGTACGGGGCGGAAGGCCCTCGACGACTCACCGACGCGGAACTGAGCGATGGAGGAGACGCCGATGGTGGTGCTTAGTCCTGCGGAAGTGCGCGATCAGAGATTCGAAACCGCCATCGCTTCGTGGCTGTTTGCTTTGCTGATGTTGTCCGCCGGCATCGCACAGGCGGCACCCGAAGTGGCCGAGCGTGTCGCCTGGCGCAAGACGCCGATCGCCATCGAGCTCCCGGTCGGGACCGAACGTCTCGTGCACTTCCCGGGCGCCGTCAAGGTCGGGGTGCCGCCGCAATTGCAGGGCGTGCTCCGCATTCAGAGCATCGCCGGCACGGCCTACCTGCTGGCACATCAACCATTCGCCAGCACTCGCGTAATCGTGCGTGGTCTCGACGATGGTCAGGTCTACCTGCTGGACCTGTCTGCCAGCGCGGAAAGTGCGGGCAACGCGCCGATCGAGATCTTCCTCCCGGACCAGCCGACCGCCGATCGCCAGGAGACCGAATCCGCGCCCCCGCAATACGGCTACGTGACCCTGACCCGGTTCGCCGCGCAGCAACTCTACGCGCCGGCGCGCTTACTGATAGAACTGCCCGGCGTGGTGCGTGAGCCCGTCAGACGCGAGCCGGTGGCGCTGGTACGCGGTGGTGCCGTCGAAGCCGTGCCGCTCATCGCCTGGCGGGCGGGCGATCTGTATTTGACGGCAGTCAAGCTCACCAACAAGACCGACCGGCCTCAGACACTGGACCCGAGAACCCTGCGCGGCAGCTGGCTCACGGCCGCGTTCCAGCACAACCGATTGCATGCGGCAGGCAGTGAGGCCGATCGGACGGTCGTCTACCTGGTCTCTGCCCGGGCCTTCGCGCCGTCGCTCAGGTAGCCGGTCATGCCCGCTGCAACCTCCAATCGTCTGTTACCCATCCTCGGTGGCGTTGTCGTGCTGATGCTCGCCTTCGTGACGCTCAAGTCGTGCACGGGCGAAGACGGCAACGAAGTGGTGCTGGACAGCGTGCCCGTATCGCCGGCGCCGGATGCCGATACGCCCGCGGACACCATCAAAACGCTGACCGCGAACGTCGCGGCCATGACCTCCGAAGTCGAGGCGCTGCGCCGTGACAACGCGACGTTGCGCAAGGACAACCAGGCACTCGTCGCGAGTCGCACCCAGATCGAGGAGAACGTCGCGACACGGCTGCGCCGGGAACTCCAGGCACAGCAGCACGACGACGAGAATCAAGCCCGGATCGACTCCGGGGTGTTGGCCTCGCTCACCAACCGTGTCGACAGCCTGGCCGAGTCGATGAAGCGGACTCAATCCGGCGGCATCGGGAGTGACATTCCCGTTGGCCTAGGCCTGGACGGGGTCGGAAGTCCTTCGGGCACTGCGCCGAACCTCATTTGGGTCGAGCCCCTCGATGCGTCGGACCCCACCCAGCCCGAAACCGGGCTACTCGACCGCGCGGGGCAGACCGCCGGCGGTTATCTCGATGGCGCGCGAAGCAGGACGGGTCAGGTAGTGACCAGCGCGCAGGGGCGGGTCGAGGCCATGCAGGATCGGCCGGCCTACACGGTTCCGCGCAACGCAACGCTCATCGGCTCCACTTCCATGACTGCGCTGGTCGGCCGGATCCCGATCCAGGGGCAGGTACGCGACCCGATGCCGTTCAAGGTGATCACCGGTGCGGACAACCTCGCTGCCAATGGACTGATGGTGCCGGGTGTCCAGGGCATGGTCTGGAGCGGCACGGCGGTCGGCGACTGGACCCTCTCCTGTGTCACCGGCCGCCTCGAATCAGTCACCTTCGTCTTCGACGACGGCACGATCCGGACGATCTCGAGCGACGATCGCAACGCGCAAGCGGGCAACCAAGGTGGGCGAGACAAGTCGCTCGGCTGGATCTCAGATGCCCAGGGGATCCCCTGCATCAGCGGCGATCGCAAGAGCAATGCGGTGTCGTTCCTGTCCCAGCGAATTGGCGTGCAGGCGATCCAGGCCGCCGCCGACGCGGCAGCCGCCGCCGAGACGACCTCGGTCGTGAGCAACCTCGGCAGCGTAACCGACAGCGTGACCGGCGACGTCGGCACCTATGTGCTCGGCAAGACCGTCTCGGGCGGTAGCGACGAGGTCGCCAAGTGGCTGCTCGAACGCCAGTCCCAGAGTTTCGATGCCGTGTTCGTGCCGGCCGGCAC
This sequence comes from Pseudomonadales bacterium, assembly GCA_041395945.1. Classification (NCBI taxonomy): domain Bacteria; kingdom Pseudomonadati; phylum Pseudomonadota; class Gammaproteobacteria; order Pseudomonadales; species Pseudomonadales bacterium. The sequence goes on from JAWKZN010000003.1 coordinate 25,697, forward strand.
GGCGGTTGCCATCCACGTCGACCGCGAGCTCGCCATCGACTTCGAACCCCAAGGCAGGAAACTGAATCATGCGCTCTCGACTACGACCGATCGCCATCATCGTCTGGATTAGCGTGGCGCTCGCCGGCTGTGCCAGTACCAAGGAGTCCGTGTTGCCGCAGGACGGGCTGTCCATGAAGGCGATCTACGATGCCCACTTCGAGACGATGGGCGCCGACGACCCATTGTCCGTGCGACACGAATTGGGCCGCCGACCGCTCGGCAACGATGGCGAGGATCTGGCGGGCTACTCACGAACCGCGCACACCGAGCTCGAGACGATCTTCCCGCGGCTGCCCAATCCGACGTTGGTGATGTACGTGTTCCCGCACCTGGCGGGCGCCGAGCGGGTGCCCGTGCCGGGCTACGCAACGACATTCCCGCTGTATGAGCGCATCGAGTACGCGTTGCCGGGCGAAGTTCCGAGCGGAGTGCAAAGGCAAGTTCAGAGTGGACAGCACTGACCATGGCCTGGTTTTCGCTGAGCGCGCAGGATCCTTCGGCCCACGCTGTATCGACGCCGCACGCATCCGACACACGACCGCTCACCACGTCGGATGTGAAGGCGCTCTACGCGCGTCCACCGTCGTTCACCGACTTCCTGCCCTGGGTCGAATACTTGCCGGAGAGCCGCTGCTTCCTGCTCGAGGACGGGGTCAGCGTCGGCGCGTTGTTCGAGCTGACGCCGGCCGGCACCGAGGCGCGGACGCCGGCCTTCATGACCGAGCTGCGCGACGCCATCCAGACCGCCATCACCGAAGCGATCCCGGAGCTTGACGATACGCCGTGGATCCTGCAGCTCTACGTGCAAGACGAGCCGAGTCTGTCGGACCTCATGCGCGACGTGGCGGCGTACCTGCCCGACGGGGCGGCCGAGCGCGGCTATTCCCGCTACTACCTTTCGTTACTGAAGGAACACTGCGCCAGGATCAGTCGTCCCGGCGGGCTGTTTGAAGACTCGGCCCTGACGGGCACGGTCTGGCGCGGCCAGGAGCGACGCGTGCGGGCCGTGCTCTATCGTCGTTTGAATCCGCGCGGTCGCCTGGCGAGCGCGGTCGAAGTGGAGGCGGAGCTCAATGACGTTGCCACCAAGTGGGTCGCGGCCCTCGCCGCGGCCGGGATCCGCGCGCGGCGCGGCTCCGGAGAGGATCTGCATCGGTGGTTGCTGCCCTGGTTCAACCCGCGCGCCGCATTCGTCGGTGATGATCCGGATGGCCTCCGGACAGCTGCGCCTTATCCAGGGGATGACGATCTGCCCTTTGGCGCCGACTTCGCACAAACCCTGACACTATCCATGCCGCGCTCGGACGAGGCTTCGTCGACCTGGTGGTTCGACGAGCTGCCGCACACTGTGGTGACCGTTCAAGGACTGCGGCGTGCCCCGGACATCGGCCACATGACCGCGGAACGCCCTTCGGGGGACCACGTGTTCTCGCTGTTCGATCGTCTGCCCGAACACACCGTGATGGTGCTGACCGTCACGGTGAAGCCGCAGGATCTCACTCGCAATCACATCGGCCTGGTGAAGCGCTCGGCGGTCGGCGACTCCGCCGAGGCTGCGTTGACACGGGAAGACGCGGCGGCGGTCGAGCGGGAGATGGCGACCGGGAACAAACTCTATCCGTTCAGCATGGCCTTCTACGTGAGAGGCCAGGATCTGGTGTCGCTGCGCGCCAACGTCAATCAACTGAATGCGCTGCTGCTGCCGAATGCGCTACAGCCGATCACCCGGGAAGCAGATCTGCTGGCACTCGACAGCTACCTCCGCAATCTTCCGATGGCGTACGACGTGCGGCTGGACCGTTTGAGTCGACGTTCTCGCCTGGTGTTCTCGCGTCACATCGCCAACCTGCTGCCGCTCTATGGCCGCTCGCGCGGCACCGGCCATCCTGGGCTCGTGTTCTTCAACCGCGGCGCCGAGCCCCTGGTCTTCGATCCGCTGCATCGATCCGACCGGAAGAAGAATGCGCACATGCTGATCCTTGGGCCCACCGGCGCCGGCAAGTCCGCGTTGCTGGTCTATCTGCTCCAGCAAATGGCGGCGGTGCACCGCCCCAGAATCTTCATCATCGAAGCCGGCGGTTCGTTCTCGTTACTGGGTCAGCATTTTGCGAGCCATGGCCTCGACGTCAACCAGGTCACCCTCAACCCCGGCACGGACGTCAGCCTGCCGCCGTTTGCCGATGCGCTGCGCCTGCTCGACAAGGACCGGCGGGCCAAACTCATCACCGATCCCGACGCGCTCGCCGACAGCGATGACGACGACGATGAAGACGATGCCGAAGGACCTGGGCGAGACATCCTCGGCGAGATGGAGATCGCTGCGCGCATCATGATTACCGGGGGTGACGAATGCGAAGACGCGCGAATGACCCGGGCCGATCGCCTGCTGATCCGCAATGCCATACTTCTCGCGGCAAAGACAGTGGCCGAGGAAGGACGTCAACAAGTGCTGACCCGCGATGTGGTCGCGGCGCTGACCAGTATCGGCCGCGATACGGGCTTACCCGAGCACCGGCGCAACCGGGCGCTCGAGATGGGCGACGGCATGGCGCTCTTCTGCTCGGGACTGGCAGGACAATTCTTCGACCGCCCCGGCAAGCCGTGGCCCGCGGCGGACGTCACGATCCTCGAGATGGGCATGCTCGCCCGCGAAGGCTACGAAGATCAGCTCACCGTCGCCTACATCTCCATGATGAGCCACATCAACGATTTGGTGGAACGCCACCAGAGCGATGCGCGGCCGACTCTCGTCGTCACCGACGAGGGGCACATCATCACCACGAACCCGCTGCTTGCACGTTACGTCGTCAAGATCACAAAGATGTGGCGCAAGCTCGGCGCCTGGTTCTGGATCGCGACGCAGAACCTCGAGGACTTTCCCGACGCGAGCCGCAAGATGCTCAACATGATGGAGTGGTGGCTGTGCCTGGTCATGCCCAAGGAGGAGGTCGAGCAGATCGCCCGATTCAAGGACTTGAACGAAGAGCAGCGAAGCCTCTTGCTATCAGCGCGAAAAGAGCCGGGCAAGTATGTCGAGGGTGTCGTTCTGGCCGACAACCTGGAAGCACTGTTCCGCAACGTGCCGCCGCCGTTGTCGCTCGCACTCGCGATGACCGAGAAGCACGAGAAGGCCGAGCGCGCCGAGATTATGCGTGAACGTGGCTGTAGCGAGCTCGAGGCGGTGCACATAGTGGCGGGGCGAATTGCTGCTAAACGCGGCGGCTGAACTGCAAGCGCGGTAGAAACGGCGCCCGAGACTGCACCGGTTTTCCCTTCCCCCGTTCTCTGTCCGAACGGACGATGGCAACCATCGTTCCTCGACCCATGACAGAGAAATGCTTGCCATATCCCACGCGCTGGTCGCACTGACGCTCTTCGGACCGTTGCTCTTCACCGCTGCCCTGCAAGCCGGCGAGCCGCTGACCCTCGAAGTGTTCACCGCGGCAGAGTTCCCGGTCAGCGGCCAGGATGATCGCGGGCTGCAAGAAGCGACCGTCACCGTCTATGCCGTAGACGGTCTCGAGCAGTTCGAAGCGACGCTTTCACAGAACCTGCCGACGGACGCAGACGCGGCAAAGGCTGAAGCACTGCGACGTATCGGCGAGTTGGACGACGCCCGTATTGCCCCCGCGAAGGACGCCGCGATCGGGCTGGCCAAGGCCGTGCAGTATGGCGTCGATCGCTATCCCGCCATCGTCGTCAACGGTACCGCCGTGGTCTACGGCGTCACCGATCTGGTCGACGCAGTCGCACGCTACGAAGTCTGGCGCGGGGCTCGATCGCAATGAAGTGGCGTGGTCTTACACTATTCGTTCTCGCCCTGATACTTCAGGCCCCGCCGACGACTCATGCGGCGACCATCACCACGCCCGGAATTGTCGCCCAGACCTCGGCCGCGACTTTCGCCTGCATGCGCTGGATGCCGGTGGGCGTCTGCTTTTGGCTGCGCTGCTCGTGGACCGGCTGCCGCGTACGCACATCGCTCAAGGTGGGCCACTACAACCCCGACCTGGTGGTGAGCGTCTACAACGAACTCGGCGGCAATCCCTGGGCCGAGATCCGCGCGACGCTCGGTCTGGCCCAACGCGCTGCGGCCACCGGATTGCTCGGCGCGCTCCTCCCCGTGCCCATTGATAGTGCCGGCAACCGCACCGAGGGGACTGGCGATCGGCGGGACCACAGGAACCTGGTGTTCCGGGAGACCGATGCCATCGGACATCCGTTGAGTTCGCTGTCCGGCGTCGTCGCCGGCGTCGGACTCCTGTGTGAATCGCAGACGATGAGCTTCGTTCCGTACTTTCAGTCTGGCCTCGATGCGCTGTCTTGGCGGCAGGAGATCCCGGAGATTTTCTATCCGGCGAGCTGGATTCCGGGGCTGCGCGAGGTAGGTACCTGGCCGCTGCAGACCTGGGGCAGCGTGCATCCTCGCACCGGTTGGACAACCCAGGCGGAAGAGCCCAAGGCTGGGGCCGTCACCGCTCAGCGCGCCGGCGACATTGTTACGCGGACGGGGCAACCACACATCTATATACCGCTCAGCGGTCCCAGCTCGGGCAGCCAGCGTGTCTGGCCGCCTGGTCCGCTCGTTGAGAAGGATGCCCGCACCGGCACCTGGCAGATGCTGGCGCCTCGCCCCGAGGCGAGCTGTGGCGGGTTCGGCACCAACGACCTGGTCGGCCTCGCCGGATGGGGTGGCGGCCGCGTCGATTCGGCCGGTGACTATGCCTGGAACCTCTGGCGGCCCTACCAGTGCTGCAGCCGGCGCGGTCAGTGGTTCCTGTTCGACATCAACTGGATTGCGTACCCGCCATGAGCAAACCTGCCACCCTAATTCTGCACCGCGCCGCTCTCGTCGTCCTGCTCGCAACCCTGAGCATCAGCGCGTCCCACGCTGCCGAAGGCCCGACCGAGGACGGCCTCTGGTACTACGAGATCGGCGGGGCGGAGCCGGTTTCCGCGCCAGCGAATCCCTCGGTGGTGTCGGTGACTCTCGGCGGCTCGGCGCAGCTCGGGCTCGGCTACAGCTGCGGTAAGTTCGATCCGGTGCTCGCGGTGACCAACAGCCTGAACAACATCAAGTCCGGTGTGGACGACATGATGAATGCGATGACGGCGGCCGCGTCGTCCGCGATCGCGGCGCTGCCGGCACTGATCCTCCAGCGCGCCAATCCCGGGCTCTACGACCTGTTCCAGAATGCGCTGCTCAAGGCCGAGGAGACGATGCAGCTCGCCACCAAATCCTGCGAGCAGATGGAGACCGAGATGGCCCAGGGCAAAAACCCCTACGCGGATCTCATCACTCTGTCCAAGGGCAACGACTGGAAGATGCAGATGGGCATCGGCGGCAACGATGCCGTGACCGCCAAGGATTCGGTGGAAGCCTCGAACGGCGACAACGGCGTGCCCTGGATCGGAGGCCCGGCCGGTGGCGCCGGCCAACCCGTGCTGCAGTTCACCGGGGACATCGTGCAGGCGGGCTACAACATCAACATGAACCGCCCTATCACGGCGACGGGCCCGGTGCCCGCTGCCTCGGCCACGCGCCTGTCCGAAGTCTGGCCGACGCCGGTCGCGGCGCGGAACTGGGTGGTCGACGTGGTCGGTGAGAACATCGTCACTACCTGCGACACCTGCCGCAAGGACAGCATCCCGGGGACGGGCCTGCTGCCAAAGCTCTATACCGAGTCCACCGCGGTCACCGTCGAGTTGCAGAACCTGGTGAGCGGTGCGACCGCGCCGACGCTCGCCAATCTCGAGCTCGTCACCGCACCGGGCGTAGCCGTGACCCGCCAGGTGGTCGAAGCGATGCGGGAAATGCCGGCGACCGAGCAGGGACTCATCATCGGTCGATTGGTTTCGGAAATCAGCACGGCCCGAACGGTGGAGAAGGCGCTCTATGCGCGGCGCCTACTGCTCTCCGGCCGCCAGGTACCCGAGGTGTACGCCACCGAGGTCGCGCGTGAGCATGCGGATACGGCGCTCGCCGAACTCGACAAGGAAATCGAGAGCCTCTTATTCGAGACGCGCGTACGGCGCGAGGTGGTTTCCGACACGGTGACGGTGCTGCTGCAGCGCGCCGCCGCTCGACGCCAGGCGGCGCTCAACGTCCCGCAAGCCGAACCCATCGACCCGCGGCCACTCAGCAATGGCCGCGTGCAGTAACGGCACCGGATTGCGCCGACGCTGGTTCCTGACGCTGTCGCTGGTCGCAGCCGCCGCCGTGATCGTTGTGGGGGTCGTCCTGTGGCAGGCAGTTGAGCTCAGCTCCCTGGCGATCGTGTCGGAACGCGTGGACCGTTTGAGGCCGCTCTTGGGCGGGTTGCGACTCGCACTCATCGGTGCGCTGGCGGTGGTCTGGCCTTGGCTTTCATCGCTTCGGTCGCGCGCGGACGACGAGGCCGCGCGGGCGCGCTGGATGGCGCTGCGCTGGCGTGTCGTCGGCTGGTTGCTCGTCATCGAGCTCATCATCGGCCAGAACCTGCTCGGCCGCTTCTTCGGCGCGGCGGTGCACTCGACGTGAGCGTCGACAGCTACCTCGAGCTCTTCACGACCCTGTTCGGCTGGGCGTTCTACGGCGTGCTGTGGGACGTGCTGGTCAGCACCGGCATCGTCTATCTGCCCTTTCTCGGCATCCTCATCGACAACTGGCGGGAACCGGCTGAAGGCGGCGAGTTCGGGACCGTCACGGGGCTGTCGCTGCGGCGCATGGAGATCGAGCTTTTCATTGCGCTCCTGGTGGTGGTGCTGGCCGGCCAACCCGCAGCGCTGACCCCGCTGAACGCCGGGACGTTGAGCTACGCGCCGCAACCGACGCTGACCGACCCCACGCCGGCGGCCGCCACCGTGGCGGCGCCGCAGAGCACGTATGGCGCCGTGGGCTTCACCGGCTCACCGGCGACCGTGAACATTCCGGTGTGGTGGTATGCCGTGCTCGCGATGACCTCCGGATTCAATCATGCCGTGGTCGAGGGTCTGCCCGCAGCGAGCGATCTGCGCACCTACGAGCAACAGGCACGACTCGCGACCATTGCCGATCCGCGCTTGCGGCAGGAGGCGAGCGATTTCTTCAGCGAGTGCTACGTGCCGGCGCGGTCCAAGTACCAGGCTGAACGACCCGCGACAGCGGCCGTTGCCGGCATCCTGACAACCTACGGTGACGATGATCCGGATTGGATGGGCTCGCACGTCTATCGCGACACGGCCGGCTTCTACGACAGCCTGCGCCCGACAAGACAGATCCCCGGATGGGCGTACAACGCGGCACGCGATACCGAGTACGACCCGGCCTCGCCGCCAACCTGGGGCAAACCGACCTGCAAGGAATGGTGGGAAGACGGCGCCGTGGGCCTACGCGAGAAGCTCATCGACGAAGCGGATACGACGTCGGCCGGATTCTCCGGGCTCGTCGTTGCCGTGGCGCCGATCCTGGCGAGCGAACAGCAGGAAGACGCCGTGGTCCGCACCGTGCTCAACAACGCGCCGCCATCCTGGTCGAGCAATGAACTGGTCGCCGGCAACACGGCCAGCACTGGTTGGCTCGCCACCGCCGAGAACGTCGTGAAAGGTGGACTGGCCACTGGCGGAGTCATCACCGCTTCGGCGCTCTTCTCGGTGACGATGACCGCGGTGCTGCAGGCGTTGCCTATGGTGCAGGCCCTGATGCTGTTGGGTGTCTACGCGTTATTGCCGATGATCGTCGTTTTGTCTCGGTACTCGCTCTCGATGATGGTGGTCGGTGCGATGGCGATCTTCACGATCAAGTTCTGGAGCGTGCTCTGGTACCTGGCCATGTGGGTGGATCAGAATCTCATCCAGTCCATGTACCCGGACGTCAACGTCTTCTTGCAGATCTTCGCCAACCCAGGCGAGCACGACGCCAAGCGCATGCTGCTCAATATGATCACGACCAGCCTCTATCTGGGGCTACCACTCTTGTGGAGTGGGATGATGGCTTGGGCAGGCGTCAATGTGGGACGTGCAATCAACAACGCAACCGCGCCATTGGCTCGGCCCGCGGACGATGCGGGCCGCCAGGGCGGGGCGATTGGGAAGGCCGCCGCGAGCAGAGGCCTCCGCCGCTAGCGACGGCTCGGCTAATCCTCGTCGTACCAGCCGTAGGGATCGTTACCGGCGTCGAGGCGGCCGGTGCGGTGGTTGTACTCGCCGACCAGGTCCGTGTCATGGAGTTGACGTTCATCGTCGCGAGTTTCCGCCGCCAGCGCCGCACCGAAGATCGAGAGCACGCTTCGCGCTAGCTCACTGGCAGCTCGTACTAGCGTAGTCACAGTCCCGTTCATCGCGATCAGTGATCCTCCGTCTGAAGACGCCTCATCCAAGTATTCTGATTTTAGTCCCCTATCGGACTCAGGATGTACCTCGGGCTGATGCTCGTTATCACGACATTCAAGACCATCGTGGCGCTCCACGGCGAACATATCGTTCAGGCGGCTGGTTATCGCAGCCCCAACGTTGGAGCGCTCTGAGACGACTTTGAGTCATTTTAACCCGGTATTGTCTGATTAAAGCTGCAATGCTATGGTTCGCGCTGGGCGCGTACGCTCTAGTCGCTGTGGACCGCCCAAATCCTGGGATTCGGTGCGCGCGCGCCGCCACGAGGGAAGCTTGATGACGAATGAACCCTGGGTCTCGGTTGATGACCTGGCCAAACACCTCGGCGTAGCCAAGGACTCCGTCTATCGATGGATTGACCACAAGGGGTTGCCGGCTCACAAGATTGGACGACTGTGGAAGTTCAAGCTATCGGAGGTAGATGACTGGGTGCGGGACGGCGGAGCTTCAGGCGATGAGCCAGGGCAAGACGGCAAGGGGCGGCGTGGATGAACCTGGGGCTTCAGGTAACCACCTGTCTGCTAGGACTCGGAAGCAACGTCGACGCTGCCGTCGCTAGCATTTGCCGATCCAGCAATTCGGAGCGGAAAGCCATCGGTTCCGAGCTGCGGGCGATGCAAGGTCGTGGCACTGGACGGAGTCTGGAGCCATGAAGGCCACCGAAGCCAAGTTTCTGGACTTCCTCAAGAAGTCACCGCAGTTCGTCATTCCGATCTATCAGCGCACGTACTCATGGACCGAGCGTGAATGCCGTCAGCTGTGGGACGACATCGTCCGCACCGGCAGCAACGATGCCATCTCGGCCCATTTCGTTGGTTCCATCGTCTACATCGAGAAGGGCCTGTACCAGGTATCTAGTCAGTCACCTCTCCTCGTGATTGATGGCCAGCAGAGACTGACCACGGTCACATTGATTCTCGAAGCCTTGGCGCGCCAGCTGGGGGACAGCGAGCCCGTTGACGGCTTCTCGGCCAAGAAATTGCGCAGTTACTACCTGCTGAATCCGTTGGAGGATGGAGAACGCGGATTCAAGCTGCTGCTCACACAGACCGACAAGGCGAGTCTGCTGGCCTTGGTTCAGCAGAAGCCACAACCCACCGACCAATCCCTGCGAGTCACTGAGAACTTCACCTTTTTCGAAGAGCAGGTGAAGAACCTTGGCGCCGACGTTCCCGCCCTGTGCCACGGCCTCGCGAAGCTGGTCGTGGTCGACATCGCGCTCAGTCGAGACCAGGACAATCCTCAGCTCATCTTTGAGAGCATGAACTCGACCGGACGCGAGCTGAGCCAGGCCGACCTGATCCGCAATTTCATCCTGATGGGGCTGGAGCCTGCTCACCAGACTCGGCTGTACGAGGATCACTGGCGGCCGATGGAAGTGGGTTTCGGTCAGGAGGGGTACGGCTCCCATTTCGACAGCTTCATGCGGCACTACTTGACGCTTAAGACGGGAGAAATACCAAACGTTCGAGCGGTATACGAAGCGTTCAAATCTCATGCGCGAACGCCGGACATAGCCGTTGCAGGCCTGGATTCGCTAGTCGCGGATATTCACGCCTTCGCGGGCTATTACTGCGCGATGGCATTGGGCAAAGAAACCGATAAGAAGCTCGCCGAGGCCTTTCGTGACCTGAGAGAGCTGAAGGTGGACGTCGCCTATCCGTTCTTGCTTGAGCTCTACGACGATTTTGCCTACGGAAGACTCGAGAGCACCGACTTCGAGGCTGCCGTCCGGTTGGTCGAGGCATACGTATTCCGCCGCGCGGTGTGCGCAATCCCCACAAACTCCCTGAATAAGACCTTCGCCACTTTCGGGCGTGCGCTGCAGAAAGACCGGTACCTTGAGAGCGTCCAGGCTCATTTGCTGACGCTCCCCTCCTATCGTCGGTTCCCGGGCGACGAGGAGTTCAAGCGCGAGTTCGTCGTGCGTGACCTCTACAACTTTCCTCGTCGAAGCTACTGGCTGCGGCGACTCGAAAACCATGGCCGCAAGGAGCGTGTTCCAGTCGACGAATACACCATCGAGCATATTCTTCCGCAAAACGAGAATCTGTCTGCGAGGTGGCGGGACGAAATCGGACCCGACTGGCAACGTGTTCAGGAGAGCTGGTTACACACGCCCGGCAATCTTACGCTCACTGGCTACAACGCCGAATACAGCGACCGACCCTTTTCGGAAAAGCGTGACATGAAAGGGGGATTCCGGGAGAGCCCACTAAAACTCAACGAGGGCCTGAGCGGCCTCGACAAGTGGGATGAAGCGGCTATCAAGAACCGCGCTGAACGCCTTGCCGCGGTGGCCACGGGCGTATGGGCGGTGCCTTCTTTGCAAGCCGAAGTGCTCGAGTTGTACCGTCCGCGCGGCGAGAAAGCAGCGGGCTACACGATCGATGACCATCCGCAGCTCGCGATCGGTTCGCCCATGCGCGAGCTATTCGAGATCTTTCGTAAGGAAGTTCTGGCGCTCGACCCCTGCGTCTCGGAGGAGTTTCTGAAGCTCTATGTCGCCTACAAGGCTGAGACTAACTTCGTAGACATAGTGCCCCAGAAAAGTCGCCTCCGCCTATCGCTCAATATGCAGTTTCACGAGCTACATGATCCGAAAGGTCTGGCCAAGGATGTCACCAATCTGGGTCGTTGGGGCAACGGTGACGTGGAAGTAAGCCTTAGCAAGGCGGACGAGCTGCCCTACATTCTGGGTCTGGTGCGGCAGGCGTTCGAGAAACAGATGGGGAACGGTGAATCTGAAGGATGAAAACAAACCGGGCATAACAATGAATCAGGTAACCCACAACAGCATCGTCAACTTCATCTGGGGCATCGCGGATGACGCGTTACGCGATGTGTACGTTCGCGGCAAGTACCGCGACGTGATATTGCCCATGACGGTCATCCGCCGTCTCGACGCGCTGTTGGAGCCGAGCAAGGAAAAGGTGCTCGGCATGAAAAAGCAGCTCGACGGAGCAGGGATCGCCAACCAGCACGCCGCGCTCTGCCAGGCCTCCGGCGAGGCATTTTACAACGTCTCGCCCTTTACCCTGCGCGACCTGAAGAACCGCGCCAAGCAACAGCAGCTCAAGGCCGATTTCGAAGCCTATCTGGACGGTTTTTCGCCCAACGTCCAGGAGATCCTCGACAAGTTCAAGTTCCGCAACCAGATCCCCACGTTGATCGAGGCCGACATCCTCGGCCACCTGATTGAGAAGTTTCTCGACGGCCGCGTCAATCTGAGCCCCAAGCCTGTTCAGGATGTGGACGGCAACGAACTGCTCCCGGCGCTCGACAACCATTCGATGGGCACCATCTTCGAGGAGCTGATCCGTCGCTTCAACGAGGAGAACAACGAAGAGGCCGGAGAGCACTTCACGCCCCGCGATGTGGTCAAGCTCATGGCCGACCTGATCTTCCTGCCGGTGGCCGACGACATCGAATCGGGCACCTACCTTGTTTACGACGGGGCCTGCGGCACCGGCGGCATGCTGACCGTGGCTGACGAGCGCCTGGCCGAGCTGGCCCAGAGCCACGGCAAGGATGTCTCCATCCATCTCTTCGGCCAGGAGGTGCAGCCGGAAACCTACGCCATCTCCAAGGCCGACCTGCTCCTCAAAGGCGAAGGGGCCGAGGCCGAGAACATGAAGTACGGCTCCACGCTCTCCAGCGATGCCTTCCCGTCGCAGGAATTCGATTTCATGCTCTCAAATCCGCCCTATGGCAAGAGCTGGAAGACCGATCTTGAGCGCCTGGGCGGTAAGGGAGACATCAAGGACCCTCGTTTTGTCACCCAGCACGGCGGCGACCCGGAATACAAAATGATCACCCGTTCCAGTGACGGTCAGCTCATGTTCCTGGTCAACAAGCTCTCCAAGATGAAGCACACCACCAAACTTGGCAGCCGCATCGCCGAAGTCCACAACGGCTCGTCACTCTTCACTGGCGACGCCGGCCAGGGCGAGAGCAATATCCGCCGCTGGATCATCGATAACGACTGGCTGGAGGCCATCATCGCTCTGCCGGAAAACACGTTCTACAACACTGGCATTGCTACCTACATCTGGGTACTGGCCAACCGCAAGAGCGAAGAGCGTCAAGGCAAGGTCCAGCTCATCGATGCCACCGAATGGTTCGTGCCGCTGCGCCGCAACCTCGGCAAGAAGAACTGCGAGTTCTCCGAGGAACATATCCGCGCCATCAGTGACCTGGTGGTCAATCCGGTCGAAACCGAGAAATCCAAGATTTTCCCCAACGAGGCCTTCGGCTACTGGAAGGTGACGGTGGACCGACCAATGCGCCTCGCCGTTGACCTGAGCCCGGCCCGGCTGGAACGGTTCGAGCGGGCCTGTGCCAAGGCCAAGGAAGAGCCGCTGGCCAACCTGGCCCACCGCGTGGCCGAGACCCTAGGAGCCGGTCCACACCTGGATTTCAACGCCTTCATGGACGCCTGCGATACCGATGCCGACAAGCACGGTGTCAAGTTCACCGCCAAGCGCAAGAAACTGCTGCAGGGCGAACTTTGCGACACCAGCGAGGACGCCGCTCCGGTGCTGAAGAAGGTTCACAAGCCGGGCAAGGCCATGCCCGATCCCATCCATGGCTTGTTCGACGCCGAGGTGGGCGGCAAACACTGCGTGGTTGAATACGAGCCGGATACCGCCCTGCGCGACAGCGAGCAGGTGCCGCTGCTGGAAGAAGGCGGCATCGAAGCGTTCTTCCGGCGTGAGGTGCTGCCCTACACCCCGGATGCCTGGATCGATCCAGGCAAGACGCTGGTGGGCTACGAGATCTCCTTCACCCGTCATTTCTACCGGCCCGCGCCCATGCGCACCCTCGATGAGATCAAGGCCGATATCTACGCCTTGGAGCAGGAGACCGAAGGCCTTCTGGAACAGATTGTCGGGGAGGCTGGGTAATGAAGCTGGCCTCCTATCCAGAATATAAGGACGCTGGAGTGAGCTGGGTCGGGAGCATTCCCGCACATTGGCCTGAGAAGCGGGCAAAGTATTACTTCAAAGAGATTGATGATCGCTCCCAGGCAGGTGATGAAGAAATGCTCTCTGTGTCGCACATCACGGGAGTGACTCCCCGCAGCCAGAAGAACGTGACCATGTTCAAGGCCGAGTCGAATGTCGGTCAGAAACGTTGCCAACCCGGCGATCTGATCATCAATACGATGTGGGCCTGGATGTCTGCATTGGGCGTCTCGAACCATGCCGGAATTGTGAGTCCCGCCTATGGCGTTTACCGACCAAGAAGCAACCAGGATTACGATTACTACTATCTCGACAGCCTGTTGCGGATTGAAGGATATCGGTCGGAATACATTTGCCGGTCAACGGGCATCCGCTCTTCCCGGCTCAGGCTCTATCCCGATAAATTTCTGAGCATGCCGGTGGTCTGCCCTCCGCAGGAAGAGCAGCAAACCATCGCACGATTCCTGAAGGCGCAAGACCGCTTGTTCCGAAAATTTATCCGCAACAAGCGGCGGTTCATTGAACTGCTCAAGGAACAGAAGCAGAACGTCATCAACCAGGCCGTGACCCGGGGGCTTGATCCCAAGGTCAAGTTCAAGCCCAGCGGCGTGGAATGGATCGGAGATATTCCGGAGCATTGGGACGCAAGACGGCTCCGCACGCTGGCGGCGGTCAGGGCAAGTGGCGTCGACAAGAACACGAACGAGGACGAAGTCCCGGTCATGCTCTGCAACTACGTGGATGTTTACAAGAACGACCGCATCACCGCTGCCATCGATTTCATGAAAGCCACGGCCACGCCTGAAGAAATTCGCGCTTTTGAGCTTAAAGCGGGTGACGTGATCATCACCAAGGATTCCGAAAGTTGGGACGACATCGCCATTCCTACCTTCGTTCCCGAGGCACTTCCGGGCGTCGTTTGCGCCTATCACTTGGCCTTGATCAGACCGTTCTCAGGTGAAATCGAAGGCGAGTTTCTGTTTAGGGCATTCTCATCCGACCCGGTGGCAGACCAGTTCCGGATTGCCGCCACCGGCGTGACTCGCTTTGGCTTGGCGCAAGGTGCAATCAAGGGGGCGTTCTTCCCGCTCCCGCCGTTGGAGGAACAGCGGGCGATTATCGCTCACATCAATGAGAAGTGCGCCGAGATCAGCCAGGCGATTTCAAGGGCCGAGCGTGAGATCGAGCTGATGCGCGAATACCGCATCCGGCTGATTTCCGATGTCGTCACCGGTCAGGTAGATGTACGCGGCATCGAGGTGCCGGAGGTCGCCGAGGAAGAGCTGCTGGCGTTGGAAGAGGACACCGCCGAATTGGATGACGTACTCGATGACGAGGGGGACGTGGATGAAGCCGACTGACACCAGCGAAGAGGGACTGGAATCGATCATCGTCGCGTCCCTCGTGGAGAATGCCGGATATGTTCAGGGCGACCCGCAGGACTACGACCGGGAACACGCCGTCGACCTGGCCAAGCTGTTGCAATTTCTCGTCGCCACCGAGCCCGATGGCTATAAGGCTCTCGGCATCGACGAAGAAGGCCCCAAGCGTACCCAGTTTCTGCACCGCCTGCAGGGCGAGATCGCCAAGCGCGGCGTGGTCGACGTGCTGCGCGGCGGCATCAAGCACGGCCCCGCCCATGTGGACCTTTTCTACGGCACGCCGACGCCGGGCAACGTGAAGGCGGCGGAACGATTCGCGGCCAACTTCTTCAGCGTCACCCGCCAGCTCCGCTACAGCCGCAACGAGACCGCGCTCTCCCTCGACATGGCTGTGTTCATCAACGGCCTGCCCATCGCCACCTTCGAACTCAAGAACAAGCTCACCAAACAGACGGTTCTCGATGCCGTTCAACAGTACCAGCGCGACCGCGACCCGAAGGAGCTGCTGTTCCAGTTCGGCCGCTGCGCCGTCCACTTTGCCGTGGACGATCACGAGGTGCGTTTCTGTACCCACCTCAAGGGCAAGGGCTCGTGGTTTCTGCCCTTCAACAAGGGCTACAACGACGGCGCGGGCAATCCGCCGAACCCTCATGGGCTTGCCACCGACTACCTGTGGAAGGAGACCCTCTCCAAGGAGGGGTTGACCGATATCCTGGAAAACTACGCCCAGGTGGTGGAGGAAAAGGACGAGAAGACCGGCAAAAAGAGGTACAAGCAGATCTTCCCCCGCTACCACCAGTTGAAGGTGGTGCGCATGCTGCTGGCCAATGCCGCTGAGGGCGGCGTCGGCAGGCGCTACCTGATCCAGCACTCGGCGGGCAGCGGCAAGAGCAACTCCATCGCCTGGCTGGCGCACCAGCTTGTGGGGCTGGAGCACGAGAGCGAGGCGTTGTTCGACTCGGTGATCGTGGTCACCGACCGGCGGGAACTCGACAAGCAGATCCGCGACACCATCAAGCAGTTCGCCCAGGTCTCCGCCACCGTCGGCCATGCTGAACACTCGGGCGATTTGAGGAAATTCCTCAGGGGCGGGAAGAAGATCATCATCACCACGGTGCAGAAATTCCCGTTCATCCTCGATGAGATTGGTGATGAACACCGCCAGAGCAAGTTCGCCATCATCATCGACGAGGCCCACTCCAGCCAAGGCGGCAAGACAACCGCCGCCATGAACCGCGTACTGGAGGAGCATCCCGAGTACGATGATGAAGAGGAAACGCTCGAGGACAAGATCAATAAGATCATAGAAGGCCGGAAGATGGTGGCTAACGCCAGCTACTTCGCCTTCACCGCGACTCCCAAGAATAAGACCCTGGAGATCTTCGGCGAGCCGGACCCGCAGCCCGACGGTACCGTCAAGCACCACCCGTTCCACAGTTACACCATGAAGCAGGCCATCCAGGAGGGCTTCATCCTCGATGTGCTGAAGAACTACACCCCGGTGGAGAGCTACTACCGTCTCGCCAAGACGGTGGAGGACGACCCGCTCTTCGACGCCAACAAGGCCCAGAAAAAGCTGCGCCGCTACGTGGAGTCCCACGAGCACGCCATCCGCGAGAAGGCGGAGATCATGGTGGACCACTTCCACGCCCAGGTGATCGGCCATCGCAAGATCGGCGGCCAGGCCCGGGCGATGGTCATCACCAACGGCATCAAGCGGGCCATCCAGTATTTCCACGCCTTCAAGGATTACCTCAAGGAGCGCAAGAGCCCTTACGAACCCATCGTGGCCTTTTCCGGGGAGCACGAGTACGGCGGTAAGAAAGTAACCGAAGCGACACTGAACGGTTTTCCCAGTAGCCAGATTCCGGACAAGGTGCAGCAGGACCCGTACCGCTTCCTGATCGTCGCGGACAAGTACCAGACCGGCTATGACGAACCGCTGCTGCACACCATGTACGTGGACAAGGCGCTTTCCGGCATCAAGGCGGTTCAGACGCTCTCGCGCCTCAATCGCGCGCACCCGCAGAAGCACGACACTTTTGTGCTCGATTTCTACAACGACTCGGAGACCATCCAGAAGTCATTCGAGCCCTATTACCGCACCACCATCCTCAGTGACGAGACCGACCCCAACAAGCTGCACGATCTGAAGTCGGATCTGGACGGCTATCAGATTTATTCGCAGGCACAAATCGACGATATGGTAGAGCTCTATCTGAACGGCGCGGATCGCGACAAGCTCGACCCGATCCTGGACGCCTGCGTGGCCACCTACAACGCCGATCTCGATGAAGACGGCCAGGTGGATTTCAAGGGCAAGGCCAAGGCTTTTGCGCGCACCTACGGATTTCTGGCCTCGATCCTGGCGTACTCGAATGCCGACTGGGAAAAGCTGTCGATCTTCCTGAACTTCCTGATTCCAAAGCTCCCCGCGCCCAAGGAGGAGGATCTCTCACGAGGCATCCTAGAGGCCATCGACATGGACAGCTACCGTGTCGAGGTCAAAACCAGCCTGAAGATCGGCCTTCCGGATCAGGATGCCGAAGTCGGTCCCGTGCCCACCAGTGGCGGCGGACGCAAGCCGGAACCGGAGCTGGACCAACTTAGCAACATCATCAAGGCGTTCAACGACCAGTTCGGCAATATCGATTGGAAGGATGCTGACAAGATCCGCAAGGTCATCGCTGAGGAGATCCCGGCCAAGGTAGCGGCGGATGCCGCCTATCAGAACGCCATGAAGAACAACGACAAAAAGACCGCCCGGATCGAGCACGACGCCGCGCTGCAACGCGTGATGATCGACCTCTTGTCCGACCACACGGAGCTGTTCAAGCAGTTCAGCGACAACCCGTCATTCAAGAAATGGCTAGGCGACACCATCTTCGGCGTGACCTATCAGGAAGCATCATGACCGGTGTTAAGCGTATTTATCGATTGATCATGCTGCAGGTCAGAACGGATAAGGCGCAGCTTGAAGCCACTGCTGACGATATTCCGATCATCGGGCAGCCTAGGAAGGGCGTCGAAGAAGAGTGGGGAAGAGGAGATGGCTGACCTAGAAGAGCAAGACACTCGAGGTCGGACCTTTAGTTTCATCCGTGGCGCCGAGAGTGGCGTCGTGGAATACGAATGGCCAGATGGTGCTGACAAGGTTCGACACGCGCTCGGTGAATCGCTGAACGCGAGAAATGTAGCATTTCTGTTAGGAGCTGGTTGCTCGTCGTCATGGGTCGACGGCCAGGAAGTCGGTGTTCCGACTATGGCACCCCTTGCTGAGGAATTCACGAAGAAGAGGGATGCTGACGACCCGTCATTCCCGACAGCTGCTGAACGCGAACTGCTCCTGAATGAGTTCGGAATCGATATCAGCGCCGACGATTTTGCGCGTAATCTGGAGCGACTGATGGAAGTCCTGTTCAGCCTACGCTTCATCCTCATACGCAGCGCGCTTGAGGGGGCCAGTAATTGGCTTTTGGTCATCAACTCAATCATTCACAAGGTCCACAAGTTCCTCTGGACAAAGTGCACGGCAGGGGCATTCGCAACCGGCGACGGCACTGTCATGCGTCTGTATGAGTCGTTCTACCGCAAGCTTGTCCTCCGGGATCGGTCTCTCCCACGGCCTTGGGTGTTCACGACGAATTATGATCTATTCAATGAGACGGCCATGGACCGGCTTGGCTTGCCGTATGCAAATGGCTTTTCCGGCGTTGTGGAACGCCGCTTCAATCCTGCGACGTTTCGCTACGCTCTAGCTGAGCAGCTCGATGTGACAAGCCGAAAATGGTCCGCAGTCGACGGGTTCGTATATCTTTGCAAGCTTCACGGGTCTATCAGTTGGATCGAGGACGATCATGGACTTTTTCCGATTCGAGAGACGGTGACGTCCCAAGACCCCGGGAAGGTGATGATCTATCCGACTCCTGCAAAGCAGAACTCTGCACTGGGATCGCCCTATGCTGACCTATTCCGTGAATTTCAGTCGCGCATCGTACGTGAGCAAAGCGTGCTCTTCACGATGGGCTACGCATTCGGCGACGAGCACATAAACAATATTATCTATCAGGCGTTGACAATCCCAACCTTCAGGCTCGTGATATTTGCAGACCCTATGCTTCAGGGTGAGATCACTAAACTTCGTGATCTTGACGATCCTCGGATTTGGATCATCGGAGGGGAAGGGCCAGACGAGGGCCGCAGAGCGCACTATTTCGATACGGTCGTAGAAGAGTTCATGCCGCAACGACCGAGCGAACGAATCGACGACGCCGTGAAGAAGGTCCTGGAAGCAATGTCGCCGAATGCGGGGGCGACGGATGAGCCGTGACGATCGAAAGCGCGCGATCGGCAAGATCGTGTCTGTCGCTGCCGACAGGCTCGTCGTCGAAATGCATGCGGGTACGGATAATTTCACAGTGGTGGGGTTCGACGACGTTCATTACGTGGCCCGGCTCGGATCCTTCTTGATGGTGCCAGTGCATGCCGAATATGTCGTGGTCGAGGTCGTCGGCTTACGCGAGCGTGACGTCGGCGGCTACAGCCAGAGTGACGGCGACTTGGATAAGGCAACTTCGGCGAAATACCTCGATGTCGTTCCCGTTGGAATGCTGCCACAGGACCGAAGTGAGAAGTTTCGTTTCGGCGTGTCCGTCTTTCCGTCGCTCTACGCGGATGCACTCTATGCTCTTGACGCGGAACTCGACCGGATCTTCGAAACGGATTTTCCTGTCGAACCGACGCCTGCCGTGAACGGAGTTCCACCTATCCCGCATGATGCGACGCGCTTCCGCGCGTTGACAATTGGTAAATCGGTTGTATTCGAAGGCTATGACGTCAAGGTTCGGATCGACGATTTCTTCAGCGGCCACACGGCTGTGCTTGGTAATACCGGTAGCGGCAAGTCCTGCACCGTCGCCTCTATCCTGCAGTCGTTGTTCGAAAAGGCGGATGAGCACCACGCGCGGGGCGCAACGTTCGTCGTCTTTGATGTTAACGGCGAGTATGAGCAGGCTCTCTCGTCCTTAGCCAATAGCAGTGATATCAAGGTGTCCCGCCTAATCCTCGACGGAACGGCAGCCGAAGGACGGTTCCGACTGCCTCATTGGTTCCTGGAGCAATCAGAATGGGAACTTCTGCTTCAGGCAAGCGAGCGGACGCAATTACCGGTGCTACGAACGGCCTTGGGACTTACAGGCTTATTTCGTCAGAACTCTCCGGAAGCACTGCGGATCAGGGAACACTTCATCGCGACATGCATCATCGAGTGCTTTCGTGGGGCTGACGGGGATTCCCCAGTCGCCAAATTTCAGCGCGTCGTGTCGCTGTTGCAGAGATACCCGACCGACGAGTTGAATAGGGACTTGCTCCAAAAATATGGCGCCAACTACCAGTACGGAAATTTTGTACCCGGTGGTAATTTGGAGAATTTCCTGAACGAGGTTCGAGAAAAGCTTCGCGAGGACGTCGAGCTTCCTTCATATCACCGTACACCGTTCACATTTGACGATCTCGAGGAATGCCTCGACTTTGCAATCCTCTACGAGGAGGCGCACGGCAACAGACAGATTAGGGATTATTGCTCACAGATGATGACCCGCTTCAAGTCGCTGAAGGAGCGGGCGGAATACGCATTCCTTCGATACGACCTGCAGCCGTGCGACGAAGCGCCGTCGCTGAGAGCTTTTTTGGAAGAACTTCTCGGCTTGACGTCAATCGGCGGCCAGCTAGTCAAGCGTAGCCAGATCATAATTGTCGACATGAATGCGGTCGAAGACGAGGTGGTTGAGCTGGTCGCCTCCGTTCTCGCACGGATGGCTTTTCGTCTGCTCCGGGAAGCCGAGCCAAGAAATCGCTTTCCTGTCCATTTGCTTTTGGAGGAGGCGCATAGGTATATAGCAGAGTCTCCGTCTCGTTATGCCATCGACGCCAGCCAAATTTATGAACGTATTGCGAAGGAGGGCCGTAAATATGGGCTTTTCCTGCTCGTCGCCTCCCAACGACCGAGTGAACTTTCGAAAACGGTGCTGTCGCAGTGCTCGAACTTCGTCATTCACCGCATTCAGAATCCGGATGACCTTTTCCAGATCCGACAGATGACGCCTTTCATTTCTGAATCCGTATTAAAACGTTTGCCGTCTCTACCGAAGCAACATGCACTTGTGTTCGGGACTTCGGTCAACTTACCGACGACATTCCGCGTTCGTGATGCGAGCCCACTGCCGAAGAGCGATGACGCAAAGATTCGGGATCTTTGGTTCCATGAAGTGGGGCGTGCTGCGCAAGTGCAAATTGCTGGAGGGGTTAGCAATAGCGGAACTGGCGACAGCTAGCTGTAATATCGCTTCCGGATCACCGCGACGGCGACGTTTGGCTGGCGATAGAGAAGTTTCCGGCGTCGGAACATTTAATGCTGACCGCTGGTCGGGAAAGATGAAGGCGTTCTAATTAGACACGATGTGGACACGGTGCCTTTGTAAGCTACGAAAATACAGAGAAACGCCGAAGGTTCGAATCTCTCGAATCGATTAGGCAGGTGGCGCCCACTTCACCCGCCAATGAGGCGCTGAATCGCTTTGTCCGCCTCGTCCTCTGGAGTGACATTTCGATTGCCCAACTTCTTCGGCTTTGGAAGTTTGCCATCCCGACGCAAACGCCAGATCGTCATGTCAGAGCAGCCGCCAAGTTTCTCCTTCAGGTGCTTGTCGGTGATGAGTCGCTTCATGAACCGTCTCTCGTTATAACGTGATATGGACGGTTAGGATTGTTGTCCACATAGCGGGGCATCGCCGCCGAAAATCGATTCAACCTGCGTCGTGGTTTTTTTAGGTCCTGAGTTTGCTCGTGATGTTCCGATGATTTCGAGCCCGAACGAGGGGTCACCGCTTCTTATTCGGCGCCTTCGTGACTGCGTCGAGATAGTCGGCCCACCATTGCATCAGGCGCGTCCGCTCCTCGAACCGGTCGCCCCTGTCGTAGGCACCCTTGACCTTGTTCTGCTCGGTGTGAGCCAGGGCACGCTCCACGGCATCGACCGACCACATGCGATGTTTCTTCCCGTCGACCTCCGTGACGGCCTCGTTCAGGATCGTCGAAGCCAGGGCGCGAAAGCCGTGGACGGTAGTGCGCTTGTGGAAGCCCATCCGGTAGACGGCGAAGATCATGGTGTTCTGGCTGGCCGGCTTGTCCTCGAGCCGGCCTGGCATCAGCCACTGTGAATGGCCGGTAACCTTGTGCAGCTCCTCGAGCGTGGCGAGCGCCTGCTGCGATAGGGGCACGCGGTGTTCGCGGCGGTTTTTCATACGCTCCGCCGGAACCGCCCACATCCCTTGCTCACGGTCGAACTCGGTCCACTTTGCTTCGCGGACCTCGCTGGTGCGGGCGAGGGTGAGGATCAGCAGGCGCAGACCCAGGCGTGTCGCCGCGTCGCCGTTGTAGGCATCGAGTGCGTGCAGGAACGCCGGCAGCTCCTCGGCGGCAAGTGCGGTCTGTTGTCCCTTCTTTCGCGGCTTCAGGTGATTGTGGAGCTCGCCGGCCGGGTTCACGTCTCGGTAGCCGAGCGCCACGGCCCGGGAGAAGACGGCGCGCACTCGCTGCAGCACCCTCGTCGCGATCTCGCCGGCGCCGCGATCCTCGATGCCTTCGATCAGCGCCATGATCTCCATGGGCTGGATCTGGTCGACGGGGCGGGGGCCGAGCTTTGGCAGGATGTCGATGTCGAGCGACCGCCAGACCTGCGAGGCGTGCTTCTTGGTCCAACCAGGCGACTGGCGCCGGTGCCACTCGTTCGCCACCTCGAGGAAGGTGGGCATCGTCGACGCGCCAGCCTGCTGTTCCTTCTCGGCACGCTTGGCGGCAGAGGGATCGTCGAGCTTTCGGGCATCGGCCCATCGTTCCCGAGCCTCGGCCAACCCGATCTTCGGGTACGGGCCCAGGCTGAGCGTCTTCTCCTTGCCGTTGACGCGGTACTTGCCGCGCCAAAGCTTGCCGCCGGCCGGCGTGACAACCAGGTACAGGCCATCGCGATCAAACAGCTTGCGCTGCTTGTCGGTCGGTTTCGCGTTCTTGATTTCCTGGATCGTCAGCATCTGGGGGTATTTTCTTGCTGGGGGTATTTTATACCCCCAGATATACCCCCGAAAAGGGTGTGAAGGCGGGATATGACGAGATATCCCGAGAGATGCTTTTGCTAAACGTATTTGCTTGATTTAGATAAGAAAAAAGCGCCACTGAGGGCGCTTTTCCTTGAGTTTTCAGGGGCTTGAAAACTCTGTAATGGTGGAGGCGGCGGGAGTTGAACCCGCGTCCGTTGGCACTCGGCTATTGGCTCTACATGCTTAGCTTCCGTTTATTGATTTAGCTTCAGACGACCCAACGGTCAGGGTGTCGTCAGCGATCCCGATTGTTTTTAGTGCTTCAGCCCCGGGCGAGACATCCACACGATCCTGCAGCTTGCGCCGCCGATTTCATCATGCAGGCCTGAATCATCGGCGTAAGCGGGTTTTAGGCCGCTAGTGCGTAGTTTTCGTCGTTGGCAACTATAAAAGTTACAGCGATTGTTTAACGAGAGTCACTACCCTCTCGGCATGCACCTCCAGCTCTGTTACCCACGTCGAAGCCAAGTCGCCCCCGTAGGTGGTGGTGTGTGCGCAGTCTAGCATGAAGCCTGTCACGTCAATGTGGCGGGAGTCTGGCAAACTGCACTCGCCGGATTAGAACTCTTCCGCAGAATTTGGTTCAAAATCACCCATGATTGACCTCCGCTCAGCCCGGATCGCCCTCCTGGCCAGCCTGGCGCTGGCGCACCTGCCCTGCGGCATCGCCCGGGCTGCAGAATCATCCGCTCCACCCGCGGCCCGGGGTTACGAAGCCCGCACTTATATCGAGCGCTCCGTGAACCTGATTCAGGAAGGGCACTACGACCTCGCCCGCACCTATCTGGCGCCGACCCTGATCGATCATCGCCTCAATCCGCTCGAGCGCTCCCGCGCCTACTATCTGCACGGCTACAGTCTCTACGCTCAGCAGCGCTATGTGTCGGCCCGCAAGGACTACGTGCGCGCCCTGGAATTCAACCCGGGCAACGCGGCGGCACAGGTTGCGCTGGGCGGGCTCTATTACCGGGGCGAGGGTGTCGATCCGGATCCCCGGCTCGCCTTCGGCTTCTTTGAGCAGGCCGCAGCGCAGGATCATCCCGAGGCCCTCCTTTATATGGGCTATGCCTACCTCGAAGGCCGCGGTGTCGAGCAGGATCTCGCACAGGCCCGCTCCCGTCTGCAGAAGGCTGCCGATAACGGCAGTTCCGAAGCCATGATCTTCCTCGGCCGCAGCTACCGGGAGCCGGTGACCGACAGCCCGGATCCGGCACTTGCCCAGTCCTGGTACCAGCGCGCTTATGAGGCAGGCGAAGTAGACGGCCTGGTGGCCCAGGCCTTCATGTATCGGGACGGGGAACTGGGCAGTGCTGATATCGATCGCGCCTTCGAGCTGTTCAGCCAGGCTGCCGGCGAGGGTTCGAGCGCGGCCAAGCTGAGCCTTGGTCATATGTACCTGGTGGGCGAAGGTACCGTGCCGGATCCCGGCCGGGCGCGGGAGCTGTTCGAGGCCGCCATCGCCCAGGGCAACTATGGCGGTGCGGTGAATCTGGGCCATATGTTCGAAGTGGGGCTGGGTGTGGAGAAGAATCCGGACACTGCCCTGCACTGGTATGAGATGGGCGCCGCGGCTGACAACCCCCAGGCCCAGTTGCGCGCCTTTTATCTGCTGCTGCGCCGGGGTGAAGCCGAAGCGGCGGCAAACTGGCTGGCCAGAGCCGCCCGCCACGATCTGCCCCAGGCACACAACGACTACGCCTGGCTGCTTTCCACCAGCCGGCAGGACCACATGCGCGATGGTCAGCGGGCCCTCACCTATGCGCAACTTGCTGTGAATCGCCAGAGTTCGCCCGCCTATCTCGACACGCTGGCCGCCGCCTACGCCGAGCTCGGTCGATTTCCGGAGGCCATTGCCACACAGCAGCGCGCAATCGGCCTGATCACCGATCAGACCTCAGAGGAAGCCCGCGCCCTGGCCGAACATCTCGCCGCTTACCAGGCACAGCAACCCTGGCGGGAGTAACCGCTTTCTGATACAAAACTGCCGCCCGCAAGCCAACCTGGAACCGCGCATCCGCTCATGAGTAAAGAAGCCAGAAAAACCCGGCTCATCTTCGAGACGATCCAGAAGCTTGTCGCCGATGGCTGCACCAGCTTCCGGCCCGGCCATGTGGCAGACGCCCTGCGCCAGACGACCTCACCGATGCTGACTTACGAAATCCGCGGGGAGTTTGCAAAGCTGGCACAGGAAGGGCTGATCGCAGTAGATGCCACCACCGGCACGTATCGGCTGGTACCCGCGAAGCACCAGGGGAGCCGCAAAGCCGGCTGATCGCCTGTCGCGGCGCCGTCGAGCAATTCGGCGCTGAGCCAGGCACAGGTTCCGTTTAATCTAGACACTGTCAAATCTGAACGCAACCGCGGGGATTTCCGTATCCCAAGCGCTTTCCATGCGGCGAATACTCCGTCCCTTTGCAACCCTGAAGAGGTCGGCCGATGTTCATGGATCTCGATATCAACGTCACCGATACCGAGCGCGCGGTACGTGAAACCACACACCGGTTCGCGCAGGATGTGATGCGCCCGCTGGGGCAGAAGCTCGACAAACTCACACCGGAAGCAGTGATTGCGGAAGATTCGGCGCTCTGGGATGCATTCAGGCAGTACGGCGACCTCGGTCTGGACGTGCTCGGCAACGGCGACGGCGGACTGACCCCACTGGAACAGGCACGCATCCGCTATATCACCAGCGAAGAACTCGGCTGGGGAGACGCCGGTCTCGCAATCGCCCTTGGCGTCCGGGGATTCCCCATGATGATGGCGCAGCTTTCGGGCAACCCGGAACTCGTCGATCTGGTGAAGGACAACACCACCGGCTGCTGGGCCATTACCGAACCCGATCATGGTTCTGACATGCTCGATTTCAACGAGCAGATCAAGGCGCCCGGGGCGGAACACGGACGGCCGAACATCGTCGCGAAGAAGCAGGGCGACGACTATCTGATCAGTGGTCAGAAGTCCTCCTGGGTTTCCTGCGGCACCATCGCCCAGGCGGCTGCGCTGTTCACTGCAGTCGACAACGGCGGGCCAGGACTGGATCACGCCGTATTTGTGGTACCTCTCGACCTGCCTGGCGTATCGCGCGGCAAGGCCCTCGACAAGATCGGCCAGCGCGCGCTCAATCAGGGAGAAATTTTCTTCGATGGCGTCCGTGTCCCCCGTTCCTATATGGCTGTGCCTCCGGAAGCCTACTCGGCGACAGCGGATATGGTCCTGACCAACGCAAATACCGGGATGGGAACCCTGTTCGCCGGTCTCGCCCGGGCCGCGCTGGAACTCGCCGTCGATTACGCTAAGGAACGAAAGCAGGGCGGGGTGCCGATCATCAATCACCAGAGCGTGCGCGGACGCCTGTTCGAAATGTTCAGGCAGGTGGAGGCAGCCAGGGCACTGAACCGCAGCGTCGTCTGCTCGAACGCGCTCAACGGACCCAGACTCGAATACGCCATCGCATCGAAGGTTACCTCCACCCAGACAGCCTTCGACGTCGCCAGCGAAGCGCTGCAGATTTTCGGCGGCAACGGCACGAGCCGTGAATACCCCATCGAAAAGATCTTCCGGGATGCACGCGCCTCGATGATCGAAGACGGCTGCAACTATGTACTCGGTCAGGTTGCCGCCACCCGCTTTTAAGAAGAATACATAAGGAGAAATTCATGGAACTCAGAGAAGCCATCGGTCGTCGGCGTTCGATCCGTTTCGTCAAAACCTACAAGCCGGTCGAGCCGGAGAAGATCCAGCGCATGTTCGAAGCAGCGCGCATCGCCTCGCACTGGGGAAACGTGCAGACGCTCAAAGCAGTGGCCGTATTCCGTGACACAGCGTCTCCGGAAGTCCTCGATGCCATCACCGCAACCGTCGTCGGCTGGCAGGTGAAGATCGCACCCGTGGTGATCGTCTGGTACATCGATCCGAACATGCTGGATGAACAGAGTGATCGGCTGCGGGAACTCCTGGACATAGGTGCTCTCGGTTTCGGCGACCGGGAGACGAAGGTCAACGGTCTGGAAAAACAGCTGATCCCGCTGTTCAGGAATCTCATCGAGCCGATGAAGAACCCGGGTATGAGCGAAGTGGACTGCGGACAGGGCATCGCCCAGGCCACGCTGATGGCGTATGAGCAGGGCCTCGGCACCTGCTGTCTCGGCACGCCGAACGGGCCACAAATCCTGAAGATTCTCGGTGTGCCCGAGCACTGCCGGGTACTGCTTCTACAGACAGTGGGCTATCCGCTCGAGCACTGGGAGGCTGGCGGCCAGAGACCGCGTCGACCCTTCGGGGACCTCTTCAAAATGAACCACTTCTCCCAGCCTTTTCCCCGGGACGAAGCAGCCGTCGCCGAACTCACCCGTGATGGCATGTTCACTCGACCCGCACCGCTGCCGGAGCGGGAAGCCGAGCTGGACTTCCTGCAGAAAGCGCTCAACCTCAAAGCACCCGGACTGCTGTAAGGAGGCTGACATGAAACTCAACGCCTACATCACCGGCGTCGGCATGACGCACTTCGGCAGACACATGGACCTCGGTCTGAAGGCCATCGGCGGAGATGCCATCCGTCGGGCAATAGCGGACGCCGGCATATCGGACGACGCCATTGAGGCCGCTTACGTCGGCAATGCAGCGGCCGGTCTGATCACCGGTCAGGAGTGCATCCGTGGTCAGGTCGTGCTCCGCGGCGCTGGAATCGGCAGGATTCCGGTGATCAACGTCGAAAACGCCTGTGCGAGCGCATCCACCGCACTCAATCAGGCTGCCGCCATGGTCAGCGCAGGGCTGTATGACATTGTGCTCGCCGTGGGTGTGGAAAAGATGTACTCCGAAGACAAGCGCCGGACCTTCAGCGCTTTCAGCGGCGCTGTGGATGTGGAAGCGCTGGCCGAAGTGATGGAAAACCTGAAAAAGAGCGCCCAGGCCGGCGGTGCCTCAGCGGCGAGCACCGGTGCCGGAGAGACCCGCTCGATGTTCATGGACATCTATGCTTCCGCCGCACGGGCTCACATGAAAGCCTACGGCACCACGGTGGAACAGTTCGCTGGTGTCTCGGCGAAAAATTCCCTGCATGGCAGCCTGAACGAACGCGCCCAGTTCCGTCAGGCGCTCTCGGTTGCCGAGGTGCTGGCGGAGCCGATGATCGCCGAGCCCCTGACCCGGCCGATGTGTTCGCCCATTGGCGACGGTGGGGCCGCCGTGATCGTGATGAGCGAAAAAAAGGTGAAGGAACTCGGTCTTGGCAGTCAGGCAGTACGGATTGTCGCCTCGTCTCTGCACTCGGGCTGGGATCGCAGCCCGGATTCGCCTGGACTCGCCGACTACTGCATCCAGGAAGCGTATGACGAAGCTGGAATCGGACCCGACGATCTCAATGTGATCGAACTG
This sequence comes from Pseudomonadales bacterium, assembly GCA_041395945.1. Classification (NCBI taxonomy): domain Bacteria; kingdom Pseudomonadati; phylum Pseudomonadota; class Gammaproteobacteria; order Pseudomonadales; species Pseudomonadales bacterium. The sequence goes on from JAWKZN010000003.1 coordinate 53,966, forward strand.
CACGATGCTTCCGCACCCGCCGAGATCATGACCTACGAGTCTCTGCAGCTCTGTGGGAAAGGCGAAGGGGGTCGTCTCATCGACGAGGGAACGACGCGGCTCGGTGGTCGCCTGCCGGTGAATACCTCCGGCGGACTGCTGCGCAAAGGTCACCCGATCGGTGCCACGGGCATCGCCCAGATCGTCGAACTCACCGAACAGCTGCTCGGCCGCAGCGGCAGGCGCCAGGTCGATGGTGCCCGGGTGGGGCTCGCGCACAATGGTGGCGGCTCGATCGGCAACGACGCGGCGGCGCAGTGCGTCACCATACTGCGCCGGTAGGGAGGCGAGATGCGGGAACGAAACCCTCTCATCCTGGCCGACTACGTTGCCGGCAAGGCGGAAAAAAAACCGGATCACCTGGTGGTTACCTTCGAAGGCGCCGGTGTGCGCGAGGACGAAACCCGCACCTACCAGCAGCTGTTCGACAACGGCAACCGGGTAGCTGCCGCTTTCATCGAGCGGGGCATGGCTCGTGGCGACCGCTTCGCGACGCTGATGCAGAACCATCCGGAGTTCATCGAGTGTCTGCTGGGGGCATCAATCAGCGGCTGTGTAGCGGTTCCCATCGATCCCCGTACCCGGGGTGACAAGCTCGCATACACCCTGAACAACTCGGAAGCCCGCGGTGTGGTGTGCGCCCTGTACAGCCTGCCACAGGTGATCGATGTCGCCCCTTCGGTACCGACCCTGGAGTGGGTGCTGGTGCTGGAAGATGCCGAGGGTGGCGGCCACGCCAGCCTCCAGGACCTGCCGATCGCCGAGTCCTTCGATTCGGTCTATTCAAGGCCGGCCAGAGTCGTCGACGTCCGCCTGCAATCGGCGGAGGACCCATTGCAGATCATCTATACCTCCGGCACCACGGGTGATCCGAAAGGCGTCGTCTTCGCCAACGTCCGCTTCGGCGGTGCAATGATGGGTGGAGCCATGTTTCAGTGGCAGCCCGGTGACAGCCCTTATACCGGTCTGTCACTGACCCACGGTAATGCCCAGCTGCTCACCCTGGCACCGGCGATGGGCATGGACCTTCCCGTGGTGATTTCCCGCAAATTCACCAAATCCCGCCTCTGGGACATCACCCGGAAATACAACTGCACCATCTTCAATCTGCTCGGCGGCATGGCGACCGCCGTGTACAGCGAACCTGAGCGTCCGGACGATGGCGACAATCCGGTGCGGCTGGTGCTCTCCGCGGGCATGCCGCAGGCCATCTGGCGGAACTTCGAGAAGCGCTTCAATGTCCGCATATTCGAAATGTACGGCGCCATCGAAGGCGGCATGGCACTGAACCCACCGGGCGTCGGGCCGGTTGGCAGTTTTGGCAAAGCGCCACCCAATCTCGAGATCCGCATCGTCGATGAACAGGGCAGGACCTGTGCGCCGGGGGAACTCGGTGAACTGGTCAGCCGCCCGGCGGATGGCAGCGGTGTGCGCGTCGAATACTTCAGGAATCCTCAGGCATCTAAGCAGAAAACCGAGGGCGGCTGGCTGCACTCCGGTGATATCTGTCATCAGGACGAGGAAGGCTGGCTCTATTTCGATTTCCGGAAAGGCGGCGGCATCCGCCATAACGGTGACTTCATCAATCCCGGCTTCGTGGAAAAGGTACTGGCTGAGGATCCCCAGATCACGGATGTATTCGTCTACGGTGTCCCCGCAGCTTCCGGATCACCGGGTGAGCGGGATGTGGTCGCCGCGGTGGTTGCGGTGGATCCGGCCCGGTTCGACCCGCAGAAAGTGTTTGCACGCTGCCGGACCGAGCTGGAGGCGAACTTTGTGCCATCCTATCTCCAGGTGGTCGAAGAGATCCCGAAGACCGCGTCGGAGAAACCGCAGGAACGCTTCCTGCTGGAACGCTTTGCGGTCGATGCGGCAGGCGTCTACTCCCCCGGTCGCTGATCGTGGCTGTCCGCTGACGGGCAGGACCGGCCAGACAAGGAGCGGATGACGATGGGCACAGACCAGCAGACACACGAAATATTCAACCAGGCGCCCGATCTGGCAGGCACCAACCTGTTCAGCACCGATCACACGCTGCAGAGGATCGTTGCACACTACGACGGAGCCTGGGGAAACGACGCGCTCACCGATTACGGCAGGCTGGCTGGCGGCGAACTGGCAGAGCAGGGCCATCTTGCGAATCGGCATACCCCGGAACTGCGCACCCACGATCGCTACGGGCGGCGGATCGACGTCGTCGAATTCCACCCCGCCTACCACCACCTGATGCGCACGGCGATTGCCGGGGGTGTGCATGCGCTGCCCTGGTCTACACCCCGCCCGGGCGCGCATGTCGTCCGCGCCGCACTGGAACTGCTGCACAACCAGGCGGATTCCGGCACCGATTGCCCGCTCACCATGACCTTCGCGTCTATCCCGGCGCTGCGCGGTAATCCGGAGCTGGCCGCGCTCTGGGAACCCGGCATCCTGTCGCATCACTACGATGGCCGGAACCTGCCCTACACCGAAAAGCGCGGCCTGACACTGGGCATGGGCATGACCGAAAAGCAGGGCGGCACCGATGTCCGGGCAAACACCAGCCGCGCGACGCTTCTCAATGAGCACATCGCGGGTGGTGAGTGCGCCGAGCTCACCGGCCACAAATGGTTCTGCTCGGCGCCCATGTCAGACGGGTTTCTCACCCTCGCAAAACTCAATGGCCAGTTGAGCTGCTTCCTGATGCCGCGCTGGCGGCCTGATGGCAGCCGCAACAACCTCTACCTGCAGCGCCTGAAAGACAAGCTGGGTAATCGCTCCAATGCCTCCAGTGAACTCGAGTTCCGTGACGCTTTTGCCTGGCTGATCGGAGAACCGGGACGCGGGGTTGCCGCAATCATTCCGATGGTGGCGCTGACCCGGTTCAACTGCATGGTGGGGTCCACAGCGATCATGCGGCAGGCCGTGCAGCAGGTGATCAATCACATCCGGCATCGCTCGGTGAGTGGAAAAAAGCTCATCGACCAGCCGCTCATGCGCAACGTCGCCGCCGATCTGGTCCTCGAAACCGAAGCCGCACTCTGGTTGACTTTCCGGGTGGCGCGCGCCCTCGATCATCGTGAGTCGGATCCCGCAGAGGATCTGTTTGTCCGCCTGGTGACCGCACTGGGCAAGTACTGGATCTGCAAACGCGCACCACAACACATCAACGAAGCCCAGGAATGTCTCGGCGGTCTGGGTTATGTCGAAGAGTATGTGCTACCGCGTCTGTACCGTGAAGCACCGGTAAACTCGATCTGGGAAGGCAGCGGCAACGTGCAGTGCCTGGATGTGCTGCGGGCACTGCAGCGTTCACCGGAATCCGTCGACGTTCTGCTGCAGGAAATCGAAGGCTCGACGGGAGCACACCGGGTCTTTGATCAGGCCGTGCAGGGGCTCAGAGCACAGATAACGGCTGCAGCGGGCGATGAGTCTATGGCCCGGATCGTCGTGGAACGCATGGCGATCCTTCTGCAGGCGGCACTGCTGTTGCGCCATACGAACGAAGCTGTCAGCGCTGCATTCGTCACATCCCGCCTGCAACCCACCACCCTGGCATATGGGGGGATCACCGATGCAGCGGCGATCGCCGTTCTGCTGCAGACGATCGAGCCCGCTGACCGGACCCGGCTCTGAACCGACCCGGTTTACGCCGGCAACCCGGAAAATGTCTGCGCTCTGCTTGATGGATATCAACTTCCCATCAATCTCCTCATGGCCAGGATATCGGCGTATCTGCGGCCGACTTATCATGCTGCGATGCCGACACCGATGATCATCGAGCCCAGCATTCGCGGCCCTGTCTGCGTGGCCGGCCTCGCGTACTCATACATCGGGCCCGGACCTGAGCGTGCCATGCAGCACTCAACAGCCGTGTCGGAATCCACGTATGTACATCCGCTGATGTCACCGACCAAATGTTCCCAGGTTTGCGAGGGAGGGCTGAGCTGTGTCCAGAAGTCATGAGCGCGGTGAATTCGAGCAGGTGGCCGATGCAACACTGACCCGGCGTCATTTTCTTCGGGCATCCGGTATTGCTGCAGCTGGCAGCACGCTTCCCCTGTTTCATCTGCAATACCGCCCCGCGCAGGCCGATGCGCCGACCAGGCGTCTCGGGGCCTGGCAGGAACTCTACGAACAGCGCTGGACCTGGGACAGCGTCGCCAAGGGTACCCATGGCTGGGTCAACTGCCGCAGCGCCTGCAACTGGGATCTGTATGTAAAAGACGGTGTTGTCGTCCGCGAGGAACAGACAGCCAATTACGAGGCGTCTGAACCCGGTGTGCCCGATTTCAATCCCCGGGGCTGTCAGAAGGGCGCCTGCTACACCGAAGTGATGTATGGACCGACCCGTCTGACCGTGCCGCTGAAGCGGGTCGCAGAACGGGGTGCCGGCCAGTGGCAGCGCATCAGCTGGGATCAGGCACTGTCCGAGATCGCTGAAAAACTGGTCGATGTCTCCGAGCAGTATGGTGGCGAGACCATCATCCACGACCTCGGGCCGCACTTCGATCTCGGTGCCACTAACGCCTCCCGTAACCGGTTCTTCGGCATGATGGGCGCCGCCCTGCCCGACGACTGGGCCGAGATCGGTGATCTGAACATGGGGGCCACACTGACCTTCGGCATGCCGCACATCGGCGGCTCGAGCGATGAGTGGTTCCTCTCGGACTATCTCGTGGTCTGGATGATGAACCCGTCGGTCACCCAGATTCCGGACGCCCACTTCCTCTTCGAAGCCCAGTACAACGGCAGTCAGCTGGTGGTGATAGACCCGGTCTACAGCGCCACGTCGATCCATGCCGATCTCTGGGTGCCCCTGGCCCCGGGCACGGATGCCGCGCTCGGACTCGCCACTGCACGGCACATCTGGCGTTCGGGACGCATGGATGTCGAATACGTGCGGGAACAGACCGATTTTCCCGTGCTCGTGCGCATGGATACAGGACGCTTTCTGCGGGACTCGGATCTGAAAAAAGGCGGGGACGAAGGCCTGCTCTACTACTGGGATCCCCGGGTCGAAAAGCCGGTGCCGGTGCCGGGCTGCGAAGCGGATTCCACTTCGAAACTGACGCTGCCGGAAGGGCTGGTACCACCCATCGAAGGACGTTTTCCGGTGCGCCTGAAGGATGGCAGCGAAGTCACGGTGGTGACCGTTGGATCGCTGATCAAAGAACACCTGGAGCCCTGGACCTTCGAGCAGGCCGCCAGGGTCACCGGGCTGCATGTCGACATGATCGAACGCTTTGCCGAGGGTTTCGCGAACGCGAAGCGGCCGATGGTGCTGTCGAGCTGGGGATCGAACCGCTATTTCCATTCGGACCACATGAACCGCAGCAAGATTCTCTGCCTGACGCTGAAGGGCGCAATCGGTCGGCGTGGCGCGGGCTACCACTCGACCGGCTGGATCGGCATCGACGGGTTCGGCGAGGTCGCGGGAGACTCGGGCCAGGGCGCCTGGGCAAAATTCAAATCGATGGCAAGTCTGTTCGGCGACAGCTACGTATTCGGCATGATCGTGGATCGGATCGTCGGCCGGAAATCCGAGGGTCAGGTACAGCATGCGCTCGCCAGGCACGTCACCAGCGGGCCGGACAGCTGCCTGACCAACTCCGCCAGCCAGAACTACTTTCATCAGGGCATCGCCGATGACCTGGCGCGGGAAACGGATCCTCTCTATCCGCGGACCATGGCCGCCTACACCAGCGAGTCTCTGCAGAAAGACTGGATGCCGGTGCGACCTGCGCCGGAGAACCGGCCGCGCGCCTGGATCACCGGCGGCAGCAACGTACTGCGCCGCTCCAACCTGCCCCAGCGGATGCTCGAACATCTCTGGCCCGGTCTCGAACTGGTGGTGGACATCAACCAGAAATTCACCTTCACCGGCCTGCATGCCGACTATCTGCTGCCGGCGGCCGGGTACTACGAAAAACCCGGTATCAAGTACTCGGTGGCCTACGTGCCCTACCTGCACTACTGCGACCAGGCGGTGAAGCCGGTGGGTGAATCCAAGGACGAATGGGAGATTTTCTCGCTGCTGTCACGCAAGGTGCAGGAGATTGCCCGGGCCCGCAAACTGGGTCCCCTGCCTGGCTGCGGCAGTCGCCAGGTCGATCTCACCACCATTGCCGATCGCTTTTCCTTCGATGGCGAGTACGGACCGGAGGATGTGGAGAAGGTCAACACCCTGATTCTGGAGCGCTCGCCTTCCGCCGGCGGCGTTTCAATCGAGCAGTTGAAGCGCGATGGCATCGTCAAGTACGCCAATGTCGGCAACATGGGCATACAGGAGAACCTGTTCAATTCCGAGTGGCAGGGTGAAGGCGTGCTCACCGCGCTGACAGACTTCACCGAACGCAAGTGGAGCTGGCCCACACTCACCGGGCGCCAGCAGTTCTACATCGATCACCCCTGGTTCATCGAAGCCGGCGAAACTCTGCCGACCCATTTCCCCAGTCCAACAGCGGGCGGCGATCATCCCTTCCAGCTCGTCTCCTGCCATGCGCGCTGGAGCATCCACAGTGTCTGGCGCGACACACCCATGATGCTGCGCCTGCAGCGCGGCGAGCCGGTGATCTATCTGAACCCTGGCGATATGCGCGATCTCGGTGCGCAGGATGGTGAGTGGGTGCAGCTTGAAAACGACTACGGCGCCATGCGCATGCGCGCCAAAGTGTCGACCATGGTCCGGCCCAGGGTCGCCTACTATTTCCACGCCTGGGAACCACACCAGTTCCCGGATCACAAGAGCTACAAATTCCTGATTCCGGGCCTCATGAAGCCGCTGCACTTCGCCGGTGGTGAAGGTCAGGTCGGCTGGATGTTCGGCCACTTCGAGCCCGGCACCCACGTGCAGGACACCCGGGTCAAAGTCACCGCACTCGGCCGGGAGATACCGTCATGAATACCTCGACCCGCCAGCCACCACCACAACGTCAGCTTGCCATGGTGCTGGACCTGAACAAGTGTCTCGGTTGTCACACCTGCACCATCGCCTGCAAGAAGATGTGGAACCGGGACAGCGGCACCGACTACGCCTACTGGAACAACGTCGAATCCCTGCCCGGCAAGGGGTATCCGAAGCACTGGCCCGAACACGGCGGCCGAACTGCCGGCGGCGAAGTGCGCCGGGGCACGCTGGATGGACTCGACGAGGGCTACGGGCGCGCCTGGTCTTTCAATCACGACGATGTCATCGCGACCGACGGCAAGAACAACCCCGGCTGGATAAAACCCGAGGGAGACCCGAACTGGGGGCCGAACTGGGACGAGGACGAAGGTACCGGCGCCTACCCCGAAGACAATCACTATTTCTACCTGCCGCGTCTGTGCAATCACTGCACGCATCCGGCCTGCCTCGACGCCTGCCCGCGCGGTGCCATCTACAAGCGCGACGAAGACGGTATCGTCCTGGTGAATCAGGACCGCTGCCACGGCTACCGTTTCTGCGTGGAAGCCTGTCCCTACAAGAAGGTTTTCTTCGATCCGCTGCGCAGCGTTTCCACCAAGTGCATCTTCTGCTTTCCGCGCATCGAAAAAGGTGTGGCGCCGGCCTGTGCCCGCCAGTGTCCGGGACGGCTGCGATTCGTCGGCTACCTCGACGACCCGGAGGGACCGATCTGGAAACTCGTCCACAAATGGAAGGTGGCGCTGCCGTTGCATCCCGAGTTCGGACTCGAGCCCAACGTTTTCTATGTACCGCCAATGAGCCCTCCGCGCCTCGACGACGAAGGCCGTCCCACAGACGAGCCGCGCATACCCCTGGACTATCTGGTCAGCCTGTTCGGCAGCGGAACACAGGCTGCGCTCGAAACCCTGGTAAGTGAGCGCACCCGGCGCCGGAGCGGCGAGTCGAGTGAACTGATGGACCTGCTGATCGCCTACGACTGGCATGAGAACTTCAGGCTGGGAGTGCCGGCAGCATGAAGCAGCGTATCAATCTGATTGCGGCCCCCCCCGCCATCCAGCCGGGTGGCTACATCCGCCAGGCCTACGCGGATCACATCCAGCCACAAACCCGGCTGCTGGATGTGAGCGTCGAATCCCGCGGCGCGGGCTGGGAGATATTTCTGTCCTGGTCCTGCGTGGAAGCCGTGAGCAAAACGGCCAGCGACGTCAATCTGTTCTGCGATGCCGCAGCGCTGCTGGCACCTGCAACGGTCGACGCACCGCTGATGACCATGGGCAGTGACGCAGCCGGTGTGGACGGCTGGCTGTGGGCGGCGGATCGCGAGGGCTGTCTGCGTATTCAGGCCATGGGACTCGGCACGGTGGAGCGGACTCCGCCGCCACCCGATGTCCGGGTGAGTGCGGCCTGGATCGATCAGCGCTGGGGTGTGAAATTCGAGCTGCCGGACTGGGCCTCCTTAAGTCAGCGGAGACAGATCGGCTTCGCGGTATGGCAGGGGGCTTCGGCAGAGCGTGCCGGCTTGAAATCCGTGTCGCCAGCCTGGATACCGATTCCGTGACACTGCGTCTGTGGGCACGGGTGTGGAGCCCGGTGATTCCCACCGAGCTCACCCACGATGCCTGGCGAAAGCTGGCGCTGCCTGGCGAGCCCGATGTGCTGGAGCCGGCCTTCAACAGCGCCTTCCACCATGGCGCGCCCACACCGACGGTATCGCTGCTGCTCCACCACAGCCTGAACCTGGCTGGTGACGGCACCCGGGAAGAATGGATGCGGGTCATGGCCTGGCTCGGCCTGCAATACGGTGACGTCCGGCTGCCACCGGATCATCTGGCCGTGGCCTGCGAGGTGATGTCGGTAGCGGTAGAGCGCTCGGAGGATCTGATCTGCTCCGGGCTCGCGGAGCGTTATCTGCTCCCCTGGTGCCAGGTCGCCGTGGAGCGGCTCGATACCGCGGGGAACGGTCTGGTCGAATTGCCGCGACGCTTTGCCCAGGCGCTCGATCACATCACGGCGGATGTTGCATCGCCATAGCCGGCTGACCCGTTGCGTTTGCCTATGCCCCGGGGTTATTTGCTTGTAGCCAATCAGCCTTTCCGTCATTCCCGGGCAATGGTTACCTTGGCCACACTGTAAAACCGGGGCTCGCACCCACAGTGTCCATAGCCGTTCTGAAGAAATCTCCATTGCCCGGCGGCGCGCCGCAGGGGCTCGACGAGCGCCTGGTGGCCGATCTCAACGGTCTGGCCGGTAAGCTCGACCAGCAGCAGCTGTGGTGGGCCAGTGGCTATCTGGCTGGTGTTGCGGCGGCGGCGCCCGTGGCGGCCGGTCAGGTCGCGGCTGCTTCCCAGGCGAGTCCTGCCCCCGTCTGGACCCTGTTCTACGCCACGGAAACGGGCAACAGCCGCAGCATTGCCGGCGAACTGCTGGGCCAGATTCAGGCGCTGGGCGTAGAAGCCCGGGCGGTGGATCTGGCTGACTTTCGCCCCGCCCAGTTGAAGAAGGAATCCCATGCGCTGTTCGTGGTGGCCACCCACGGCCTCGGCGAACCACCGGAGGGCACCGAAGCGTTTTTCGAATTCGTGCTCGGCGATCGCGCGCCGCGGCTGGAGCATCTGTCCTATTCGGTGCTGGCTCTGGGTGACAGCAGCTACGAGGATTTCTGCACGGCCGGCCGTCAGCTCGACGACCGTCTGCAGGCCCTGGGGGCAAGCCGGCTGGCGCCGCGGGTCGAATGCGACGTCGATTTCGAGTCACTGAGCGAAGCCTGGCAGCGGCAGATGCTCGCCCATATAGAGACGCAGCTGGAGACGCAGCGCGCCGGAGTCGCTGCCCCCGAGGAAGCCATCGGCACAGTCGCCCCGCGTCTGGTGCCCATCAATCGGCGCCAGCACAGCCGCAAGGATCCGTTTCACGCCCCGGTGCTGGAGAACCAGCCAATTACCGGCCGTGGCTCCAGCAAGGACGTACGCCACCTGGTGCTGAGCCTGGAAGGCAGCGGTCTGAGCTACCTGCCCGGCGACGCCCTCGGGGTGTGGCCCACCAACCCGCCGCAACTCGTCAGCCAGTTCCTCGATCTGCTGAATCTGCACGGCGACACCGAGGTGCGCATCGATGACGAAGCAACCACCCTGGAAAGTGCCCTGGCCCATCGACTGGAGCTGACCCTGCTGGGTCGCAGCTTCGTGCAGGGCTATGCGGACAGGTTCGACATCGCGCCGCTGAAAAACCTGCTCAGCGCCGAGGATCGCACCGCGTTCAACGACTACCTGGCGGATCGCCAGATCATCGACGTACTCACCGATCATCCGCAGGCCATGTCGGCCCAGGAACTCACGGATACCCTCAAGCGTCTGACCCCGCGACTGTATTCCATTTCTTCGAGCCTCGAAGCCAATCCGGACGAAGTGCATGTGACCATTGGCGTGGTTCGCTACACGGCGTTCGAACGCGAGCATCTGGGCAGTACCTCCAACTATCTGGCCGAGCCTGGCGAAACGGTACCGGTCTACATCGCAGCCAATCCACGCTTCCGGTTACCGGAAGACGCCGCCGCACCGGTGGTGATGATCGGCGCCGGCACCGGTGTGGCCCCGTTCCGGGCCTTTCTGGAGGAGCGCGAAGCCACTGGCGCCGATGGCGACAACTGGCTGTTCTTCGGCGACCGCAATTTCAACTGCGACTTCCTCTATCAGCTCGAGTGGGCTCGATTCCGCAGAGAGGGTGTGCTCACGCGCCACGACGTGGCGTTTTCCCGCGACCAGCAGGCCAAAGTCTATGTGCAGGATCGTATCCGCGAGCGCGGCGCCGATCTGTTCGACTGGCTGGAGCGCGGCGCCCATCTGTACCTGTGCGGCGACGCCAACCACATGGCACCCGACGTGCACGAAGCGCTGCTGGATGTGATCGGGCAGGGCCTCGGCCGCGACCGCGAGGCCGCCGAGGAATACCTGCGCAAACTTAAGGACGACCACCGCTACCAGCGCGACGTCTACTGAAGTGAGCAGCGGCCCGCAGTCCACCGACGTCTCCCACGTGGAGGTGGTGAAGCGCAACAGCAACTACCTGCGCGGCACCATCGCCGAAAGTCTGGCGGACCCCCTCACCGGGTCGATTCCGGAGGACGACGCCACGCTGACCAAGTTCCACGGCACCTATCTGCAGGATGATCGCGACGTACGCGCGGAGCGTACCCGACAGAAGCTGGAGCCCGCCTATGGCTTCATGGTGCGCGCGCGCATTCCCGGCGGCGTGCTGAGCACCGGGCAATGGCTGCAGCTCGACGCCCTGGCCCGCGACCATGCCAATGGCGCGATCCGCGCAACCACCCGGCAGACGTTTCAGTTTCATGGCGTGCTGAAGCGCGACATGAAGGCAACCATGCAACGCATCGACGCAATGATGTTGACCACCCTCGCCGCCTGCGGCGACGTCAATCGCAATGTCATGTGCACGCCCCTGGCGGAAGCGAGCCCTGTGCATGCCGCCGCCCTGAATACCGCCGAGAGGCTGTCGAAGCACCTGCTGCCGCAGACCGGCGCCTACCACGAGATCTGGCTGGACGGCAGACGCGTGAGCCCTGCCGTAGACGAGGAGCCGGTCTACGGGCCCGCCTATCTGCCACGCAAATTCAAGATCGCCGTGGCCATTCCACCGTGGAACGACGTCGATGTGTTCGCCCATGATGTCGGCTTCATCGCAATCGAACACGCTGGTCGGCTGACCGGCTTCAACGTCGCCGCCGGCGGCGGCATGGGTGCCAGCCACGGCGAACCTGCCACCTACCCCCGGCTGGCGACGCTGCTGGGTTCATGCACCGTCGAGCAGGCCGTTACCGTGGCCGAGCAGATCATGTGTGTGCAGCGCGACTACGGCGATCGCCGTGACCGCAAACACGCACGCCTGAAGTACACCATCGACGATCATGGCCTGGACTGGTTCAAGGCGGAGCTGCAATCGCGCCTGGATTTCACGCTCGGCCCGGTGCTGCCGTACAAGTTCCACCACAACGGCGACCGCTTCGGCTGGCAGCAGGACCCGGAAGGCCGCTGGCACCTGACTCTGTTCATTCCCAGCGGACGCATCATCGATCACCCTGATCGACAACTGCTCACCGGCATGCGTGAGCTGGCCCGGGTGCACCGCGGCGAATTCCGTTTCACGCCGAACCAGAATCTGATCATTGCCGGTGTCGCCGAAGCGGACAGGGCCGCCATCGAAGCGCTTGCGCAACGCCATGGCCTGGACGCCGGCGCAGATCTGCGACAGTTCCAGCGCGACGCCATGGCTTGCGTGGCCCTGCCCACCTGCGGGCTGGCCATGGCAGAAGCTGAACGCTACCTGCCCGACTTTCTGAGCCGGGTCGGCGAACTGCTGGAACGTTACGGCCTGGCGGACGAACCGCTGAACATACGCATCACCGGCTGCCCGAACGGCTGTGCCCGCCCCTACGTGGCTGAAATTGCCCTGGTGGGGAAAGCGCCCGGCCGCTACAACCTGATGCTCGGCGGCAACCGGGTGGGCGATCGGCTCAACGTGCTGTACCGCGAGAATCTCAGCGAGACCCGGATTCTGGACGTGCTGGACGGGATGTTCAGCCGCTTCGCCCAACACCGCCAGGCTGGCGAAGGTTTCGGCGACTACGTTGTCCGCGCCGAGCTGGCGCACAGCGCAGTATGAAGCCCGGCGCTGCAGCGTAACTTCCCTCAGGGAACCCGGTCATGACGGTGCCAGGTTAGCGGACCAGGCCAGTTCCAGCATCGGACCGAACAGCGCAAGCAGGAAAAAACCATTCGCCACGACGAGATTGAGGATGCCGCTTTCCTCATCAGAGCGCACTGTACAGGCCACTCCGATCAGCCAGGGCACGACCCAGAACCAGCTTGTCCCCTGCTCCAGGGCGAACACGCCCGCACCGCAACCCGAGACGATGAACAGGGGATAAATGAGAATGCCCATGGCCATGGTGAAGAGCGACAGGGTGGTATAGCTGAGGAAACCGAGCAGGGCCTCCCCCAGACGGCGCAACCAGCTCCGCAACTTTCCACCAGGATGCGCAGGCAGCAGCGTCACCAGAGCGATCAGCGCAACAAAGCAGGCCATAACGACACCGCTGAACCAGGCCCATACCGGAAGCAGGGAACCGCTTCCAGGCGCAGCGTCTGTTCCAGCATCCGTGGCCAGCGAGGCCTGCGCGGCCACCGCCGCGCTGTGGGCCAGGGCAAGCTGCTCTTCGGTGATCAGGCCCATTATCAGCCGGTTGGGACCAGTGATGAATACCCGCCGGGCGGGTACCGAATGGGGATAGGCGTAGGTCAGCCGTGTGGTGTTGCCCAGATCTTCGGTCTGGGATGGCTCGCCGTAGCGGGTGACGATCTGGCGTGCCAGGGTGCGGCTGGTGCCGACCACGTTGTCCTGCGTAAGCAGCAACTGGCTCAGCCCCCGGGCCGCCGGAATGAACTGGATCAGCTGACGGTAGCTGTTGGCATGGACGCGCTCCCAGGCTTCCTGCTCGGGTTCGGTGCCCGCGATCTCGACGAAATCATGCTCGCGGGCCCATGCACGCGCGTCGGCCGCCGACATGCTCAGGCTGAACTCCGGGAACTGATAGACGGGAAAGGCAGCCGGGCTGGCCGCAGACGCCGCTGGAGCATTCATCGACCCCATCAGCACGGCAACGAGAAGAGCCGCAGTTGACCTGGCCGTCGCAACCCACTCCATGGGTCGATTGTTCACGGTGGCTCGGGGCTGTCAAGCTGGCAGTCAGTTCAACGCTAATACGGGAGATTCGCCAGGCCGCTTCGCCATTGCGAATGGATATCAGAGATCGTCTGCAGAATTTCCATGGCGGAACCGACAGTGGCCGGCATGGCAGGAATCCCGGGTCTCTGACACAAATGCGGATGAGCACGCAGGAATTTGAGAGTCTGCGTTCCGGCCTACCTCGTGCCCGTGACTGCGCGTATTATCCTGAACGGAGGTAGTGTATGTCGCCGGCCGAGAATCTCGTCGATCCCAAGGGTGAGCGCGCCCGGCCAACGAATACCTCAGATCCGACCACGGGCACCGACCCCGTACACAGACGCCGGATCAGTGCATCCAACCTGTTCGTCGCGGTGATCACGGGTGCTGCGGTCATCTGGGGCGCCTGGTGGTTCTACGACCGCATCCACAACGTCTACATTCTCGATGCACGCATTTCCTCGGACATGCTGCTGCTCTCCAGTCGTGTACCCGGCTGGGTCGTCGAGATACCGGTCAGCGAGGCCGACCAGGTGGAACGGGGTGGGCTCCTGCTTCGTATCGATGACCGCAGCGCCAGTGCCCATCTGCGGGAACTCGAAAGCGGGGTTGCGGTGCTGGATGCATCGATCGATGCGATACGCGCGCGAATCGTACTCGTCGGTCTCCGCAGCGACAGCAGCATCGACGCGGCGTCTGCAAGGTATGAGGCGGCACTGTCGGAACAAATGGCGGCAAGGGGTGACCTCGAGATCGCGTCTGCCGAGTGGCAGCGCGCAGGACCGCTGCGCGAACGGAATCTGATTTCTCAGCAGGAATTCGAAGCGGATCGCAATGCGTTTCGAAATGCCGAACAGCAGGCACGCAGATATGATGCACAGGTTGCGAACGCAGCAGCGCAGCTGGCCGAGGCGAAGTCCGGGCGCGAAGAGATCAATGTGCTCAACGCCGATCTCGCACGTCTGCTCAACGAGCGCGAGCAGGCCCTGCGCAAGCTCGAACAGGCACAGGCCGAACTCGACTATCACGTGATTTCGAGCCCTTCGAAGGGTGTGATCGACGAACTGTTCGTTGATCCCGGCGAGTATGTGGCACAGGGTCAGCGCGTACTGATGATGCACGATCCGAGCCGGATCTGGGTAAAGGCCAATGTCAAAGAGACCGATCTGCGCTACATCGAACTTGGCAGCGAGGTCAGGATCGTTGTGGACGCCTACCCTGATGAAACACACCACGGTGTGGTGAGCAGAATTGGCGGTGCCGCAACGAGCCAGTTTGCGCTGATGCCGAATCCGAATCCGAGCGGAAACTTCACCAAGAGCACCCAGAGAGTCGAGATTCAGATTGATCTGAAAGAGTCCGATCCAAAGCTGAAACCCGGTCTGATGGTGGAAGTGAAGATCCCGCGGGCAGCATGAGCGACCATCAGCGACCTGTACGTCTACCGGACGGCGTGCAGGCCAGTCCCGGATTCGTGACTCTCTACAGGCAGTATGGCAGCAACTACCGCTGGTGGGCTTCGCTGGTCGGCATGATCGGCTCCTTCGCTACTCTGCTCACTTCTACCATCGTGAACATCGCCATTCCGGACATCATGGGCGCGCTGGGTATGACCCTCGAAGAAGCGCAATGGCTGGCGACCTCGTTTCTCGCCGCCGGTACTGTGACGATGCTCATGACCGCGTGGTTCATACGTGCCTACGGCATTGCTGCCACCTACGTTGGTGCGATGGTGGTCTTCCTTGCCGCCTCCGCCATGGGCGCGATTGCGGAAAGCATGGAAATCCTTCTGATCGCGCGCGTCATCCAGGGTGCAGCAGCCGGGCTTTCCATGCCGATATCGATGGTGGTAACCGCACAGGTGTTTCCGATCCAGCAGCGCGGTTTTGCCATGGGGATCATGGGGGTGGGCACAATCCTTGCGCCGGCGCTCGGTCCGACGCTCGGTGGCTACCTGGTTGATCACCTCTCCTGGCGCTGGGTGTTTCTGGCCGCAGTACCGTTCGTGGTCTTAAGCCTGCCCCTGGCGCGCATGTTTTTTCCTGCCCGCGAAACAACAGGTGCTCGCCCGGACTTCGACTGGCTCGGCGCACTGCTGTGCGCCGTGTTCATTCCCGCATTCCTCATCGGCCTCACCGAGGTTCAGAAAGAAGGCTGGTACGATCGATTTGCGCTTTCGAGCTTCGCGCTGGGATTCTCCAGCCTCGCAGCGTGGATCCTCTGGGAAGCCCGTACAGCAGAGCCCCTGGTGGAACTGCGGCTGTTCCTCAATGCGCGATTCGTGGCTGCCGCACTTGTTACCTTCACCGTCGGTATCGGACTGTACGGTTCCACCTATGTACTGCCGCTGTTTCTGCAGCAGGTCTCCCAGCTCATTGCCACCGATGCTGGCGTGCTGATGGCGCCCGCCGGCCTGGTAATGGCTGCGCTGTTCCCGCTGGCAGGCCGACTGGCGGATGCGTTTTCACATCGGGCCATGATCCTCATCGGACTCGTGCTCTTCGCGGTGTCTAATCTGCCGATGATGTCCGCGGACAACTACACACCGGCGGTCACCATGCTGCTGTGGTATTCGCTCGGCAGAGTGGGGCTCGCCTGCATCTTTCCGAGCCTGAACGCCGCCGCAATCAATCCGCTGCCGCTGGAGCTGATTCCCCATGGATCCGGCGCGATCAACTTCCTGCGCCAGCTCGGCGGGGCGTTTGGCATCAGCTTCATTTCGCTGACCATGCAGTCGCAGAGCGCGGCACATCTCAACGAACTGAACAGCACCCAGAGCTGGGATAACTCAACGACGATGGAATTGATGCGGCTCGGAATGCAGGATCTGCGCGCTCTGGGCATCGACGGCTACCAGGGATTCGAGGCGTCTTTCGGTTTCGTCGTGAACGCGGTGCAGTTTCAGAGCAGTGTGCTGACCTATCGGGACGCCTTCGTGTTCGTCACTGCAGTCACCATGATTACTCTGATTCCTGGGCTGTTCATAGCCGGGCGCCGCAAACAGCTTGCCATCGTGTCCCCGGCGCGATAGCCGGTTCGATCACGTCCCGGGGTCATCAGTAAACCACCACGCTGCGGATCGATTCTCCACTGTGCATCAGATCGAATCCTTCGTTGATGCGTTCCAGCGGCATGGTATGGGTGATCAGGTCATCAATGATGATCTTGCCTTCCATGTACCAGTCGACGATGCGTGGCACATCACTGCGCCCGCGTGCGCCGCCAAAGGCACTGCCGCGCCAGTTGCGGCCGGTGACCAGCTGGAACGGGCGGGTGGCAATTTCGGCGCCGGCCGGCGCCACACCAATGATCACTGATGTTCCCCAGCCCTTGTGGCAGCATTCAAGCGCCTGCCGCATCACGTCCACATTGCCGATACACTCGAAACTGTAGTCGGCGCCGCCTCTGGTCAGGCTGACCAGATACGGCACCAGATCGCCGTCAACCTCTTGCGGGTTGACAAAATGGGTCATGCCGAATTTGCGTGCCAGTCCTTCGCGTGCCGGATTGAGATCAACCCCGATGATCATGTCGGCACCAGCCAGTCGCGCGCCCTGGACCACATTCAGGCCGATGCCGCCAAGGCCGAACACCACCACCCTCGCGCCGACTTCCACCTTGGCGGTGTAGATCACTGCACCGATACCGGTGGTGATGCCACAGCCGATGTAGCAGACCTTGTCGAACGGTGCGTCCTCGCGGATCTTCGCCAGCGCGATTTCCGGTAACACGGTGTAGTTCGAAAAAGTCGAGCAGCCCATGTAGTGGTAGAGGGTTTCTCCGCCGATTGAAAATCGGCTGCTGCCATCCGGCATCAGGCCCTGCCCCTGGGTACTGCGGATCGCCTGGCACAGGTTGGTTTTCGGGTTGAGACAGTACTCGCACTCGCGGCATTCAGGCGTGTACAACGGAATCACGTGATCGCCTTTTTTCAGGCTGGTTACCCCTGGCCCCACATCCACCGCCACGCCGGCTCCTTCATGACCAAGGATGGATGGAAAGATACCTTCCGGGTCCTCCCCGGACAGGGTGAAGGCATCGGTATGACAAATACCGGTAGCCTTGACCTCGACCAGAACTTCGCCGGCTTTCGGGCCCTGCAGTTCGACGGTTTCAACGACCAGGGGCTCGCCGGGTGCATGAGCGACGGCTGCGCGTGTTTTCATATACAGATCCTTGAGTTACAGGAAATTCGAGACAAATCGGCCGACACGAATCGAACCCGGTGTTGTCGAGCAGACAGCAAGGATAACGAGGTAGCTGCGCTGGAGCGAGCGGCACGGTCCGGTGACAGGTGCGGGCGCATGCAATGGGAGCAAATACTGCTGAACACCCGCGGCGAGCGTTTTTATTGAACAGCACCTCTCCGTCAACCAGCCCATGCGCCCGCCGCTTTGAGCTGACCTGTTGACCGCACTTCCGCTCTTTGCGGAAGGGGAAATTGATTCAGATCAGATTGCAGGCTGATGGACGGGGTGAGTCCGAGGCGATGGGTTGACTTTATCCATCCGCGGTTGAGCGGCGCTCGGCTTTTTTTTCTGCAGGTATGCGTCGCATTCGCGATTGCACACACCGGAGTTTCCACGGCTGGAGATTAATCCTAGACTGAGGTCCAGGCAGGAATAATACGCATGCAGAACGAATACCGGGATTACGACGCCGTCGGGCTGGCTGAACTCGTCCGCAACGGGGAAACCACTGCCCTGGAACTGCTGGAATCCGCGCTCGACAGAGCCCGCCTCAGAAACGGAGACCTCAACGCTGTAACACAGTTTTTCGAGGATGCAGCCCGTAAGACTGCCAGCAGCCCGCTTCCCGGGTCGCCGATCAGCGGCGTGCCTTTTCTGGTGAAAGACCTGGTCTACATTCAGGATGTGCCATGCACATACGGCAGCCGCCTGTATGCGGATCACATCCCGGACCACGACGCCACGATCGTCCGCCGTTTCAGAAACGCCGGCCTGGTGATATTCGGCAAGACAAACACCCCCGAATTCGGCCTGAACGTCGCCACAGAGCCCGCACTTTTCGGCCCTGCCCGTAACCCCTGGAAAACCAGCCGCACTCCCGGCGGTTCTTCCGGTGGTGCCGCTGCCGCGGTCGCCGATGGCTGGCTGCCCGCGGCTCATGCCACGGACGGCGGTGGCTCCATTCGGATTCCCGCTTCCTGCTGTGGTCTGGTCGGGCTGAAACCAACCCGAGCGCGTAACCCGCAGGGGCCTGACCTGGGGGAAGGCTGGAACGGCATGTCCACCGGTCACGTGGTTTCCCGCACGGTACGTGACAGCGCCGCATTTCTTGATGCCGTACACGGTCCGGAGCCTGGGGATCCGTATGCAGCTCCGGCATTTTCCGGCTCTTATCTGAACGATCACCTTGAAGCGCCCGCACAGCTCAGGATCGCGGTGGATCTGCACGCGCTCACCGGTCAGGAAACCCATCCGGAATGCATTAAGGCAGTGAAAGTCGCGGCCAGTCTCTGCGAAGACCTCGGTCACCAGCTGAGCGAAGCATCACCGGAGTTCGACCGGGAGCGTCTGGGCAGAGCCATTTCCACCCTGGTTGCGAGCAACATTGCTCTCAACGTGAACACCCGCCTGGAAGCGCTGGCCCGGAACCTGAAAGACACGGACATCGAGCCGCACACGCGCAGAATGCGTGCGTATGGCATGTCGCTCAGTGCGGAGGACTATGCGAAGGCTGTTCAGATCATCCATCAGACTGGCCGGTCGACCGCGAAGTTTCATCAGCACTGGGATCTGATGCTCACGCCGGTACTGATATCTCCGCCAGTTGCCGTGGGCTGGCTCGACACGGTCAACTACAACCCGGAGCGCTTCAACGAGCGCTTTGCAAATTTCTGGGGATACACCAATCTCCAGAACGCCACCGGCCAGCCGGCCATATCGCTGCCGCTGCACTGGACCAGAGAGGGCCTGCCGGTGGGTGTTCAATTCGTGGCGCGCTGTGGAGAGGAGCTGACCCTGTTGAAGCTGGCCAGGCAACTGGAGCTGGCTGCACCCTGGTTCAATCGGCTGCCACCCGGCGCCTGACTGCACCTTACCCTGCAATCCCTCTGGCGCCTGGCAGACAGGCACCCAAACAGCTGCGAAACGACGCATTCCGCGATCTGCAGGCTGGCTGCAGAAACAGTTCCCGCTGCAACACTCGACTTGACAAAAAACCCGAGAGTCAACCATATTGACTCTCGGGTTTGTGAGATGTCTCAAGTCCCTAATTCGGATGAATCTGCGGAGGCAGGATAATGAACAAGGCAGCTACTGAGATTGAGTACAGCGGAGTACACCACCTGGCGCTGGTAAGCCGGGATATGGAAAAGACTGTGGATTTCTACACCAACATCATGAATATGAAACTCGTCAAGGGGTTTGATCTTGGCGGCAGCTACGGTCAACACTTTTTCTTTGATATGGGTGGCGGAAATCTGCTGGCGTTTTTCTGGTTCCGCGACGCACCGAAGGCGGCACCCGGCATTGCATCGGCCGGTGGGCTTGTACGGCAGGGTGAAAGTATTTCATCGGCACACGGATCGATGAACCACGTGGCATTCCACTGCCCGCTTGACAAGATAGAAGCCTATCGCGACGCGCTCGTGTCGAAGGGCGTTGACTGCACAGAGATCGTGAACCACGCCGACGTTGAGACCAAGCCCGGGGTCGATCGTGTTACGGAAGACGTCGATGATGACACCTGGATACGGTCGTTTTACTTCTTCGATCCCGATGGTGCCATGCTGGAATTCTGCGCCAATGTGCGCGCTGGCAACTCCTATGTAGAGCCGCCGGTGAATGCACAGGGCATCAAAGCAAACGGAAAACCACTCTGACTGAGGATCGTGCCGGCAGCGGCTGCCGCTGAGGCTGCCGCTCTCCGGCTGGCAAGAGACATTGCGCGCCTTGAACTGAGCTTCTTCAGCTATCGCATCAGTATGGCAGCAGCGAGCACCAGAAAGATGGCGAAGCAGATGATATTCAGGACCACAATTCTCTGATGCACTTTCAGCATGAGGTCTTCCCGGTGAGGGTGAAAGGCTAATTGAATCATTTGTCTACATCGGGTGGTAGTGCTGAATTTTTATTAGGCTGAATGGATGGAGTGCGGGTTGTTCAGCCCTCTGTCGAAACCGAGTCTGAGGAGCGGCGATGGAAGGGCTTACTGCGTTCATTTCGAGTAACTTCCTCTATATCAAGTTTGTCCACGTGTTTTTCGCTTTTCTGTGGGGGCTGGCAGTACCGCCGGCGTTCACGGTCTACGTTAAGAGGGCCATGCGGGACCATGCGGCGGATCCCGCTAATGCTGAGCTTGAGAGACGCATGTGGTGGTCCTGGGATCAGATCGACAAGCTGATCGTACTGGAACACATCGCCTGGCCGGTGCTGCTGATTACGGGCCCGTTGCTGTTCCTTGCCAGCGGATGGACTCTTGGACATACGTGGATCATTCTCAAGCTGTCGATCATCATCATTATCTATGTGCCGCTCGAAGCCTACGACATCTGGTTCAGCCACTACTACAGCGCCCACGCGGAAGCGCGTAAGGAAGAGGATCCTGAGGGCTATAAGAAGATGCGTGCGGATCAGGTGCGTTTTTTTAAGATCGTATCTCCGATCGTGCGAATAACCATTCCGGTACTCTGGTTTCTTGCGATCGTAAAACCCGGTTAACCTGCAGCTCCATTCGCTGATCGCCGGCTAACCTGCAGCTCCATTCGCTGATCGAATGCCGCCGCAGCTGGCGGACAGAGCGAGATGTCGAATTCGAATACGCGTTGATTGAGCCACTGCCGCCGGGTCTTGCGGAGACAGGCGCAGTGCGGATCGGGGCGGGTTCAGTCGTTCGTCGCGAGTTCCAGAGAGGCGAGCTTCTCTATTCCGATGCGGATGTTTTCCCGGGTCGCACCTTCAACGGCCGCGCGGACCCTGCTGGCTCCGTTAAAACCGCCTTCGAAGGCGCCGCCTCTGTAGCTTGAATGGATGTTTTCCTGCAGCACTGTCGTGTTGTTTGTCCTGTCACGGAGTTCCCACACGACATCCATTCCTACATCCATCCGGATGCTGAATGAGGGTGCATCAATTTTAACTATGCGGACTTCCAGTTCGTAGGGAGCGTCACTTTCCTCCACGACACTCGAGAAAGTTCCTTTTGCACCGATCATCGGCATAACGATGTCTTCTTCCCTGGGACTGGAGACACTGGGAAAGATGCCACTGCTGACAATGGACTCCGAGAGTGCCTGCTCGAAATAGTCAGTCGTGATTCCCGCGGACGCACCACTCACAGATATGCTGAGTTTGCCCGATTTCTCGGGTGTTGTGTCCGGCCGGATTTCCATTGTATTTGCTTCGACCGACACGATCGCCAGCGAACACAGCAGCAGCGCAATGATGTAGAGGATGGACTGCTTGAGCGAATTTCGTGTGTCCTTCATTACATGATCTCCCATAGCTTGTCTTCGTTCAGACCCGCTGTTCTGGACAGGTCAATTTCACAGGCTTTATCCGGAGAGAGGGGGGTCTGGAGTGGCCCGGCCAGCTCCGCTCACTGTTACGTAAGCGGTGCTGGCCGGTCCTGACGGATGTCACTTCGTCCGATCAGCCTCCCAGTGCCGGATCATTCTGTTCAGCCCAGTCGTTTTCGTAGACAGTCCATTCCCCCTGTTCGACCTCTTCTTCCTTGAGGCGCATTTTGGTGCCTCTGGACAGGACAAACCAGATGAGGGGCAACAGGCCGCCGAGTACGAAGACTGCACCACCCAGGGTCCGGAACGTGGTAAGGGTGACGAACACCGGCCCACCGATGACTTCACGCGACCGGGCGTACCAGGTGCCGTCGGTGAAGGCTACCCAGGTCTGGTACAGGCCTACCGGGAACAGATCCAGGAACATCATCAGCGCAAGACCGATGTTGAGTGACCAGAAGGACACCCGGATCAGCTTCGGATTCCAGGCCTCTTTATGGAACATGTGCATCAGACAGAACAGCATTCCGCCGATGGCGATGTTGCCCTTCACACCGAACATGGCCGCGTGGGCATGGTTACCGGTGAGGTAGGTAGCATGCTCGTAGTAGTTGACGATCGGCAGGTTGATCACCGAGCCGAACACACCTGCACCGAAGATGTTCCAGAAGTTCACGCCGAGGATATACAGCCAGACGCCTTCCATGATGAAGGTCTGTCGGCCCTCACTCACATTGCGGCCGGCCGTGAAGCCTTCCTGGCGCATCTGCCATGCATCCAGCGTCAGCAGGAGCAGGGGAAGCACCTGCAGTGTCGAGAACACACTACCCAGGGCGATGATGCCCGTCGGCTTGGCGATCCAGTAGAAGTTGTGCGAGATACCGATAGTGGCGGTAATCAGGAACAACATGACAGCCAGGAAGATCACCCGTTCTGCCATCAGGCGGGTGATGAGGCCCATCTGCACCAGCATGTAGCCGATGATGACAGTCGTGAACACCTCGAAGGTGACCTCGACCCACATGTGCACCACCATCCAGCGCCAGTAGTCGGAGATCGCGAAGTTCATTTCCGGCTGAATCATCAGGCCGAAGAACAGGAACATGACCATGATGCCGCTGCCATAAAGCAGCCAGGAAGGTACCGACCAGATGTTTTTCCTGGTAAGCCAGGGCTTCACAGCGCGGTAGATGATCAGGATCCACAGGCCGAACGAAGTCAGCAGTGTGAACTGGAATGCTCTTCCCAGTTCCAGGAACTCCCAGCCCTGAGCGCCGAACCAGTAAGCCATGTCGCCCGAGATCCTTCCGGTCATGCTGAGGTAGATGCCGACAACGGCGCCTACACCGGTAACGATGCAGAGAGCAAATAGCAGGTTGATCAGGAACAGCTGACCACTTGGTACTTTCGAGATCCTGGGCAGGAAGAAGATCGTGTAACCGACCCAGCACATGAAGAACCAGTAGATCTGCAGCAGCGTGTGGTAGCTGCGGGCGACCGTGAAGGGAATGATGTCATTCATCGATATGCCGAACGGACGCACAAAGTCGAACGCACCGAGGATACCGCCGATTATCTGAATTCCGAACACCACCATCGCCAGAGCAAAGAACTTGTATGTCGCTTTCTGAGTCGGCCGGACGTGTTCGTTTTCCAGGTCGTAGGTTGTCAGCGACATGCCGTTGCCGTTGCCGCTGGTACCTTCGAAGACGTCGACGGGCTGCTCCCTCATCTGGCCATAGACGTAGAGCACCGCCCCGATACCGACAAACAGCGCGAATATCGAAAACACGCTCCAGAAGAAGGTGGCTTCTGTTGGTGTGTTACCGGCGTCCTTATCTCCGGGCCAGTTGTGGGTGTAGCTGTAGGTCTCCCCCGGACGGTTCGCAGCAGACACCCAGCCACCCCAGAAGAAGAACGCAGACAGATCCCTGAGTTCCTGGGGATCGGAGATCAGGCCGGACGGCTCGAATGACTCGTGGTAGGTCGAGTCGGTGAACATACTGGTGTAATGTTCAGTGAGATCTTTGAACGCCACGACCTGAGCTTCGTTGAGCTCGATAACACCTTCCTGTTCGTCGTAGGTGTTGTTGTGGACTTCGCGCATCACCCTGGCCGCGATCGCGTCCTGGTGGTACTCGCTGAGCGACCCGGGCCCAGCCTCGGATTCCAGCTCGTCCTTGTAATGCGAACGCATGGACACCACGGTGCGATGCAGGGCATCTGCGGTGAAGTCCGGTCCACGTTCAGCCCCGTCGCCCCAGAACGAGCCGTAGCTCATCAGACCGCGGGTATGAAAGATTTTCTGCCCACGCTGGATCTGTTCCTGGGAAATGACGGTCTGTCCCGATGGAGACACGTAATCCACCAGCGGTGGGGCCCCCATGTATGTCGCTCCGCCCAGATAGATCAGGCCAGCGATGCAGATTGCAGAAACTATCAGAAAATGCGCGAACCAGTACCGCTTGTTCAGAAGAACAAGGGCAATGTTCGTGCCGTTTGTTGCTGTCGCCATGTGAAACTCTCCTCGCTACTCAACCAAACTGTTGATGCAAGCCAGTCTGAATGCATGCAAGTGATCACTGCGTCCGTCATATGACCGACACAGATCTGGATTCAGGCCGAAATTTGATTTAGAGCAAATAGATCAGGAGAGGTAGCCGAGACGGAAGCCTTCGGCCACCATGGCGGCACGGGTGTTAACGCAAAGTTTACTGCGCATTCGTTCCACATGGGTACGAACGGTTGACTGACTCAGGCCCAGACGCTCCGCCATGACAGGGTTCGTCTCGCCATTGGCCAGCATCAGAAGGATTTCCTGTTCCCTGGGGCTGAGGGTTCTCCACAGGGCCTTGGCGTCTCTGCCCATCTGCCCCAGCAGACAGATCGCAGCACCATCAACGGCAACGCAGGTGAGTTCATGTCGAACTCCGCACACCTTGAACTCGGTGTGCTGGGCTGTGTCCATGCCCCTCGCCAGAAGCTCCATCACACAGCCCTTCTCGCAGGGCAGCTGTTCCGCATCAGGCAGGTTTCCGACGACGTCCCAGCAGAATTTTCCGGTGCCCGAACCGAGTAGCGCCCGGGCGGGCCGGTTCTGGGCAATTACCCGGCCATCTTCACCCGCCACGACCACACAGATCGACTTTTCGAACATCTCTTCTGAGTAGGAACTACGCATAACCGGCCCCGAGGAACCCTTGTCGGACAGAAACTAGACAGGAGCCCAGCCCAGGTAAATACGTGTTAGTACGTAGTGCATGCGGCCTACGTAACACTACCGAACCAGTTTTTCCAGAATCGTATTTTCCCGATCCGTCTCGAAAGGTAAGCTATCCACCATGAGTATCCGGCTTCCCGCGTAAACTGCACGGAGGTAAAGCGCATTTAAAGGTACAGCGCACAAAGGTATGGCGCACAAAAGTGCAGCGCATAAAGAAAGAATGAGCAGTGTTACACGATCATGGTTCAGACGGTTTCGCAGACAGGGGGAAGAGCAGACTTCTCAGGAAGTTCAGAGTGCCCCCGACAACGGCGCAAAACAGTCTCAGCAGGATGAAACCGGGCATCAGCGCGATGGCCACTGCGAAACGCACTTCGACAACGGAGCCCTGCAATCGGCTGGCGAGTTGAAGAACGGGCTGATGAACGGTGAGTGGCTACATTACTCGGAATCCGGCCAGGTTACCTTCAGCGGCCGGTATACCGAGGGTGTGATGGATGGGCCGCAGGAGTGGCGATTCGAAAACGGCGGGATTCGGGAACGGCAAACCTGGGTAGAGGGTTGCAGAACCGGCCCCTGGGAACTTTACCACCTGAACGGTCAGCTCAGATTCAGAGGAAGCACCTGCAATGACCGACGCGACGGACCGTTTGAAGTCTACTATCTGAATGGTCAGCTTCGCTCCCGGGGTCGTCACAAAAACGATCTGCGTGACGGACCGTATGAATCCTATTTCGAAGACGGCCAGCTGCAATCCAGGGGAACATTCCTTGCCGGTATGAGGGAAGGATCATGGATCGAATACCAGGAAAACGGCCAACTGGCTTTTGAAGGCACCTATCGAAACGGACAGCTCAACGGCAGTCAGCGCTACTACCACGAAAACGGTCAGTTAAAAACCTGCGGTGAATATGTCAACGACCGGCGGGAGGGATTGCTGGAAGTGTACCTGCCGAATGGAATTCTGGCTGCGAAGGAACACTACGAAGAAGGCATCAAGACTGGTCCCTACGAGTCCTTTCACGAGAACGGCCAGTTGAAAATGAAAGGTACTTTCAAAAACGGCGCCCTCAATGGCCCCTATGCGCTGTACGACGAAGAAGGAACGCTGCTTGAGTCCGGGGCCTACAAAGCCGGTGTGAAGCGATAGGAACAGACTACGGCGGGATAGATGGTGGAAAGCGATCGATGAGACCTTTCTTCAGTAACGTGAGAGACAAACTGGACGCGCTGCTGCGTCGTCTGAGCCTGCTGCCTGAAGGACCTTCCTGGGAATGGGGCCAGCAGATCGGTCAGAAATACAGCAATGGCAACCTTAAGAACGGAAGAAAGGACGGACCCTGGGAAATCTATTACGCCAACGGTCAACTCGAATTCAGCGGGACTTACAAGGACGGTAAACGTCATGGCAGCTGGGAGACGTTCTACACAAACGGTCAGCTGAAAGTCAAAGGGACCTCCATAAACGGTGTCCCCCACGGACTTTTCAAGAGGTACTACTACAACGGTCAGCTGAACGAAAAGCTGATGTATCGACAGGGAGAACTGGAAGGGCCCTTCGAAACCTACTACGAGAATGGTCGAGTGCAGGAGCAGGGATTCTATCGGGATCTCAAACTCAGTGGCCCGTTCCGAGCTTACTATTCAAACGGTCAGTTGATGAGAGCCGGTAACTACAGCGATGGCCACAGAAACGGTGAGTGGATTTTCTACTACGAAAACGGCCAGATCGGCAAATCAGGCTGCTATCGGGATGGTACTCAGGTTGGTGCCTGGGAATACTACGACGAGCAGGGTCAGCGGACAAAACCTCACATCTTCTGAGACCCGGATTTTCCCGCAAAAATCCACCAGCCGCCGGGCTGGTGTTCAGAAAACCTCAAGGCTTCTCCAGCAGTTTCAGTTTATCCGGAACGCCGTCCCACTCCTCGCTGTCCGGGGCAGGTGGGCGTCTTTTCGTGATTAGCGGCCAGATTGCAGACAGCTGCGCATTCAATCTGATGAACGCGCGCTGATCGGGTGGCACGTTGCGGTCTTCGCGGATGGCATCTACCGGACAGTTCGGGGGACAGATCGCGCAATCGATACAGCGATCGGGATCTATCACCAGGAAGTTTGGCCCTTCGTGAAAGCAGTTGGCCGGGCAGACTTCCGCGCAATGCGCATGTTTACAGTTAATACAGTTTTCAGTAACAACAAATGCCATTTTCGTTCTCAACAGAGCTCAACGTCCGTGATCATCCTGGTACTTCCACCAGGTGACTCCGCTTACTCGATCAATCTCCGGGATTCCCGGATTCCGGCAAATTTCCAGCCATCGCCTGAATTCTCATACACCCAGATATCTTCATAGGTGCCGATACCTTCAGACGTACGGTAACGGATGTGACAGTTCACATGGTTCAGCGAATTCTCGGGAGTATCCGCTCCAGCTCCGGAAAACAGAATTTCATAGTCCGGGTGCTTTTCGAGAAAATCAACGCGAAGCCTGTTGCTGCAAGGATCGTTGAGAAAAATGTAAAGAAGAACCAGACCGAAGACTAGCACCAGACCAACGTAATATTTAGCCATTGCCGATTTCCTCAGTTGCTGTCCGGGTTATGTGAAAATTTTCTTATAGCGCTCCATACCGTGGGCAATGATCATGACTATCAGCACTACAGCAATAGCGATATGAATATTAAGCAGCAATTCCCGCTTCACCGAATCCGCGGAAGCCAGGGTCGAAAAATCGATGAATCCAAACGCCAGCACCGGGTAATCAATATAGACTGCCTGCAGAACGCCAACTAAAACCTGCACAAGAACCAGAGGATAAAATATCCACTGGAGCAGCATGGAAGGTCTCTTGTACCACCCAGGCGGGGTGTACAGGTTCCTGCTTCTGCGCCACCACCAGCGAAACAGCATCAGGAAGAATACGGTCACTCCCACTCCCGAATGAATCATGACCAGAACTTCCTTGATGTCCTGAGAAAAGCTACCGAGTTTCCATGCGGATAGAAGATTAAATCCGATCAGGAAGACTGCGATCCAGTGCAGGACCTTAGCCACGCTGTAATGGAATTTTCTTTTATTCTGGTTCACCGGCTTCTCCGATATGTCTTGTCATTCTTTACGATGGTTCTGATCCATCGTCACGCGTGTCTGTGTCTGAGCCACGTCGCTACGACACCAACTGCGGACATGGGTTGAAGCTATGATGGAAGCAGGCTGATCAGGTTGATTCTGATCAATTGCTTAGAACATCCAGCGGCTTCTGAACTGTGGGATCCACGAATTGCGGAACAGGGATCGCAGAGTCGGCATTGCCAAGTACCAGCTTGCTGAGCGAGTTGCTGAGGATACGTGGTGGTCCCACGCAGTCGCAAGATGAGGAGGATAAGGCAGGAAAAAGCCACGCTACCCGAAGGTAGCGTGGAAAGTTGGAA
The DNA here is from genome assembly GCA_041395945.1 of Pseudomonadales bacterium. NCBI lineage: Bacteria > Pseudomonadati > Pseudomonadota > Gammaproteobacteria > Pseudomonadales > Pseudomonadales bacterium. Next base: position 82,762 of record JAWKZN010000003.1, read on the forward strand.
AACGTTCAACTCATAGATCAGGCAGCTTTCGCCGGCCCCATGAAACCTGCCTCGATGTATTTGGGCTTCATTCGCTCGGTAATCAGCCCGACTCTCTGCAGGTTAGGTATCACATAGCTCTGGAACAACGGCTGTTGTTCAGTCTTGGGTGGCGGAGCCACCTTGAACTCTTCCTGCAGCGCGGTCATTACTTCTTTTGGATCAAGACCGGCGTCAACCAGCGGCTGATCGAAGCTGATCGCCTGCCCGGGCAGGCGTGCATCGCCACGGTTGCCAACCAGAATGTTCAAAGCGGCGAGTGCGAAATCCTCGAGAGCAGCCCGTTCTTCTTCCGGCATGTTCGGAATTTCGTGTTGCAGAGAAATGATGCCGAATGACACGTGACGGGCCTCGTCCCGGGCAGTCAGCGTCACGATGTCCTTCAGGAGAGGATCATCCGCGGTAACCAGCATGTTCTTGAAAGAGCCCATTGCCAGAGATTCGACCATGATCTGCATGCCAACGCATTTCTGCTGCCATGTTTTTGCTTCAAGAATGGCATCGAGTACGTTTTTCAGTCCGTCGGTAATGCCATAGTGCTTATTCAGCTTTTTCAGGTATTTATGGAAAACCTCCACATGTCGAGCCTCGTCCATCACCTGCGTGGCGGCATACAGTTTCCCTTCTATGTCAGGGACATTGTCCACGAGCTCCCCACAACACAGTAAGGCGCCCTGCTCGCCATGCAGGAACTGAGACAGGGTGAATGCCGCCTGATTCGCCATGACCTCGCGTTGAGTATTCTTGCTGAGACGCGTGAAGAATTTGGATCGACCGAGTGGGTTTTCACTTCTCGCAAGAATGTCACTGTCGTCCTTTATCTCGCGGTCCCAGTTGATGTCCTTGGACACGTTCCACTGATTTGTTTTCGCGAGTTCATACAGATTTTCGAGTTCCGGGTCGTTGGACTCGTATTCGAAGCGCCACTGAGTCGGGCAGGTATTTTCAACTACTAGTTTCATAGGATACTCCGGCACTTGGTTTGGATAGAAACTACAGAATCATGGGCATTAAGCAGTAGGCAGTCGGCGATACCTTTGATCAGGATCAAAGGAAAGTATCACTTCTGATGGGTGCCGCCAGGTTTCAGCCCCTTCAACCAGCGATGTGACAGGTGCAACCTTTGAATGGGATTGTCGTCTGCAGGCTTTCTATTTTATGCTCACGTACCTGCTGCTGTTCGGAAAGCGCAGTTCTTTTCGGGGTCGTAGCTCAGCTGGGAGAGCGTCGCGTTCGCAATGCGAAGGTCGGGAGTTCGATCCTCCTCGACTCCACCAACAGCCTGTGACCTGCTGCCACCATGCACCCGCGCCTGGAAGGTCCTTTCATTTCGGCGAATCCCCGACCGCAGACCGATCCATCAGCAAAGGAGACTTTTGCGGCAGGCTGCTAGCCTGCGCTGACCGGTACCGTGCTGTCGGCCAGGTCTGAATCGGTATGCGGCCGAAGCGTCGGCTTATTCGCCGTACGTCGTGCGATCAGCTGTTCTACGATGCGCGCGTGCTTCGCTTTGTCCAGCCCGTATGCCCAGAACGCCCAGGTTGACCAGATCAGTATGAGAGCTACGGAGCTGTACATGATTCCAAAATCGAACTGGATATCTTCGGATAGAAGTTCCGGTTTGGAATTCACTGGAAAGCTTATGAGATCCAGACACAGCCCAGCGACCAGGTTGCCCAGCGCCGACGTACATTTCAGTGAGAAGTTGAAGGACCCGAAGTAAACGCCCTCCTGTCGTGTACCGTGATTCAGTTCGTGTTCGTCCGCAATGTCACCCATCATCGATGCGACAGTAACGCTCGATTGAATCACTGCCATGGTGGACAGGGTGGAGAGAACAACCAGAATGGGCACCAGTATGTCGGGATCGTGGGGCATCAGACCAGCCATCTCCAGTACTACGGGGAGTACATTGCACGCGGCAGAGCCAAGGCATCCGAGAATTACGGTCCACTTCTTGTCGAGCAGACGATTGAGGAGGGGTGTAAATGGCAATCCCAGCACACCGCCGACAATCGCTCCGTATTGCCAGTACTGAATACCCTCGGTATCAAGTTGCCAGAAGAAGGTCTTAAGGTGCATCGACAGCGCGCTGTGGGTTCCGGCGTAGACGAAGAACAGCAGCGTACTGATGAACAGCGTGCTGAATGACGGATTCTGCAGCGCCTGGTAGAGATCCGTGTACACACGTTTCAGGCTGAATGGTTGCGGTTGCTGATTCGAACCTGCGAGGTTTTTCACCCAGGACCTGGTGCCCCACCAGCACCCCAGCATCATCACCATCATGATGAAAGAGCTGAGCAGAGCGTATTTGAAGTACGGCTCCCTGGACAGCTGTGGGGTCGGATCATCTGGTGTCTGTACAAAGAAGAAGTTCCAGGCAATAGCGACCACCAGCAGCGATGCGCAAAGACCGAATGCCGTTCGAACGACAACTATGCGTGTGCGTTCTTCATAGTCCTGACTCAATTCCGCACCGAGGGAGAGGTAAGGTACATGGAAGAACGTCAGCGCAGTCCTGACCAGAACGCTGAAGACCGTGAACCATAGAAAAAGCTGAAATTCCGACAGTCCAGCGGGAGGCATGAAGAGAAAGTAGAACGTAATACCCAGCGGCAGTATCGAGGCTAGCATGAACGGATGCCGGCGCCCCGAGCGTGATTGAAAGCCATCGGACCATGAACCTACCGCCGGATCGGAGATCGCATCCGCGAGTATCGCGATAAAAACAGCCAAACCCGCGTACGTGCCCGATAACCCGAGTACCTGGTTGTAGTAGAGCAGCAGCAGTGTTCCGAAACCGAAATTCTTGATCGACTCAGCTGCCTGCCCCAGTCCAAACATGAGTTTGATGGATTTCGGTACCGGAAGAGTAGTCATACCGTGACCTCGTTCGATGACGAATCAGGCGGAATTCAGCAGTGCCAGCATTTCCTCGCGCGATGGTCCGCGGACCACAGGCTCTCGCTCGCTTCTCGAGTTGTAGTACGACATGATTTTCATCATCACATCTCCTTCCCGCGTAATGTCACGTGGCGCGTCGAGCATGTGTACTATTCGGGAAAAAGTTCGCATCAGACCGAGATCTTCACGGATAGCCGGAGCGAGTCCCTGACGCAGTACGTCGCGAGCGTATGCCTTGGGGTCTATGGATCCATCTTTACGCTCGGGACGGTAAGGATCCTCTCCGTTTCGCAGGGCCAGATTGATATCTATTGCGTCTTCGTCCTGCCGCATCTGCATAGCCAGCCAGGGCGCCATTTCCCGCTCTATGGTCTCTTCGAATTCGAGCACGAGTCTTTCCGGCTCTGCAGCATGCTGTTCCAGCAGTTCGGCCAACGCGTACGCGGCAATCCACGCAAGGCTGCAGCCGCGACCGGTGAGCGGATTTGCGTGTACCAGGGCATCTCCGAGCGGTATCAGGCCCAACGCCAGCGGCCTGCCGTGCTCAACGAAGTGACGTCGCGTGTTCCAGAGATCTGCCATACCGTTCACCTCGCTGATCGGCATGGCAATATCCGGACGTACCCATTCCCAGACTGAGGGTAACGCGCGGCTCACTTTTTCAAATCCTTCAATACGCAGTATCGCTCTGAAGGGATCGTCATCCGGCGCTGCCGCCAGTGTGACCGAAAAGGTCCTCCCATCGCCTGGAAATACCCCGAATTTCACATATCCAAGGTCGCCTCCGATGATCCCATCATTGTTCGGGCGTTCGACGCCGTCTCTGAGTCGGTAGAAGCGCGAAGCGTAAAAGATGCCGCAAGGTTGGACTTCCTGCCGCATACGCGCAATGCCGAGGCGCTCGAGCCAGTCAGACAGCCTGGATCGTCGCCCACTGGCATCGATGACACGGTCTGCGGCCAGTATCGTGGTTCGGCCGGAGTCGGCGCTGATTTCAACGCCGGTGATTCTGGGGATACCGGACGCGCCGGTCGGTTCAGCGACCAGTCCGGTCACCTGGGTGCCGTTGCGAATTTCGACAAGACCTGTTTCGAGCACGTGTTTGCGCAGCACCCATTCGAAGGTTACGCGCCGGCAGGCAAGCAGTACGATGTCATCGTCTGCTGGCTCAAAGATCGGGGCGTCGAAATACTGTCTGGCCTGCTCACGAAAGGTCAGCTGCTCCGCACCGGCAGCGAGCAGAGCACTAAGCAGGGCAGGCTCCCGATCCCGGATCAGATTGTGCATTCGCCCCAGGAACGCATGTGATTGCAGCACCTGTGGCGCGCCTCTACGCTGCCAGCCGTCGAAGGCGGCTTCAGGTGCAGGCGGCAATGGCATGGATTCCTTTTCCAGTACCGTGACGTTGCGTCCGTTACGTGCCAGCGCCAGAGCTGTTACGAGACCGCTTATGGAGCCACCGATGACGATCGTATGATCCTGCACGCACCCTACTCACTGAATCGCCGGGTGGCTGAGCTTACGTCAAAAGAAAAAGCGGCAGCGATGCCGCATCCTTCATCAAATTGATCCGGGTCAAGAACTCAGGCGGTTTCGGCAGCTAAGACAGCAGCCGTGCGAAAAGGGCAATGCTGCAGCGCTTCATCCGGACTCGAGATCCGGCTCGGCAATCAGAGATAGGCGGCGCCTACGATGCTCAGTACTTCGTTGCAGCCGTCTTCAATCATCGATGCACGCGCGTCCCGCATGATTTTTTCTACCGGGTATTCCCGGCTCAGCCCGTTACCACCGAAGATCTGTATCGCCTCACTGGCCACTTCCCAGGCGACCCGCGTGCAGTAAGTCTTAGAAGCGATGGAGTAATGCAGTTTCGGGGTGCCGGATGCGGCGTTGTAGATGTGTATCTTGCGAGCGAAGGCGCTTGCGGTCTCCACCTTGCGGAACATATCGAACAGCCTGAGCTGGACGCTCTGGTGACGGTTGATGGTCTTGCCGCCCTGCACACGTTCGCAGGCGTATTGATTAGCCAGGTCAAACGCCGCCCGGGCCACGCCGGAGAATGACACGCCCATGAAGGAGTTGGCCTGGGTCAACTGCATGTTCAGAATGTCTTTGTAGGAATCCTGGCCCGCCAGCATGTACCCGCTCGGGATCCGAACGTCGTCGAAGAAGATCTCCCCCTGGGGCAGAGCGCGCTGGCCGATTTTGTCCAGCGGCTTTCCTTTTGAGATACCGGGCAGATCGAGAGGGACCACCGCAACGCCACCCCCTTCAAATCCTCTGTCACCTTCAATCGTGCAGAACAGCGCCGCTACCGTGGCAATGGGGCCATTGGACACCCAGCTCGATTTCTGGCCCTTGATCACATAGTCGTCACCATCACGCCGGGCAATACAGTTGGCCCTGATGCCGGGGTCATTGAAGTGCGGCTGATTCATAGCCAGAGTATCGCTGCCGTGATCCGGTTCGGTAATGGCCCAGCAGCCGATCTCTCTGTTTCCAGGCGAAGCGAATCGATCAATGAGATCCTTCTGGCCGGACATCGTCGCCCAGTTTCCCATCATGCCCCGACAGGCGAGACTCAACGCCAGCCCCGCGTCTCCCCATGCCAGTTCCTCCAGGACAATGGCCTGAATGCGAGCCTGGGTGGCCGGGGAGACATCAGGATCCTGAAAATTGAGGCCGTCGATCCCGAGTGCGTCGTACTGCTCGAACGTCTTCCAGAGTACCGAACCCTGGTCGATTACCTGTTGCGGATCGTGCAGCCGGTCGAGCTCAAGCCCCGCAGGCCGCATGACAGATTCGGCAAACCGGTGCACGGTGGATTGTATTTCGCGCTCTTCGTAGGACAGATCCACTTCAAAGTCAGTCGAAGACATGCGGATTCTCCTCACGTATTGAGTTGGCGGACTCCAGTCTGCAAAGGGAAACTACAGACTGGACAGATCGGCCGGGTTGATCCAGATCAGGTTCCCGGTCTGTGCTTCAGACTCTGTAGCCTCCGTCCACACTGATCACCTGCCCCGTGATACCTGCTGCTTCGGGTGATGCGAGCAGCGTTGCCATCGGACCGAGTTCTTCGGGTTCCAGCACCCGATTCTGCAGGTTCTCAGCGCTCGCTCTGCGGCGGGCGCCTTCGCCGTCGGTGCCCCACTGTATCGCCAGCGCATCCCAATCCACCAGCTTGGTGTTGGTCCAGCCGGGACACAGACAATTGACTGTGACCCCCTGCCGGGCGACTTCAGCGGCCATGGCACGGGTTAAGCCGACCAGACCATGCTTTGCCGCAGTGTAGGCAAGCAGACCGCCGGAGTGTTTGGCGTAACCTGAGCCGATGTTGATGATGCGTCCGTAGCCCTGTTCCAGCATCTTCGGCAGCACCTCTCTCGATGCCCGCTGTGCGGACACCAGATTCAGGTTGAGATTGTCCAGAAAAGCCTGGTCCTCGTGGGTGCTCGAGAGGAGGCCCAGGGGCGTCTTACCTGGCAATACGCCACCAGCATTGTTTACCAGTATGTCGATTCTCAGGAAGGCGCCGATGACCTTTGCGACGCAGGCACTGATCGACTCCTGGACCATCGCATCGCACACCACGGCGAGACCGCGCCTGCCTTTTGCGCGGACTTCTTCCACAACTTCATCCAGCTCCTGCTGGGTTCGGGAGCTGACAGCCACGTCGCAGCCCGCGTCAGCGAGCGCGAGCGCAATCGCACGGCCGATCCCGCGGCCTCCACCGGTAACCAGAGCCACCATTCCTTCCATACGAGTCATCGCACTCTCCGTCGGCTTCCTGCTTCAGGATGGATCATCGCCGACAATGGTGTCCGAAAACAGCATCCCGCCGGTAAATCCTTCAGGCAAAGCGCGTTGCCACCTCGGCAGCTCCGTTGAAGAACAGCTGCAGACTCTGATTGTATCGATAGAAAGTATCCGTCTGGAGCTGGTCCGGTCCGTCGACCACCATCGGATCATCGGGAAACGTCAGGAAATTCAGGGTGTGCTCAAGATCGGGCTCGCCGTTTTCCATGATGTTTTCGATCATTTCCTGCCAGGCCTCGTATGGCCCTTCAATCCTGAAATGTTCGGGATCTGCCTCATCAAGACTGTTCAGCTGTCGTATTGATCTGACTTCATACGACTTGAACTGGACTTCTATGAGATCGGGGCCCTGCGGATCATCGACCTGCACGACCATTGTGCAGTCAATCGCTCCCAGACCCCTGTACTGGTCTTTGTACTTCTCCGTCTGCATCTGCCGGGCCAGTTCGCGGAACCACTGTTCTGATGGAAACATGACTGACTGATTCATCGATCGCCTCCCGGTTACGCGGCAAGTCCGAGATCCGGAATCTCAAGGGGAATCGTGATTCGGGAACTGCGGTCCAGCCCGGCTACCTTCAAGCGGCTCATGTATTCCTTCACCTGCTTTGCATAGATAAAAGCCATACGAGCCATACCAAGTTCAATGTTCGCTATACCTCCTCCAGCCAGGATCGCACGAGGCTCAGAGGTTTGCGGTTCGAGTGTCAGAGCAAAAATGGCCTGCTCACCAAGATCCAGAATCTTGTGGATTTCCTCTTCACGCTCAGGATGACGCTCCAGCAGAAACTGCAGGTGCTTGACACCGTAACCGACGTGGCGCGCTTCATCCTGCATGCACATTCTGAAGATCTTCTTTTCAACTTCTGTTGGTGCGAGAAACTCCCCCTGACGAAACAGGGTTAACACGAATCCCTCTCCGAATATGTGCATGAGCGCACTCGCCGTCGTGTAGTCCTTGGCGTGCAGAATGGCACCCAGAAGCTCCTGATTGGCGGGGGATGCACTGAGCAGGCCACCCCCGTTGGCAAGGGCCCGTTTGCGGAATACATCCAGGTGGCGTGCCTCGTCCATGATCTGTGTGGCGAGGAACATTTTGACCTCGTGAAAATCGTGGTTTATCTGACAAAGCCACTTCGCCGGCATATCCCCTGCCACGAACTCGACCTCGGTGAGTCCAGTACACATCTGACACACCGACTTCTCGATATCTTCGGGCAGTTCTTCGAGTCGATCCCAGGGAATGTCCGTCACCGAGTTCCACTGGCGCATCACGGCTTCGTCATAGAGCGCTGCCGCGTTTTCCGACCAGACTTCAGACATCTCGTTCAGCACGTACTGATCGAGTCCCGGTGTCTCCGGCGGTACATAACAGCCTCTCGGAGCCATGCTGCCATGGGTTGAACCGTGTTCGGGAATCCTGGCGTAGAAACCCTTTTCAATATCGGTCAACCGAACACCGTCTGCGCTGGGGGAAATACTCTGGCCCCACCCATCGGGATTCGAATCCATCCATCCGAGATCAAATTTCCCTCGTGCCATGTCACGCATGACATCGAGGCCTTCCTGCACTTTTTCTGAATACGCAGCCATCTGTTGACTCCTCTTTGTAATCCCCACAGGCGGACCTCTCTCCGGTGTTCATACGAACTCAATCCGGCAGAGTGCCGAAGCATCAGCCTCGTCAGACCGGCCTGCCACTTTCAGAACAGCCCGATCACCTCAGCTATTCCTATCAGAAGGATGGAAAGCCACTTCTGATCTGGATCAAATCAAGCGCCTTGAGGGAAACAAAGCCGGACCTGCGGGAATGTCTTTCCGGGTATCGACCGTCAGCCTTCATGCCCTGGGCGGAGACCGGGAGCTCAACTTGCGTGAATCGGGGACGCACAAACCCGAAACTGATCCGAAAAGGATAGTCAATACATTTGACTCATGATGCCTTGTCACTATAATCGTCCGGGCTGATTCCTTCGCGCAGGATTCACTGGATCCAGTATCAGCCGGCTGTATTCTCATAGCAGTCAATTGCGGGGTCGGACCGGGATATCGCCTGAGACTGGAGCGCCGGGCTCCGTCCCGGTGGTGGTTGCGCAGGGAAGATTCCGCGAACGGCGGATCCCACGCCCCTCGGTTACCGCGACATTATCTACCGGGCAGAAATCGCGGAATGGAGATCTGAAAAACTCGTGCTGTGGCTGGAACCGACCACCGATTGCGTCTGACAGGAGATAAACGAGTGGACTTCGATGTAGTCATTGTAGGGGCAGGTCCCGCGGGTCTCAGTTTCGCCCGGTTGCTGGCAGATTCGGGTCTTGCGATAGCACTGATCGATCGGCAGACACTCTCGGGTCTTGCCAGTCCGGAATTTGACGGTAGAGATATCGCACTCACACATCAGTCCCGGAGAATTCTGCAATCCATCGGTGTCTGGCCCCGTTTCGACGCCAGAAGCGTTTCACCCATCGCGGCGGCTCGTGTCGAGGATGGAACCTCGCCTTATTCCCTGGAGTTCGACCCGGCTGCCGACGAACCGGATGTCCTCGGCTTCATTGTTTCCAATCATCTGATTCGTGAAGCGCTGTTCGAAGAAGTACGGAACCTCGATAACGTCAGCTTCTTTTGCGATACGGCCGTTTCCGATCTTAAGACCGACGCAGATCACGGAGCCACCGTCGTTCTCAGTGATGGGCGCAATCTGCGGTCCCGTTTGATCGTCGCCGCAGACAGCAGATTTTCTGAAACGCGCCGCATGATGGGGATCGCAGCTTCCATGTATGATTTCGGTCGTGTCTGCGTTGTCTGTCGTGTACAGAACGAAAGACCACACCACGGTGTCGCATACGAATGTTTTCACTATGGCCGGACGCTGGCTGTCCTTCCATTGAGCGGAAACTGTTCTTCGGTGGTCATCACCGCTCCGATGGATGAGCGTGCCGCAATCCTTGAGATGGAAAGCGAGCCGTTCAGCCGGGATCTGGAAAGCCGATTCGGTGGTCGTCTCGGGCGCATGCAGCTTACGAGTGAACGCTTCGCCTATCCACTTGTTGGCGTCCACTCAAATCACTTTGTCGCGACACGTTTCGCACTGATTGGTGACGCCGCCGTCGGAATGCATCCGGTGACGGCACACGGCTACAATCTTGGCCTCGGCGGTGCAGAGATTCTGGCATCGGAAATCACCAGATCCGCAGAGCGTGGCGAGGATATTGGAGCAGCGCCTCTGCTTTCGCGCTATGAATCAAAACACATGCGGAAAACCATTCCAATGTATCGTGGCACTAACGAAATGGTCCGATTCTTCACCGACGACCGGGGCCCCCTCAAAGTTGCCAGACAGATCGCATTGCGGCTATCTAACAACTTTCCACCGGTGAAACGAGCGATCCGCAGCATGCTGACTGAGAAGGACACTTCTGGAGGCCTGTTACCTTTGTTTTTCCCCAGGCCGCCATTTCTGTCCAGGCCGTCCCTGTCGATTCGGAGCAACCGGAGACATGAATTCGAGACTGACTAAGGAGTGTGCTTCTCAGCTTCTCTTTTCAGTCCTTATCTTCCCGACTTTGCTTGTCTGCTTTTCCCTCGTCCGCTTTTCCCTTCCGCCGCTCTACTCGTTTTTTAGGCCTTAACTAACGGCCCACTGCGCGAGACCAGCTGGACTTGGGTAGCGAAACACGTTCGCCACTGGAAAACTGATAGTCCTCGAACACCTCCTGCGCGGTTGGCAGGTCGTAACGTCCGTCCGGTTGTCTGACCACGGTATCCTTCAACCGGTAGACATAGTGCCCGCAGGTGTAGCAGTTCTGCTTACTGAAGTGATAGCACAAACAGATCTTGTCCTTCACTTCACTTTTGCGACCCCTGTGATCGGTAGGCGCGGCTGCGTAAGCATCCAGATAAGAACACCTGCCTTCGCCATCCAGCGCATAGCCGAAAGGCTCACACTGGGGTGCAACGTTGGATCCCAGACAGGGACTGTTTTTCAACATCCGCAGCGGGTAGCCGGTGGGTGAAACAGATGTCACCACTACGTCGTCTTCAGCTGCATTGAAGTAGACCTGTTTGGTCGCCGCGGACAGTCCGGCCTCGCGACTCACCACGAAGCGGGTTGCGACCTGAACGGCACCCGCACCCGATTCGAGGAAACTCACCGCATCAGCGCCAGTGAAGATACCGCCAGCCGGTATAACGGGAATATCGAGACTCTGGCTGCGAAGCAGTTCGAGCACATCCGCAACTATGTCTTCGAGGCGTATTTCCCGCCAGTCGTCTCCAAAGCCCAGATGTCCGCCAGCCAGCGGACCTTCTACCACCACATAATCCGGCAGGCGCTGCAATCGCGCCGCGCTGCGCAGAAAGATCTTCAGTGCACGTGCACTGGAAACGATGACACCGATCTTCGCGTCCCGAAAACGAGGATGCTCTTCGATCAGTGCCAGTGAATGCAGATGCAGCCCGGCAGACAGCGTGATGCCGTCTATGCCACCATCCAATGCGCCGTCGAGCCGCGCTTTCAGAGTGTCACGCGGCGCACCCATGGTGAGCTTTTCCATCACATTTATGAACACGCCTCCCGAACCACGCTTGCGCGACATAGCGGATTCGACGGAGCGCCGCTGAGCGACGTAAAGGTCGTCAAGATCGAATTTGACGTCTGCTTTATCAAGGCTGTCCCGGCTGGCGGAATGTGCTTTCGCTTTGCGCTGAGTGAATCGGGTGCTCAGATGCTGATCACTCACGTGCAACGCCATTGCATCGGACAGGTGCCCGATGCCTCCGAGGCGTGCCGCCTCCAGCGCGAGATCGGCTGTAGAGATATCCACGCCCATCCCGCCGATCATGATCGGGACGTATTGCGTCGCTCCGAGCTGCAGCCGGTAGTCGTCTACCCTTGTCCCCATCTGTATTCGCCCATATAGATAAACACCATCAGTTTAGATGGCTGTTTGACCGAACTGTACTAGAGCGCACACCTGTTCAGTTGATTTCGATCAGTTTCGCTGCTGAATGAGCATCGCCCCTGGCTACCAGGTCTTTCCCGCTATCGACGCCGGGGCAGCTGGTCAATCTGAGCATTTTCATGCTCCCCGGTCTGGTATCTACTCGTCAATCGTAACTTTTCGAATTCTGCGCTTAGTCAGGATACATAACATTTGTGACGAGGTGCTGCATTCCGCCGCAATACGGAGTAATAATTGAATCAAGCGCTCCGGAAAGATGTGGATACGCGAATGTCGGCCCTGCCAGTGAATGCTTTCAACAGGTCACCAGGGCCGGTTCTTTCAAGGCTCAGGCTGGCAGACAGGATTTTCTTTGATCACAATCAAACAGGTTACTGGCCATTACTGTAGCGTCCATATCAGCATGGTGTTGTCTGCCGGTAAGACGAGGATGCCGGATCCTGTTGACGACACGTTAGATCGCGACAGGTGAAGATGGCAACGGACTGAGGGGAAGCAAGGGGAAGCAAGGGGAAGCACCGATGATGGAACTTCTGAACGCACTCGAACACAGCGGCTATGCGATGTGGGTCAAGGAGTCATCGACGGCCTATGTAGTCGTACTCGCCTTTCACACGATCGGGCTGTCCTTTCTCGTTGGAATCAGCGGCGCCACAGCGCTTCGTGTCCTGGGTGCAGCGCGTTCCATGCCACTCGCCCCCATGGAGGATTTCTTTCCACTGATGTTCGTTGGCCTGTGGATAAACGTATTCACCGGCGCGGTGCTGCTTACCCTTTATCCGACTCAGTATGTTGTCGACCCGATCATCTACATCAAATTGACCGCCATCGTGGCGGCCATGGTTCTGCTGCGAAAACTCAAATCTCACTTGTTCGGTACAGGGTCGAATCCGGAACAGGCTGCAGATACACCCAGAGCAAAGCGGCTGGCCGCCTCGATGCTGCTCGCCTGGCTCGTCGCGACGATCTGCGGGCGGGTGACAGCATACGATCTTGCGACCAGACTGCAGACCGTGGCAGCTTTCATCATAGTTCTGGGCGCGGCTCTGCTTATCGGATACTTCGTAGGCCGCAGTCTGGGCTGGATCAGGCCCGCTGATCGCTATGGTTGAGAGATCACAAACATTTCCATCCGCAAGGGGATGACGTCATGTGGGGACTGCCTGAAACCTTTCTACAGCTGGCATTTGTCGAGGAACTCATCGGCACATATCGCTGGTTCTGGTCTCTGAACGAGATACTGCATTTCGTCGGTCTCATCCTCCTGGTCGGTATCGTCACCATCGTCGATCTGCGGCTGCTGGGTGTAGCCAAGCGGATGCCACTCGAGCCACTGCAGAAGCTGCTGCCCTGGGCAGTACTCGGATTTTTTCTGTGCGTTCTCAGCGGCCTTGTATTCGTCACCGGCCTCTGGGCAAATGTCAAAACCCACCCGCTCGAAGCGATAGCCTACGACTACTATCTGCAATTGAAGCTCATTTTCATTGCTCTGGCAGGATTCAATCTTCTGATGCTGCACTACAGCGGTCTGTCGAAAGTCATAAACGGACTCGGTGTCGGAGATGACGCGCCAGCCATGGCCAAGTTCGCGGGTGCCGCCTCGCTCTTTCTCTGGGTGGGCGTTGTCTACTGGGGCCGTCTGATTCCCTGGGGACTATGATATGAATGATACTGATTGCAAAGCGGAACACATGCCGTTCGTCGGATCGACAGGTTCGATTCCGCAAACAGACCCGCAAACAGAGAGGAGATGGTGATGTCATCTGGCTGGCGCTATACCGCTATCACCCTGGTTCTGGCGGCTGTGGTTCTCATCGTCTCCACCTCCTTCATGATGTACTCATGAACTGTTGAGAACCGCATCTTCGCATCACATCAGGCAGCTGCTTAGCGGGGCCCGGCAAAGTGGCCCATTGATGATGGAGGAAGATAGTCATGGTTTTCAAACTTCTCGAAGCACAGCGCGCGATGGCGGCACTCGGCGCGAATCCGGACGATACTGAGCAGGCAATCCGCGCTATTACAGCCATGTCAGGTGGTTCCCAGAACCGCTGCCTGCGTCGTCTGAAAGGACTGCCCACCGGGGCTCAACTGCTGCGAAGCAGACCGGAACTGTACGACAGATTGAGTAACATGGACTATCTGGGTTCGCTGCCGGAAGGAACTCTCGGCAAGGAAATATGGCATTTCTACACCACTGAGGAGCTGAGCGCGCAGGGGCTCAAAGCCGCGAGCGAGGCAGCTGGTGAGGTCAACCGTATTTCCAGTCCGAATTCCGGAAACACCAGAATCAGCGAAATCGACTGGCTCGGTCGCAGATTGCGTGACCTCCACGATGTGTTCCACGTGCTGACAGGCTACGGACGAGATATGCGCGGTGAGATCGCGTGTCTGGCTTTCACCTTTGCGCAGACCTGGAACACCGGTGTGGGGTATGTGGTACTGCGGGCCATGCGCAACAACGGCTGGAATTCTGAAATGGGTGTGTTGATACGGCAGGCTTTCCGGCGCGGCCGCAGGAGCAGCTGGCTGGTTGACAAGAACTGGGAAGTATTACTGGAACAGCCGCTGAACGAGTTGCGGGATCGGCTGCGCATCGGTCCCCAGCCTGTCTATGAGCCGCTTCGGTCCCCCGGTGCGCCAGTTCTGAAATGAGCAGTCTGCCCGCCGGGAATATCAGCTGAGTGGTGATAGTTAAGTGATGAAAGACAGGATGAGAGGCAATCCGGGTTTCATGACGGCCAGAAGAACTCTCGCGCGGATGGACAGAGCCAGATCATGAATGAGAACTCGCGTGTCAGACTTCCGCCTGAACCGACAGATTTTGGTGACACGCTCTATCCGTCGGCACTGGTGCTGCTGACCAATGCCTGCAACCTGCGTTGCGCGCACTGCTTCGTGTACCGGGAACACACGCCAAACGATCCCCGCGACAAGATGAGCAATGCGGAGATGCTCCGGCAGTTGCGGATACTGCGCGACAAGCACCAGATACGATCAATGCTGTTCATGGGCGGAGAGCCGATGATCCGCAGACACCTGCTGATCGAAGCGATGAATCTGTTCGAGAGCAGTGCGGTGGTAACAAACGGAACATATGGCATCCCTTCAGTTCCCGGGCACCTGGTTACAGTTTCCCTTGACGGTCCCCGGGAGGCGAACGACGCCATCCGCGGCGATGGTGTGTACGAAAGCGTAAAGCGATCCATTTTCAGTCGCGATCCATCAGACGGCACCCAGGTAATAGTACAGATGGCCGTCACGCGGCAGAATTCATCAACCATCGAAACGTTCGTGGAAGAAGTCAAGGACTGGCCTGTCAATGGCATCGCTTTTACATTCTATGTTCCGGCGGTGAACGAACATGGTGGTCAAGCCTGGGACGATCTGAGGGAACGCGATGCCGTCGTACACCGTCTCATCGCCCTGAAAAAACGTTACCCGATCATCAAGTGCAACATCGGTGCTCTGGAGCTGATGCTCTCCGACCGGTGCCTGAACACAACGGGGCACAAGGGCGAACATTGCCGTCTGCGTCGAATGCTGCCCTTGTACGTTGGAGATGGTGGACAGTTCGAGCGTACTTTCTGTTGTTACGGCAACGACGTGGATTGCTCACGATGTGGTGCTTACGCGGTCTTCAACAGCGCCTGGCAGCATCGAGTGTGAACCACCCGGATGCCGGCAGACGGCAAAACCCTGATCGACCAGGCGCATTTGCACCACCAGTCCGATACCATGAAACCGATCCTGCACAGTCACCAGTAACAAAAAGGTCACAACAGCGATGAGCAGCTCAACGAAAGGACTCCCCCAGTGGGCAATGATACAACCGTTACCGGCACCGGTTATCGCGCACCTGGCACAGCAGGCGGAACGACAGGGGGTCGTGGGGGTCTTTGCACCTCAGGTCTATGGTCCACCCTTTATTCCACTGGCGGTAGCCGCGGGAGCCACTGAAAAACTGCAGCTGGCCAGCGGAATCGCGATAGCCGCGGCGCGGAGCCCGTTCGAGACCGCTATGGCCGCCATTGACATGGACCGGATCTCGGGCGGCCGATTCACCCTGGGGTTAGGTACCAGCGTGAGCGCCTGGTCCCAGGGGCTGTTCGGTGCCCCCGAGCATCGTCCAGTGCAGTTCCTGCGTGAAACCATTGCCGCGGTAAGACATGTGATCGCCGGGGCGCATTGCGGACTCGAACCCTTTGAAGGTCACTATTTCAAGGCTGACTTCAGGGAACTGCAGCCTACCGAGCCTCCGGTCCGGGAGCAGATACCAGTGTGGGTCGCAGCACTGCGGGCACCGCTGGTTCGTATGGCGGCTGAGGTTGCGGATGGAGTGATCGGTCATCCGATGTGGTCCATCGAATGGACATTGAATGAGATGTATCCGGAATTCCTGGCTTCCTTGAAAAAGGCAGGGCGACAGCGGAGCGACATCGAAGTGAACATCTGGCCGTGGGCGGCCATCAATCCGGATGAAAAGCAGGCCATCGAGGATTCACGTCCAACGATGGCATTCTATGGCGGTGTGAAGCAGTACGAATCGTTTTTCGCCGCACATGGTTTTGAGGACGTCGCAAAAAAACTTCAGGAGGGTGTGCAGCGTGGCGACTACCTGGGGGTCGCACGGCTTGTGCCTGACGAAATGGTCCGCACTTTTGTAGCAGTGGGCGAACCCGACAAGGTCAGGGAGCGCATTTCCCGCCTGGAAGGTGTGGCGGATTCGGTGTGCATCGTGCCTCCTGCCTACGGAATGACTCCGGAGAAAGCGATGTATTACTCAGGTAAAATCGCCGAAACCTTCTACATCGGCTGAGTCGCTACCGATCAGGCGTCGCAGACAGCAGACAGCCGCTACATGCCGAGGGCAGATCGCACTCTGCCCTGGGTCCTGATATAGAGACGGGTCGCCGCTGCAATCCAATAGCCGAGAAAGGCGAAGTCACAGATCACCATAAGCGCAGCTGGCGCAGCAAGAACCTCGAACCAGCTGGCTGCCAGCAACAGCACCAGGGCTGCCAGATGCAGCCACCACTGTCCCATCGAGCACCAGTCAGGGACAATCAGCTTGCCATGTGGCAGCTCGCTCAGAAGCCCGGGGGCCGACATGGCCTGCCTTTGCAGATGGAGATAGAGCAGAAAGGGGATGATTTTCTGCATCATCCCCATGATTACCGAACAGGCAACCCCGTAAATCGCAACGATGCCGATACCCATGTTCAAGCGCTGTCCAATCAGGGACGTGGGGTCGTCCCACAACCGGGCCCCGATGAACAGACCAGCAACTGTCAGCAGTCCAATCATGGTCAGGCGCCAGAAATTGACGGTAACATCGATCAGCTTTCGCTTGCGTTTGTTCAGCAGTCCGAGGGTGCAGACGGCGTACACAACCATAGCGGTACAGATCAGGCCGCCTGCCAGGCTGCGTCCGACCGGACCGGGTACGGATGTCAGCACAACCAGCGCAATCAGCAGCGCGGATGGAACGGATCGGGCAAGTATGACCGGATAGCCGGGTGTCACATGAAACATCGGAATCACCTGATAGCTGACGCCCATGATCAGTATCAGCACCCAGCCCGCAAGTCCCCAGGCGAAGTGAACAGAGACTGTCAGAACCGACCAGTCTGGCACGGATACGCCCGGGATATAGCTTGCAGCACGGATCAGACCGATGACGATCGTGACCAGCAGAGCAATTGACGCCAGGCGAATGCAGAACATCGATGTTCCACTTCCCAGCCGATGCAACAGCAGATAGCCGATACCAGAAAGAAAAACGCAGAAGGCCGTCAACAGGAGAGGCAGTGCGAAATTGAACAGTACCGGCAGTTGAACCACAAACCCGGCAGCCAGCAGGAGTGTTCCGGAACCGAGGCAGAGATGTACGGCGGTCGCGATTTTCCGGGTTGCGGGAAATCCCACACCACCAAGCACCGGCATCAGTTGAAACAGGGCGCCCAGCATGGTCGTCGTCACCACACCAAGGGTCAGGAAGTGGGTGGTGCCGATAAGCACACTGCTCCACTGGGATTGCAGGGCATCCGCTCCGCCGACGAGCAGCGCAAAACCGGCCAGGACACCCATCCACGGAGCCGTGTTGAAAAATCGTAACGGCACATGTACGGGAGGAATATTGTCGAAGGACAGTCCCGGTGACGTCACAGGGCGCCGGTAACCCGCAGTTCGTCTTCATCAGCGGGAAAGTAGACCGTGATCAGATACTCCTCGCGTCCTTCGACTGGAACGACCCGCCAGCGCAGCGACTGCCTGGTGCAGAATTCAAACAGCGGATAGGGTATTCGACGATGCTGCATGATCAGGTATTCACCCGGTCGCATGCGACTCAACTTTGCCACAACCTGACGAAACGGCTCAGGAGGCTCCATAAGACGGGCATCGAGCGTGTGTTTGAGCAACAATGGCATGGCGGATTCAGATCAGCCAGACACCGGCCTCTCAGGACAGCTGTCCCACCAACTCACTCACATTGGCGATTCGCCTGTCCATCAACGGATAAAGGATCTGTTCTTCCTTCATGTTGTGCTGCTGGATCGTGATCATGAGCTGTTCGCCGAGCCCGAGAAAGCGCGCAGTGTCACGGTTTTCGAGCGCCTTGTCGATCTCCGAGACGAGCGCGCGCATCTGCTGATGCTCACCACGCATGATCACTGTGGGACCCGCCGGGCCGTTAACCTCCTCGAACGCCGGAAACAGAATTTTTTCCTCTTTTTCGTCGATATGAGAATAGAGCTCATTTCGGAAGCTATCCCAGCTCTCCTTTGCGCTCACCCAGTCTCCGGATGCGACTGATTCTTCGGTCTTCGAGAAGGTCTCGTCACAGGCGCGATGGTCGCCCTGCATGAATTCTGTAATGGACGTCATATCATTGGACCAGGTCTGAGGGACAACCACACAGGCTAGCAGCCCGCATAACGATTTTTCTGATGCGCATCAAATCGAAGAAAGAAAAAAAGGTGGTGTTCAGGCCCATTGCGTAGACCATATAGGGTGTGACTGGAACCGTATGACACGAGTCAGCTCGTGGATTCTGTCCAACTCCGTATCAACTGACACTGCAACGGAAGGCACCGAAATCGTGGATACATACCAACTGCTGGGGGCCGTTCATAGCGGAACTGCCCTGTTGCTTTTCGCTCTCGCACTGTTGTCGGTCGCGCTCTCCGTTCTGATCGCGGTGAAACCCGCTTCGGATCCCGCCAATGCCAGACTGCTGAGTGCGGCAAACAGAGTTGGTTTCGTGGAAGTCAGCACAGCGGGTGTCGTCACGCTGACCGGGCTGATTCTCGTGTACATCGGTTCCTGGTCGCTGACTCAATTCTGGCTGTGGATGAGCCTGCTGATCATGGTGTTCTACAGCACCGCATTGAAGCGTTTCACAAAGCCGGCCCGACTGGCGGTTGCCAGGGGCGGAAGTGAAGTAAAGGTGGGTATGCAGGTGGTCCTTCAGATCGGGCATCTTCTGCTGTTGATCGTCGCCTACAGCATGATGCTTTTAAAGCCGGGCCAGTAGTCGCGTGAAGCAGGCCAGCTGCCCGAAGATGTCTTCGAGCAGCCGGCCGATCATTGGGGTTCAGGAAAAGCAGGCACAGGAGAGATTCTGTGCGGGCCTTGAACTACCGGAACTGCACTTTCCGATAGCATCAAGAGCCCGCTCATTCACTCACTGTCAGTAGGATGCGCCCATTTCATTGAGTACATTCTGATCTGACTTCGCATCTTCCATCGCATTGAGTACCGTCAGGTCCTCGTTCACCGGCACACCAATGCCTTCAAACAGCGCTTTGGTTCGCTGAGTGATCAGGCCGGCTCTGACCAGCGCGGGAATCATCAGATCGTTTATGGAATGCACCTGGCCCGGTGGCAGTTTCCGGTCAGGACCCAGCCCCATTTCGACGGCTTCCTTCATGCCTGCTTCGAAGTCTGCCGGGTCGATTCCGCTGACCTCGAGCACCTTCAGGAAACCCTTGTCTATTCCCACCTGACCTTCAACCAGGATATTCACACCATCAAATGCGAATTGCGCCAGCTCCTCGACATCATCCTTGTGCATTTTCGCAACGATCGGGGTCAGGAAAGCATGTCCGAACGATACGTGACGTGACTCATCCCGCATCACATTGAAGGTGATGGACTTGAGCAGCGGCTCGTCCGTCTGCCGATACATGTTGTTGAAGGCACCAAGGGCGAGCCCTTCAACGATCATGTTCATGCCAATCATGACTTTCATGTAGTTCTGGGTCTGCAGAGTCACATCGATCAGCGTTTTCAGCCATGGAATCATGGGATAATGAATCGCGATCTTGTTGACGTAGCGGTCGTAGACCTCGACATGCCTGGCCTCATCCATCGTCTGGGTAGCGGCGTAGAACTTCGCCTTGATATCAGGCACACCCAGAGTCACGGTCGCGGCTGTGAGGGTGGCGCCCTGCTCTCCATGGAGAAACTGAGACAGCATCTGTGCCGTAGAATGTGCTGTGAAGGTTTCCTGCTGACTCTGTGACAGACGTTTGAAAAACGGCATGGCCGCATACTGGGTCTTGTCCCGGCCCATAATGGGATGAGAAGGATCTATCGGGGTATCCCATGCCAGATCGTCTGAATCCCATTGATTCTTCTTGGCTCTGGTGTAGAGGTCGTGGATCTTGGGAATGTTTGACTCATAATCAAAATTCCAACTCGTCTCCATCACCGCTTTATAGCTGTCTATCTGATTCTGCTTAGACTCGTCGCTTTGTTCCTGTTTTCTGACAGAACTCATTACCGCCTCCAACTATTCCTAGTACTTGGATAAAGAGGACCGACACTAGAGACTCTCTACGACTGGTGACTTGACCAAGATCAACTGGCACAGGGATTGTTTCGCTGTTTCCGGATCATCGAAGGCTTTCCGCCCCCGACACCGGCTCCCAGGCAGGCTAACGATCCGCGCCTGGCGCGGTCAGCAGAGCAGTGGCTGTACGGACGATGTCGTCGAGGGTCGTTTTCGAGCGCCAGGTGGGGTGATCCCGATCCGGGTCCGCCAGCATGAATTCGCGTTGAGCAAGCAGCGTGCTGATATAGCTGCCGAGAAAAAGGAAACGGCGATTCTGTTCAGCCCGGGTGAGGTCCGGCAGCAGCCTGCGCAGATGCCCCAGGCAGCGCTGGTAACCACGGTTCCAGCGACCCTCGAGCGTTCTGTCGATCAGGTCGGCGCTGGTGAAAGACAGCTGTGCCAGAAAGCGGTTGAAGCAGCTGCCGTAGACTTCGTCCTGTTCCGCGAACCTGGCGCTCGGCAACACGATCGCTTCCACCACACAGCGGACAGAATGCGGACCTCCGTTCTCTTCGAGTCCTCGCAGATGCTCCTCGCGGCGTGCCTCGATGCGCTCTGCACCGTCGATCAGAATCTCCCGGATGAGCTGTTCCTTGGTGCCGAAGTAGTAGGCGACCACGCCGAGATTCCGCTGACCGGCTGCCTGGGCAATTTCCCGCACGCTCACATCGTGGACTCCACGTTCCGCGAAGAGATACCTGGCGACTCGCTTGATGTGTGGCTTTACGCCTGCTTCGGCACAGGCGGGTGGCGGCTGAGACATGGCACCGGGATTTGATCTAAGTCAATTGACTTAATTTATCAACTGTAGAAGAATCGGTCAACTTATCGAAGTGATATGTCTCTGCCGGGGGGTAAATGAGCAAACTGTTCGAGCCGTTCAACGTGCGGAATCTGCACTTCAAGAACCGCATCATTCATGCACCAACAACGCTCAACATGTCAGACCCGCAGGGATACGCCACCCGCAGGCTGGCGGCCGCGTATGGCGCAATCGCCAGAGGCGGTTATTCGGCCACCATCGTGGGCGCTACCTGTGTGCGGCGCGATGGTCTGATCAACGAACGGATGCTGGGGCTCTACGACGAAGATTACGTCATCGAGTTCCGGGATACGGTTGCGGAAATCAAGAACAACGACAGTCTCGCGGGCATCCAGCTCTTCTATGGCGGCCTCATTCCGGGGCTCGGCACCACCGTACCACTGAAACCCGGCAAGGGATGGATACCAGGCACAGTCACCTGGGGACCGAGCAATCGGTATGTGATCGGCAATCCGCAAAGCAACATCGTGCCCACCGAGGAATACGAAGATATCGTCGAGTGCTTCGGTCAGGCGGCCAGAAGGGCCCGCGAAGCGGGGTTCGACTTCGTATCTTTTCACTTCTGCCACGGTTCGCTGCCCCACACGAACCTTTCGCTGCTCTCGAATCAGGGAAGAACCGACAAGTACGCAGATCGCTTTCTCTTCTGTGAGGAGATCCTCCAGCGCACTCAGGCGTTGTGCGGAAAGGACTTTCCGATCATTCCCCGTGTCTGCGTGGATGAGAATCTCGAGGGAGGATTCGATATCGAATACTTCGCCGATAACTATGCGCCGCGGCTTCATGCGCTCGGCATTGCCGTGCTGGACTGCACATTCGGCTCGATGCTGGGTGCACCGAGTCGCCGCCCCGACCGTCATTCGACGGAGTTCATCGGCCCGCAGTTCTACACACCAAGAGCCGTCAACCGGGAAAACATCGAAAGACTGCGCAGCCTGCTCGTCGCCCGTGACATCGACATGCCCCTGATCGGGTCTGCCAACCTCATCACGCCGGACGATCTGCGAACGATGGTGGACGATGCCGGAGCGGATTTCGCCGGGGTGTGCCGTTTGTCGATGGACGACCCGGATTTCCCGAAAAAGATGCTGGAAGGACGGGAGGACGAAATTCGTCTTTCCACTCACACCGGCGCTTCCCTGCTGCAGGGCAATATCTTCGGCAAGGGCTGGGCGGGTTCCGCCCAGAATCCCGTGTTCGGTCGGGACGACGAGTACCGGATCGTGCCCACGAACCGACCGCAGAAGATTGTCGTCGTCGGGGGTGGTTCCGGCGGTATGGAATACGCCATCACCGCAAGCGAGATCGGTCACGATGTGGTGGTTTTTGAAAGGAAGAGCGCGCTCGGTGGCACGATGGACTGGGCGGGAAATTATCCGCATCTGCCGAACATGGAGATGCTGCGCAATCAGCCGAACTACCACCGCCGGATGATGGAGAAATGGCAGGTTCCCGTCCGGCTCGGTGTCGAAGCCACGGTGGACATGATCCTCGCGGAACAGCCGGACGTGGTAGTCATCGCCACCGGTGCGAGCGCGGCACTGCCGGACATCGAAGGACTGACAGAGGCCCGACAGGCCGGCAGGGCGCTGACGATCGACGAAGCAATGTCGCGGGATTCTCCACCGGTACTCGGCAGGTCGGTGATCATCTGGGGCGCCGGTGAAGGTGCGGAGCTCGCCCTCAACCTCAAGTTCGGGGGCTGCGACGTGCGCCTGCTGGACAGTGCGGCTCAGTATCGACCTGCAAACTATCTCGGTTCCCGGGCGATGGTGGTCATGGGGCTGATGGCACACTCCGGGGTATCTGTGGAGACCGGGCGCACCCTCCGGCGCTTCGAGGCGGGAAAACCCGTTTTCGCGGACGTCGACGGCCAGGAAGAGCAGATGGATGCCGATACGCTGATCTTCTGTCAGGGGCGGATTCCGGAGAATTCACTGGCAAAGGCTTTGATCGGCCGCGGCGCCACAATTCAGGTGATCGGAGATGCCCGATCGCCCCGGTCCTATGCGAATGCAATCCATGAAGCGGCATACCTTGTGCGGCACCTGTAGTCGAAGGGCGTTCGACGGTAACGCGCCAGGACGGATGGCGTAAACGAAGGAGTTGAGAAAACAATGAGTGAAGCGCAGGCGATCACCCCCCCTATCGTGGCCTATCTCAAGCGCGACGGGGAGCGGCCCTATCTGTCCGGTTCGAGGTGCGAAGCATGCGGCCACACGTTCGTGGGTGAACGGACAGTCTGTGCCAGATGCAGCGTTCGCGATCGAATGACACCGGTCCGTCTCGCGGAAAAGGGACGTGTCTATGTCGCCACGATCGTGTATCGGAGTTTTCCCGGGGTCGATACGCCGTTTGTGGACGTGATCGTCGATCTGGAAGACGGGGCACACCTCAAGGGCACACTGGTCGGCGTCGAACCGGACCCGGCAAAGCTCCCGGTCGATCTGCCGGTCAGGATCGTTTATCGCGAGGCGAGCCCGCCGAACCGGCCAGGTGAGAAGTATCTGACCTATGTATTCGAGCCCGACCTGCACAGCGAAGGAGATCAAAGATGAGCGATGTCTATGTTGCCGGTATCGACATGATCCGGTTCGGACGGTTCCCGGATCGAACGGTCCCGGGACTCGCCGCCGAGGTTGCGCTGATGGCGCTGGACGATTCAGGGCTGTCGATCCGGGACATGCAGGCCCTGTACTGCGGCAACCTGGGTCAGGCGAGCGGCATGGTGGGACAACGCCTGCTCGCGGAAATCGGTCAGACGGGCATACCGGTGACCAACGTCGCCAATGCCTGTGCCACAGGTGCCACCGCCTTCCGGGATGCCTGGATGGCGGTGAAAGCCGGTGTCTACGACATCGTGCTCGCAGTGGGTGTGGAACAGATGGGCAAGGGCCTGCTGGGCGGCGGAGCCGGTGTTTCCACCGAAGGGCTGATCGGATCCGGGACGATGCCGGCCATGTTTTCACATGTCGGGATGGAGCACAGCCGCCGGTACGGTACCACCTTCGAACAGTTCGCGCGGGTCTCTGTGAAGAATCACTTTCACTCCACGATGAATCCCAAGTCGATGTACCGACGCGAAACTCCGCTCGAGGAGGTAATGGCAGCCGAGATGATCGCCTGGCCGAATACCAAACTCATGTGCTCGGTCAATGTGGATGGCGCCGCGGCAGCTGTGCTGGTATCAGAAGCCAAGCTGCGTGAACTGGGACTTGCGGATCGCGCGGTCCGTGTCCGAGCTTCGGAAATGAGCAGCAATCCGTTCCAGGATCGACAACTCGCGATGCCCGATTTCAGCGGAGCGACGCGCATCGCCGCACAGCGCGCTTACGAAGCCGCAGGTATCGGTCCGGAGGATCTGGACCTGATCGAACTGCACGACTGCTTCGCCACCGCCGAGCTCGTTCACTACGAGAACCTCGGCATCTGCCGCGACGGCGAGGCGGGACGGCTGATCGACACAGGCGCAACACAGCTCGGCGGCAGAATCCCGGTCAATGTATCGGGTGGGTTGCTGTCGAAGGGGCACCCGCTGGGCGCGACTGGAATCGCCAATATCTACGAAGTGACAACCCATCTGCGCGGCGCTGCCGGTCAGCGCCAGGTCGAAGGGGCCCGTCTGGGCCTGACCCATGTGGTGGGCGGTGGGCCGGGAATGGGCACCGCCTGCGCGATCCACATCCTCGAGAAAATCTGAATCATGGATACACTCGAAGGTACCGTTGCCGTAGTTACAGGAGGAGCGGGCGGTATCGGCTTCGCTCTGGCGTGCGCCGCACAGGCAAAAGGAGCGAAGGTCGTGATCGCCGATCTCCGCGCTGAGGCGCTCGAACAGGCAGTCGAACGGCTTGCCACGCGGGGAGAAGTGCTCGGTGTGCAGGTGGACGTGGCCAGCGCCACGGATGTCGAGCGTCTCGCCCAGGAAACTTTCCAGCGGTTCGGGAAAGTGAACCTTCTGTTCAACAACGCCGGTGTTTTCGCATCCGGGCTCACCTGGGAGACCAGCGAGGCGGAATACGACTGGGTGATCGGCGTGAATCAGCGCTCGGTCATTCACGGCATCCGCTCTTTCGTGCCGCACATGATTGCGCAACGGGATCCCTGCCACGTGGTCACGATCGCCTCAGGCGCGGGAATCACGGTGAATCCCGGGTTCTGCACCTATTCGATGACCAAGCATGCGGTCGTGGCGCTGACCGAAGCGCTCTATCTCGATCTCGCGACGGAAGGGATCGACAACATCGGCGTGACCATCGTCATGCCTGGAATGTCCCGCTCGGACATCATGAATCCGGAAAAAACGGGTCCGGCTGCCCTCCGGGAAGCGCTCGATGCCAGACTGCAGAATCGGAATCTGCGCGCCATCGAAGAGATGATGCGCAGCGGCGTGAAGGAGGGATTGCCAGCGGAAGATCTGGCGGCAATGGTGCTGGACGCTGTCTCTGCCGGGAAGCTGTATGTCCTGCCGGCGTTCACGGATGAAGGATCGCAGGCGATCGCACAGGCGGTCGGTATCGGACGCGCCACCGGAAACAACCCCTATCCACAGATCCTGGCCGGACTGCATGCCCGGTTGCAGGATCAGCCCGCATGAATTCAACAGCAGATCGGAGAAGCTATGTACGTCAATTTGAATGAAGAGCAGCGCATGATGCGTGACGTGGCGGAGAAGTTCGCCCGCACGGAACTCATGCCGGTCGCCAACGACATTGATCGGGACGAGTCCACACCCGACTGGGTGATCCGGCGCTGCGCCGAGCTGGGATTTCTCGGCATGTTCATCCCCGAGGCTTACGGGGGCACCGATGCAGGACTCACGACCGCCTGTGTGGTACTCGAGGAACTGGCAAAAGCCAGTCCGGCCTTCGCCGGGCTGCTGTCCGTGGAGATGATTCTCTGTCCCGGCGTGGTCAACCTGATCGGTTCCGAAGCCCAGAAGCAGAGGCTGCTGCCGCCGTCGGTCACAGGTGAGAAGGTGATGGCCTACTCGCAGACGGAACCGGCGGGCGCCGGCAATGTCGCCTTCCATCAGACCAGGCTCACCGAAGACGGCAATGGTTTCCGGCTCAATGGTCACAAGCTTTTCTGCACGCAGGGGACCGCGGACGTCTATCTGGTGATGTGCAGAACCCGCAGGGAAGGTCAGGACGGCTACGGCTGCGTGATCGTGGAGCGCAGCGCCCCGGGCTTCGAAGTGCACGGCTATGAGGAGAAGCTCGGATGGCGCGGCACCAACACCGGGCCCATCGCGTTCTCGGATATCTCCCTGTCCGGTGACGACGTGCTGGGCGATCTGCTGACGGCAAATGCCGACATCGCGCCGATAAACCAGGCGAGTTTCATGGGCCACGCGGCGACGTCGCTCGGTTGCGTGCAAGGCCTGTTCGATCTCACACTGGACTATCTGAAGCAGCGCCACCTGTACGGGGAACCCATGTACCGGCTGTCTCCGATCAGCGACCGGATCGCGCGGATATACACCAGGATAGATGCCTCCCGGGCGCTGCTCTATGCGAGCACCCGTCAGTACGAAGAGGGGACGATGACCATGCCCCAGGGCAGTGTGTGCAAGGCCTACATCTGCGACACTGCCTTCGAATGCACATCGGAACTGCTGCAGATGTGGGGAGGCAGCGGCATCATGAACAGCACGGGTGTGAACCGTTACATGCGCGACGCACGTGCCAAGATGATCGCTGAGGGCGCCACCGAAATGCACCACTCCATCATCTCCACCACCCTGGGCCTGGACCGGTTTCCGCAGCCCTGACACTTAACCTGAATATTTCGGGGGAGACCATCTCATGACGACCGATACGACGCTTCAGCATCCATCTGCACATCCGGTCTCGCCGATCATCAACGCACTGATGCGCGACAGAGAGCGTCCGATCGTAGAGATGATCGGGGCAGAACCCTGGACCGGAGGAGACATCCTGCGCAAGGTCAGCCAGCTTTCCCAGGCGCTGATGCAGCATGGCATCTCCAACGGTGCGCGGGTTGCACTGCTGGCCGGCAACTCGGTGGAGGTACTGCTGCTGCACAACGCGATCGGGTTCGCCGGTGGCTGCCTGGTCGCCATGCACCCGATGGGCTCGGCAGACGATCACCTCTTCGCAATCGAAGACGGGGAGATCGACGTGCTGATCTTCGATCCAGGCAGATTCACACCGAGAGCGCTGGAGTTACAGGACCGGTCACAGCGGCTGAAGGAAGTCCTTTCGCTCGGCCCCGCGCAGGTCGGTCGGGATCTGCTGGCAGCGGCGGAGAGTTTCGAGCCGGGTCCGCTGACAATGCCGCGGCTCGCACCCTCGACAATCACACGACTTTCCTATTCCGGTGGCACCACGGGTAAGCCCAAGGCTATTCCCGGCTCGCCCCGGGTCGGCGCCCAGGCGCTGCAGATCATGCTCACGGACTGGGAATGGCCGGTGGAACCCCGCATCCTCGCCGTTGTCCCCTTGAGTCATGCAGGGGGCAGTCTGTTCGGGCCGATGCTGCTCAAACACGGAACGATGGTGGTGATGCCCGGGTTCGATGCCAAGGCGGTGCTCGAAGCAATCGAGACCTATCGGATCAACTGCACGATGCTGGTGCCTACGATGATCTACGCGCTGCTGGATCATCCGGATTTCGACCAGTACGACCTGTCCAGTCTCGAAACGGTATTCTATGGTGCATCGCTCATGTCACCGGTCCGACTGAAGGAAGCAATAGAGCGGATCGGTCAGGTGTTCTTCCAGTTCTACGGCCAGGCGGAAGCTCCGATGACGGTTTGCGTGATGCGCCGCTCCGAACACGATCCGACGAATCCTGCGCGTCTTGCCTCCTGCGGCCGGCCGGTGCCCTGGGTCGACGTGCAGCTGCTCGACGACGCGAATACCCCCGTGCCGGAGGGTGAGCCGGGCGAGATCTGTGTGCGTGGACCCCTGGTGATGGATGGATACCTGAATCGGGATGAGCTCAACCGGGAGACCTTTGCGGGCGGCTGGCTGCACACAGGCGACGTGGCCGTCCGGGATCCGGACGGCTTCCTGCGGATCGTGGACCGGAAAAAGGACATGATTGTCACCGGTGGCTTCAACGTTTTTCCAAGCGAAGTCGAGAATGTCATTGCGCAGCACCCTGCGGTTGCTCAGGTCTGCGTATTCGGGACGCCGGACGAAAAGTGGGGTGAGGCGGTTACCGCCGCCATCGTGCTGCGACCGGGTCAGCACACCGATGCAGCCGAGATCGCTGCCCTGGTTCGCGAGCACAAGGGACCGGTCCAGTCACCCAAGCGGGTCGAGTTTGTCGACTCGATTCCGCAGACGGCGGTTGGAAAGCCCGACAAGAAGGCCCTGCGCAAGCGATTCGGTGGTTGAAGGCAACCTGCTGGCTGAACTCAAAAGACAGAACAGGCGGAGATCGACAGGTGCCCGGAACCCAATCAGATCCACCAGTTGCGCCTGCAATCAAAGCGCTTGATGTGCAGGAAGCAATTGCGGCGATCGAGAAGCAAACAAAAACAGCTGCACAGACGCAGCATGTAAGAATTTCTGAAGCGCTCGGCTGTTTCGCCGCTCAGGATATCGCCACCCCGATCAATCTGCCTCCGTTTCCCGCGTCCGCCATGGACGGCTACGCGCTCGACTCCCGCCAGCTGTCGGGTGATCCTCCCTACCGGCTCAATGTGGTCGGGGAGAGCCTTGCGGGCCACGCCTATCGCGGCACCATCCTGCCCGGACAATGCGTGCGCATCACCACAGGGGCACCCGTACCCGCCGACGCGGATGCGGTGGTCATTCAGGAAAACTGCACCCGGGACGGTGATGCATTGACGATCCACGTGCACGTCCCGACGCACAACAATATCCGCCCGACCGGTAACGACATTCGCGCGGGATCGGTTCTGGTGTCATCCGGCAAGCGACTGAACGCCTTCGATATCGGCTGGCTGTCCGCCTGCGGTGTGGCAGAAATAACCGTCCGAAAGCCCGTGAGGGTTGCGCTGTTCTCCACCGGCGATGAGCTCGTGGAGGCCGGTGAACCACTCACCGAGGGATGTATCTACGATGCCAACAGGATACTGCTCACTCAGCTGCTGCGCGCCCAGCCGGTAGTCATTCACGACCTCGGTATCCTGCCGGACGATATGGATGCGCTGCGTACGGCGCTCACCGGCGCCGCGGCAGAGAGCGATCTCCTGCTCACTTCGGGAGGCGTTTCCGTCGGTGACGCCGACCTGGTGCGGGACGTGGTTGAAGAACTCGGCAGAATCGATTTCTGGCGGATCCGGATCAAGCCCGGCAAACCCCTCGCGTTCGGACACATCGGGCCTGCCGCGTTCCTCGGCCTGCCCGGCAATCCGGCATCCGCCGTGGTGACGTTTCTGCTGTTCGGACAACCCCTGATCCGCAAACTGGCAGGGGGTCTGCCACGCCGGCGGATCTATTACCCCGCGACACTGGATCACCCGATCCCGCACAGCCCGGGTCGGGACGAATTCCGCAGGGGGTGTCTCGACTTCAGCGCAGGGCGTCTGCTCGTGAGCAGCCGTGACGATCAGTCCTCGAATCGCCTGGCCTCGTTCTCGAATGCAGACTGCCTGATTCGCATTCCCGGAGAACGCGCGGACCTCGATGCCGGAACCGTGGTCGAGGTCCTGCCATTTTTCGGGCTGATCTCTGAGCGCTGACTCTGTTGTCGGTGTCTACAGTGGCAGTGACTAGCGCTTCATGATCGTGACGGATATCGCGCCTTCGCCCGCCGGGGTGGTACCGCCTGCGTTCTGCGCCAGTCCAACTTTCGCCCCTTCGACCTGTCGTTTCCCCGCCCGATCCGACAGGTGCCAGTAGAGTTCGACCACCTGCCGGATACCCGTCGCCCCGATCGGATGGCCCTGGCATTCCAGGCCGCCTGAAACATTGATGGGAAGTCTGCCTCCGAGCCTGCTGTGTCCTGCCTCCGCAAAGGGGCCGCCCTCACCGGGCGCACAGAACAGCAGACTTTCGCTTGAACTGATCTCGCCCATGGCAGTGGCATCGTGCACTTCCGCGAGGTCCACATCCTCAGGACCCAGCCCGGCCTGCTCATAGGCTTTCTTCGCCAGCACCGTCAGATTGCTTTCGGATCGATCCCCACCCACCCGGGCGCTTCCCAGCACACAGGACGAAATCTCCACCCGATGGGATGCGCCGCGCTTTTTCGCGAATGCCGGGCTGCAGATTACTGCCGCTGCGACCCCGTCACCGATGGGTGAACACATCAGACGTGTCAGTGGAAAGGCCACATCCGGCGAAGCCAGCACTTCCTCGATGCTGTAGTCCTGCTGATACTGGGCCAGCGGGTTCATCGACGAGTGCCAGTGATTCTTCGCCGCTACCGCCGCCAGCTGTCGCTGAGTGGTGCCGTATTTCTCCATATGGAAACGGGCCGCCTGAGCATAGACATCCATGAACACCGTGCGCTGACCTGACTGCGCCTTCTTCGGCTCATTCTGACCCAGCTGCACCTTTGCCTTTGCCGCCTCTTCCGAGGCCTTCATCCGGGCCATGGACTCCTGCAGCACTTCGACATCCATGCAGCCGGTAAACGCCGGCTGCACCCTGGCACGATCCTCGAAGTACATCTTCTCCATACCGACCACGAGGGCGCAGTCGATCTCACCCAGTGCAACCATCGCCATCGCCCCGTTCAGCGCAGTCGCAGACGAAGCACAGGCATTCTCAACGTTGATGATGGGTATGCCGCCAATCCCCATCGCATGAAGAACCACCTGCCCCCGGATGCTCTCCTGGCCCTGCAGCACGCCCTGTGAGGCATTGCCCACGTAGGCCGCCTGGATCTCTGATTTATCCAGCCCGGCGTCCTCGAGGGCGAGATTCACCGCCTCTTCCACCAGAGATTTCAGATTTCGCTGGGTGTGTCTGCCAAAGGCGGTCATGCCACCGCCGATCATCGTCGCTTTCATGTCTGCTTCCTCATTTCCGATTCCTCAGTTCCGATTCCCCGATGTCTTTGCGCCGGTTGAATAGGGACCCCAGCCAGCGCCATCTGCTGATTCTCTGCCACCATAGACCCAGTCGGTTCGACTGTCATCGGGGAACGCCGAGTGCCTCGAGATCGTGAACCTCTGCCTTCACAGTGTCGAATCGTTCGCGCAGAAAACGTTCCTGGGGCTTCTCCGACGCGGTCTTCGGGATTTCGTCCACAATCTGCAGGTAGGAGGGCACGAAATTTGCCTCGAGACCGGCGCGGCAGTGAGCGAGCAGTGCGCGCGGTTCGATCGTCTCTCCCGCCACGGCAACGACAGCGGCCACGACATCTTTTTCCCCGGGAGCCCCTGAGCGGGCTTCCACACCGTAGACGAACACGTCCGACACTGCAGGATGCTCTGCTATAACCTTTTCGACGAAGCCCGGATTGATGAAATCTCCCGAACGGCGAATGCCGCCGCCCTTCCGGTAGTCGAAGAACAGCCAGCCGTCAGCATCCCTGTGCCCGATGTCACCGCTGCGCAGCCAGCCGCCGCGTGTTTTTGCCTGAGAGGCTTCTGGATTGCCATGGTATTCCACACTCGGCGCATCCCCGCTGAGCGGACGCGAGCAGATCTCACCCTGCACACCCGGAGGGCAATCTCTGTCCTGTTCATCGAGTATCCGCATATCGAGGCCTGGCCCGGGTTTTCCAAACGAGCCGATGGGGCCTTCGCCGATCGGTTTGAATGCCAGGCCGCCTTCCACGGCGCCATACCACTCCAGCACCTTCAGGTTGAAGCGCTTTTCGAACGATTCCCATATCGCACGTGGCATTCCAGCGCTGGTGACCATGCGCACCGGATTGTCGCCGTCATCGGCCTTTGCAGGCTCACTGTAGATGGCGGTCGCCATGCCGCCGAGCAGCGAGAATGTGGTGCTGCCATGTTTTCTGCAGATATCCCACAGCCTCGACTTCGTGAATTTCCGGCTGATCACAGCCGGCAGTTCGAGACACAGCGCTGCTGCAAGCGTGACCGCCTGGGCATTGCCGTGTGTGAGAGACAGACCTGTATAAAGTCTCTCATCCTTCTGAAAACCGAACACCCCCGCACCGAGAGCGGCCATCCCGCCGTAGCGTCCGTTCTCCATCACGACACCCTTGGGATCGCCTGTCGTACCGGAGGTATAAATAATCTGCAGCGGATCCCGGGGTGACTCGATGCGCACATCGACGGTGGGCACAGTCCGCTCCTGCAGCTCACCCAGCGACTCCACGCCTGAAAAGAGGTCCATTGGTGGCGCGTCGTCCTCTGTACTTTCCAGCGCCAGTATCGATCTGATCTGTGGCAGATCACCACGAACCTCCTCGAACTGCGCAAGCGCATAGTCCGCGCAGACAAGGCACTTCGCATTCGAGTTATGCAGCGTGTATGCCAGCTTTGCGCCGCGGGTGCGCGCATCGATCGGTACGAACACCGTACCTGTAATCGACGCCGCAATCATGGCTTCGACAAATTCCGGGTGATTGCGCATGAACAGACCAAACCGGTCTCCACGTTCGAGTCCACGCTCGACAAGCGCGGCCGCCAGTGCGTTGGCGCGCTCGAACAGCTGTGCGAAGGTGCGCGTTTCGTCCGGACGTCCTGCACACTCGAAAGTGAGCACCTCGAAATCCGGATTGCGCTCCGCACGGGTTGCGACAATATCGGCGAGAACCATTTCCGAACGTGTCCGGGTCATGCCGGAGCCTCCTCTGGTCGTCAGAACATTCTAAATGCAGCCGCGAATCGTAGCGCGTTCGAGCCGGTTTCACACGGGTGCGACACCTACGCGTTTTCCCGTGTTTTCAGTGTTCTCCGGAGCAGGCCTAATGCGGAACGCGCAGGTGTCCGAGGAGCGGTGCATGGCTATTTCCGACTGGTCCGCCAGGCCCAGAGTGAAGCTGGGACCGATGGGTGCCGAGACCCCTTTTTCGGATCTTGAAGAGGAATTCCTGGGCACTCTGCGGAAATTCGCCCGGGATGTGATGCGGCCTACCGGTGTCGCACTCGATCGCATGACGCCGGAGGAGGTTGCGGCGTCCGATTCACCATTCTGGTCTTTTCGCGAACAGTATCTGCAGCTCGGATTCAATCTGGAGACACTCGGCAGTCTGGACGTTGAAGCGCGATCCAGGCTGTTCCCCATGGCGCTGGAGATTCTCGGCTGGGGAGATTCAGGGCTCGCCATATCCTGTGCCGCTGGACTTCTGCCGCCGTACCTTGCTTGGATGTTCGGCAACCAGGCCCTGCTGGCCCGCTTTCCCGACACCAAGCTCGGCAGCTGGGGCATCACGGAACCCGATCACGGATCGGACAGCCTCGATCCAGACCGGCAGATATTTCACGCCCAGGGCGACTATGGTAGGCCGAACTGCATCGTGACTTTTGAAGGGGATCAGGTGGTCATCAACGGCCAGAAGTCGGCCTGGGTGTCGAACGGTACCATCGCCGAGACCTGTATCCTCTATGCCGCGGCGGATGTCGGCGACGGACCCGATCCGGTCAATGGCTGTGTGGTCATCCTGGGGCTCGATGAGCCCGGGGTTTCGCGCGGCAAGCCGCTCAACAAGCTGGGTCAGCGGGCGCTGAACCAGGGTGAGATCTTCTTCGACAATGTGCGCGTGAGCCGCGATCAGGTGCTCGCCGGCCCCGAAGACTATAAGCGCGCCGTATATGCCATTCACTGCGAAGCCAACGGACTGATGGGCGCGATCTTTACCGGGGTGGCGCAGGCGGCATACGACCTCGCGCTGGACTATGCACATGAGCGCAAACAGGGCGGTGTGCCCATTATCCGCCACCAGAATGTCGCCTACCGGCTGTTTCACATGGCACGCAAGGTAGAGGCCGCCCGGGCGCTTACCCGGAGAGTCGTACTGTTCAACAATACGGCGAGTACTCCGGCGCTGCAGGCCGGTATGATGGCGAAGGTCACTGCCACCCAGACCGCATTCGAAGTGGCCAGCGATGCGCTGCAGATCTTCGGCGGCAACGGCCTGACCCGCGAACACCCCGTTGAAAAGCTCCTGCGTGACGCGCGTGCTTCCATGATCGAAGACGGCTGCAATGAAGTACTGGCCATCAAAGGTGGTGCTTACCTGGCAGACGAAGAGATCGCAGCGCAGTAGTGGCAGCAGGAATCAGAAACTATACCTGACACAGGGAGACCCCCATGGAACTCTTGGAAGTTATCGGTCGTCGTCGATCCATCCGTTTTCTCAAGCCTTACAAACCGGTGGAGAAAGAGAAGATCCAGATCATGTTCGAAGCCGCACGTATCGCCTCCCACTGGGGCAACGTGCAGAGCCTGCGCGGCATTGCGCTGTTCAAGGGTGAAGACGACGACAAGATCAACATCATGCAGGGCGCGATTATCGGCTGGCAGTTCAGGGTCGCGCCCGCAGTCATCGTCTGGTACCTCGACCCGGCGGCTGTAGACGGACAATCCGACCGGCTCATGACTCTGGCGGAAGTCGGTGCGCTCGGTGTTGGCAACCGGCAAACCAGGGAGAGCGGAGTGCGTGAAAAGCTGCTGCCCATATTTCAGGGCATGGGCGAAGTGCTCAAGGGCCCCGGCATCAGCGAAGTCGACTGCGGTCAGGGTATCGCCCAGGCGACCCTCGCTGCTTACAACATGGGACTCGGCACCTGCTGCATCGGTGCCGGCCCGAGAGGACCCGAGCTGATGAAAGCGCTCGGCGTGCCGGACCACTGCCGGCTGCTGCTGGTGCAGACCGTGGGGTACCCCCTGGAGCATTGGGAAGCCGGTGGCCAGCGGCCTCGACTGCCGTTCGATGAACTGTTCAGTATCCACAGCTACGATCAGCCCTATCCGAGAAGCGAGGAAGTCGTGCAGGAGCTGACGGATGCAGGCCTGTTCACCAGACCTGCGCCGCTGCCGGAGCGCGAAGACGAACTGCTGTTCCTGAGAGATGCACTGAAAATCCGGGAACCCGGCGTGCTGTAACGCCCCGCACGGAGCCGGTTCCTGGATCGGATCCGACTGCTTCCATACGCGGACGCCCACACCATGCACGTCAGCACGAGCTGCCACGCGGCTCGTGCGGCGTCGTCCGGGCTCCTTTTCGGGCCAGTCTGGATCGAAGTGCGCCGATCGCGTAGCGTGCGGCTACGCCCGCAATCTCACCCGTTCGATATCTGTCATTCATGTTGCACTGATTACACAGAGATGCAATGGGAGCCATCCGTTGTCTTGTTTCCAGCGCATCACGGATGCTCATTGTCCCGATATCGCCAATCGGTTGAGAGTGGGAAATGTCGTTGAAACAATAGAGGTACTTGCCGGTCGATGAAATCAACAGGTCGGAGTTTCTGGGAGCGCATTTGAATTCATTTCTACTGAACTGCTTCAGAAAATTTGCAGGTCCTTCGATAAAATCCATTTCCTGGGAATGCAACCGGTATTTTCTGATCAGTTGCCGGAGACGAACACTGTCTACATTCAGATCCATGTTTCCACCTGCCCGATTGTACAGCGTCGGCGACATGCTCAGCGCATCGATACCGTTGTCACGAAACCATTTAACGGTTTGAGGCAGTTTGTCGAGACACTCAGGCAGAGGTGTCAGGCTGATGCTCATCCGGGTTTTCCTGAGAATTTTCTTAGCCTGCAGGATGTTTGATTTCACCCGATCGTGATCGAGATTTACGTGAACCTTCTCATAGACTCCGGGATCGATACTGGAGAAGGAGACCATCACGTGCCCGATCCGACCATCCAGACTTCGCAGGCGCCTGGCGTCCAGCAACTGACCATTGGTGACCATGTCGAAGTTCACCGGGTGTTCCCCGACGGCTTCGACAAAATCTTCGAACAGAGGGTGGGTCGTCGGCTCGCCGTAACCTGCAACAACGCATCGGAATACGTCGTCGCTCCTGATTCTCGCTAACGCCTGATCAAACAGATCCCGGGTCATCAATCGCGGCCTGGGTATGTTCTGGCGCGGGCACATCGCACACAGCGCATTACACTTGCTGGTCCATTCCAGATTGATCGCGACCCGGTAGGGTGAGCGCATGTTCATCGGCCGGCACCGTCAACTGCAGGCCGCATGAGAGGGATATGCTGAGCGCAGTAGGGAATGACCTGATCTATCTGTACCAGGATGACCCGATCGGCCCGCTCGAACAGATTCTGATCCCGCCCATGCAGAACCTCCGCCCTGCCATTGACCCGAAGGCGTGCGCCGTCCTGAAAATCCAGGAAGAGGCACCCTACATGGGGATTGACGAGAATATTACCGATACTCATGAAGGCGCCGTTACCATCAAAATCGGGAAACGCGAACGAACGGGGATCGAGCAATCTGATCAGCCCATTGCCGCCACCTTTGAAGGAACAGTCACAGCGCCCCTGATCATCGCTGGTGGCAAGGAAAAAGTACGGCGCACTTTCGAAGCGCTGCAGAAAAGGTTCCGGAATCCGATCCCACAGGAGTTGCTGCCGACGGCCCGCATCCCAGGTTTTTCGAGTGCCCCAGGTATCCTGTGCACGCAGTTCACCCCGATGGAAGTACTCTTCAGACGCCATGTGATATCGCCCTTCGCTTGACTTTCCGTTTGAGGCTGCATTCGGAAGAAAACAATCGAAGTGGCAGTGCTTTGCCGGTTGCCCCATTCCTGCAGGGCATCAGCCGGTCACGAAGAGCATACCCGCCGCTATCGGCAGCGGGTTGCGCAATGGCCTGGAACCGCCGCAGAAGCGGCGGTATCCGGATTTCAGGGAGGTTATCCGCTCTTCAGCGGATTTCCTCACGCAGCTGTTATCAGAACCGGTACCCGGCAGTCACACCATAAGTACGTGGCTCGAGGATGAACACGTTGGTGAAGTTGGCCGAGCTGGCATCGGTGAGGTAACCACCAGTGATGTAGTCATCCCCCTTGATGTTCTTGACGAAGCCTTCCACATGCCACTGTCCATCATTGGCGAAGAGCGTGACCGACGCATTCATCACATCCCAGGAGTCGATCTTGTCCTGATCGGTGTTGTAGATGCGGAAGTAGAAGCTGTCCTGCCAGTAGTAGTCGAAGCGCGGCACCAGTTCGTATCCACCGCCCAGGTGGAAGCTGTACTCGATGCCGATTTTCACTGAAAATTCCGGCGCATTGCCCAGCTGGTTACCGTCCAGCTCCACCGGAATGCCGATCGGAACCTGAACCAGGGCAGGCTGGACGGGAAGCAGATTGCCCGCACCGTCAACGGGTGGGCTGGCGTAGACACTGCCGCAATCCAGGTAGCCGCCACACTGACTCGAATCCCAGACACCGGACACCGGCGCGATGAAGACGTCGGCTCCGGAATTCTTCAGTGTGATCCAGTTCGGATCTCCGTTGGTCGGATCCGCCGGATTCACGCTTGTCGATTTGTCGATCTCGGTATCGAGCCAGGAAAAGAACATATCGAAGCGCAGGCTGTCTGTGGGCATCCAGATCATCTCCGCTTCGAATCCGAGTATCGAGGCGTCGATATTCTCGTTGACGGACGTACGATCGATGATCTTCGTGGTCTGCAGGCCTTCATAGTCGTAGTAGAAGAAGGTTCCATTCAGCTGAACGCGGTTGTCACTGAAGCGGGTTTTTGCGCCGAGCTCCAGCGAGTTGATGTATTCCGGATCGAACGTCTCATCGAACGCACCCGTGAAAGATGGCGGATTGATACCTCCCGACTTGTAACTGCGCGCGAGGGTAGCAAAGAGCATCGCCTCGTCCAGAAAGCTTATGTCGGCGTCATACTCGATACCGAGTTTCCCGGTAGTCTCAGTCCAGGAATCGCCGAAGTCCCGATAGGGTGGAATCGGGCTGTTGCCGGTCGTCCCGAAGCCGTGGAACAGGGGGTCGTTGATGCCTACGGCCATCGCAAACGGCGCAATAGTGCCGTTTAAGAAGCTGCGATTGGACACACCCGGATGGTAAGCCAGTAGCGGGTTGTTCAGCAGTGTCTGACGATCCTTCAGATCCTTGGACTCATCCGAATAACGGATACCGGCGGTGATCCGGGTCCGATCGTTCAGGTCGAAATACAGCTCACCGAACAGTGCCCACGTCTCCAGTTCATAGTCCTTTGTGTCGCTCCTGTAATAGGATACCGGCGCAAATTCTCCATCGACCACAAGGCCCTCTATCGGCGTGAGTGCT
The DNA here is from genome assembly GCA_041395945.1 of Pseudomonadales bacterium. NCBI lineage: Bacteria > Pseudomonadati > Pseudomonadota > Gammaproteobacteria > Pseudomonadales > Pseudomonadales bacterium. Next base: position 121,305 of record JAWKZN010000003.1, read on the forward strand.
GCGCCGGTGTTGAAACGCACATCGTAAATGCCGCTGTCGGTGTTGTGGTCCATATAGAAGGCACCCGCGAGAAAATTCCACTTCGAGTCAATGAAGTCGGACTGCAGGCGGGTTTCGAGGGTATAGGTACTGCCGTCGTAGGCGGAGGTGTCGTACGCATACTGGTATGTGTAGCCGGAAACTGTCGGGTCGGATGGCGTGGTGAGCACCCCCCCGGTGAAGGTCTCACTCGGAACCGCCCAGTCGTAGTCAGTCTGGGTATAGTAATCTGATTCCTGATAGGAGGCGTTGACGGTAAAGGTATAGTTGTCTGTGATGTCCCAGGTGAACTCGGCGTTGTAGATGTCCTCCTCCATCTCATAGATGGGATCGAAGTCCGAATAGACCTTGCGCAGATTGTCTGATTTCACAGAATTCGCGAAGGCGTCGGTGCCCAGCGGATAAAGACCCGGTGTGAAGAAACTGAGAACACCTCCGAGCTGACCGTTGCCGTTGAGTAGCTCGGCTGTCTCGATGTCTGATCCCGGAAGGCATCCGAGACCATAAGGCCAGGGTCGCGGATCCTTCTTGCAGGTCTGGTTGGACGTGCGCATGCGGCCGTCGTTTTCGTCAAAGTGCTGCCAGAAAACGTTCAGCTCCATCGTGTCGCTCGGGATCACCCGTATGCCGAGGCGCGTGGCCCAGAGATCACGGTCATCGATCCGGCTGCCATTGTATTCGTTCTTCGTGAATCCGTCCCGATCGCGCATCATTCCGGAAAAACGCACCTGCAGCCAGTCGGCTACCGGAATGTTGATCATTCCACCGAGTTTCACGTTGTCGTAGTTGCCGAACGAGCCATCTACCGCAACATCGAATTCATCCCCTGCCTTCGCTGGAATGATGTTCATGACACCGCCGGTCGTATTTCGGCCGTACAGCGTGCCCTGAGGGCCGCGCAGCACCTCGATGCGCTCGACATCGAAGAATTCGGATTCGAAGATTGACGTCTGCTGCAGATAGGCTCCGTTAAAGTGAATACCCACACCGGAATCGCCCGAGGTCGCGACCACGCTTCGACCGATACCGCGAATGGAAAGATCCGACTCGGAGTAATTGGTTTTCGTGAAATGAAGGTTGGGCACACTGAACTGTATGTCCATGGCGCCGTCGATGTTTTCGCGCTCGAGCGCCGCCTGATCGAAAGCCGATATCGCCAGCGCCGTGTCCTGCAGAGAGGATTCGCGCTTCTGCGCCGTGACCACTATCTCTTCGATTGGTCCGGACTCGGCAACTGCCTGTGGTGTGAACAGAACAATAGACAACGCGGCGCTGAACACGCCCGCCTTACTGATAATACGCATAGAATCCCCTTGAGATATTCCGTGTTGACCCTTAACTCCATAAACCGATCGAGGACATCCGTGTTTGAGTTTTCTGGAAATGTCCTGCAGCGTATCTGAGCGAACGCAAACCGGCGGCTTTCTTCTGTAAATCGCAGCGGAGGCTAGATGAGTGTGTGCAACAGCGACTTGACCGGGATCAACTTACGACCTGAAAGCTCGAGACTGTAATCCGCAGTCTGGTAACACCAGTTGCACGACCTGCTCTATCTGTCAATTGCCAGCATGAACTCAGCCACTGCAAGCCGGACTTCTTCCGAGAGATAGGCCTGCGGCGGCATCTCGGGCATGTCGCTGCGTTTCTTCACAGGCCGGGCAATGTAATCAGCCAGTGCCTGGGGGCGTCCCTGGTAGATGGCCTGCAGGGCGATTGCCGGTGGCCCGACCGCCTGCACGCTGTACGCATGACAGCCTGCGCAGATACCGTAGTAGGCCGCTTTGCCCTTTTCCTCCGCCGCGATGACACGGCCTTCTACAGGCTGCGGCAGAGTGTAGGTGAGTGTATCTGCCGTCGTCACTATCGAACAGCGGGTGTAGCGATCGAGACCGACCGCCGGATAACGGTATTTATCGGTGATACAACTGCCCGTGCCTTTACTGAGATCCGCAATATCGACCCACCTGGCGTCCGGCCGAACGGCCTGTATGGCTGCCATGATATCCGGCGGTGCTTTCGAGCCGTTTCCCCACATCATATTGCCGAGAATTGCCATACGATCGGGATTCGGCTCAGATTCCGGATCGCTGCGAACACCCGAAATGAACTCCAGACCCACGATGCCGATCCCGATAAAGTCGTTTCCAGTGATGATGTTGTCTTCGATCACCACATCATCGGCTGCCATTACGATAATGCCGGTACCTTGCGGTACGTAGGAGACGATCGAACCCGGAACACCGAAATTCTCGTGATTGTTGTTGATTACGAAATTCTTCCGGATGATTACGTCAAAAGCCGTCTTTATCGGCAGCCCTGGCGTGATAAAGGCAAGAATGCCGCCGGTGTTGTCATGTACATAGTTACCCTCCACGAGCGCATGACGGGTGTTTTCGATTTCAATCCCGGCAACGCTGTCGAAGACCTCGTTGTGGAGTACATCGACGTTGTCACTCATTCCGACGTAAATGGCGGCGTCCTCGATGCCTGACATCACATTGTGTTCGATAATCCCGTTCCTGCCGAATTCGGGAAATATCGCGTACACACCAGCATCGACAATCCAGTTGTTGCGAATCGCAAAGTTGTTTCCGGCCTGACCCATAATGCCGTTGCCTTTATAATTCTGGATCCTCAGGCTCTCAATGGTTATGCCATTGCCTGAGTAAAGCACAGCGTCGTTGAGAACTTTTCCACCTTCGAGTACAGGCCATTGCCCCGCTGTCACGATGCCGCGTAATGTAATGTTGTCTTTGTCGATGTAAACGGTCTCAGCATAGGTACCGGGATGAACAAGAATGCTGTCTCCGGGTTCTGCACCCGTAACAGCTTTCTGAATACTGTCACCATCCCGAACTTCGATCTCCGCACCGGGAGCATACGAGCCCAATACCAGCAGACTAAAACCAACGGCTGTACTCAGAATTGCTTTCATCAAACTGTTCCTGACTATTATGGAGTTGAAATAGGATCATCCGGCCGTCTGCCGGTCGGCACCAATCCCGATGGCACCCGGAGCGGCACGACCGGTGTGAATGACTGGTCTGACAGTGTCCGCAGAAAAGACACCAGAAGATCCAGTTCCGAGTCGCTCAATCGAGGCTCCCAGATGTGCCAGTGAAGATGAAGGTCTTCGTTTGCAGGCACGGCATGCCCACGCCCGTCGGTATAGAACCTGACTGCTTCACGCAGGTCACTAAAACGACCGGAGTGCATGTATGGTGCGGTGAGTGCGATGTTGCGCAGGGACGGCACTCTGAATCCGCCTCGCTGTGATCGTTCTCCCGTGAAAGCTCCTTCACCCGCATCGAACGGGACGCCCGGCGGTTCCGGTGTACCGATTACGGCGATCTCCTGATTGGTGAACAGAGGCGGTGTGTGACACTCCGAACAGCGGGCGACAAATGATCGGAAAATGTTCAATCCCTCGATTTCCTCGTCCGTGAGTGCGGCGGGATACCCGTGTGCATAGTGGTCGTAGCGGCTGTTCAAAGAGATCAGGGTTGATTCGAAGGCTGCAAGCGCCCTGTATACCTGCGCCGGGGTGATCTCCGGCTCACCAAAGGCGATTTCAAACAGACGCCGATAGTCCGGGCTGGCATTCAGTTCGCGGATGAGTTCTGCCTCCGAATTACCCATCTCATCAGCTGCAAACAGAGGACCGCGTACCTGATCTTCAAGTGTGGATGACCTGCCGTCCCAGAACAGCCGGCGCAGAAACGCTACGTTCCACAATGAAGGCGCTGAACGGCGGACTTTTTCACCGGTGATGCCGATGCTTCGATCACGTCCATCGCTGAAGCCATAGTCCGGGTGATGGCAACTCGCACAGGACAGGGTGTGGTCTGCAGACAGCAACGGATCAAAGAAGAGATACCGACCGAGATCGATCTGCTGTGGCCTGAAGCCGTCTCTGGGGGGAGGCAGTCCCGTTCTCAGGCCGCCGACACCGGCGCCCTGCAGAGAGTCGTAAAGAAGGTAGAGCGTTCGCAGGCTGCAGCCATCGTCTACCAGCTCGAACCCGGGTGGACAGGCAGTGTCAAGCTCATACGGCTCTGCGGCGCCGCCGCTCAGCTCCAGAGCGAAACCGGCAAGAGAAAGGGTGCTGCAGATCCACAGCATTCGCGATCCTGGAGACACTGACCATCACCCCCCGCTGCCGTACATTTCAGTTTATGCCTTCAGTCCCGTACTGTGATTTGACCTGGGTCAACTCCTGTACCGGGTAAACGGCGGAAGATTACGGATCCTGGAAGGAAAGGAGCTGGTGTGAATCTCGAATTCCTGATGGATTATCACGCGGATCTCGCACCGGCTCAGCCGATCGGAAAGGGCCCTCTGGGAACGCGGAGCATACATGAAGTAATCGGGGGTACGTTCGCAGGACCCAGGCTGCGCGGCGAAGTACTGACCTGCGGCGGTGACTGGCTGTTAACTGATGATACCGGGGTTGGCAGGCTCGATGTACGTGCGACATTCCGTACACACGATGGCGCCCACATCTATATGCAGTACTTCGGCATAATCGAACTCAACGACCAGTCTGCAAAAGCAGTCAGCGAAGGCGGGAGTACGGAATATGGCGAGCACTACTTCGCGACACAACCTCGATTCGAAACCGGTGATGCACGCTACGGCTGGCTCAACCGTATTGTTGCCGTAGCGGAAGGCAGAATCAGGCCGAATGCTGTGGAGTATCGTGTTTACGCATGCAATCCCGGCGTATGATTCCAGGCTGGTCGAGGGTGTAAGCCACTTGTACAACAGCCAGCCACGGAGGGACCGATGAAGCTACTCGAACGCCTGTTTGGGTCCAGATACAACAAAGATATTCCCTATTCGTATCACGCCAGCTACCGGATCTTCGACAATTCCGACGAATTGACCAGTGACTGGGTCGGTACTACCTTCTGCGCTGTCTGCAATCATCTTCGGAAAATCGGTGTGCAGCCGGCCAATGTCACGATCTACGAGTGCTATGCGGGCAGCAGAGTCGCAATGCCGAAAGAATCGTACGCTGATGAAGACGGTGAGTGGCTTCTCCAGGACAGCCTGTGTCAGGCTCACGTTCGATATGGATCGCCCGGTGCATTTGAAGACTGCAAATTCAATGACCGCGACAAGCTCAGAGTGATCTGAGGATCCGCCGGAGAAACCGCTCTGGGGCGTCTGATGACGACAGCCAGACACTAACCGACCGCCACGTCAGCCTCAGACACCGGATCTCAACTGTGTTTCTGTGCGAAGGCGGTTGCGATAACTCTCCGCTGACGGTACTCGGCGTGGACGTGAATGCCTGTTTATCGCATGAACCTGGTAATCCCGTTTCTGTTGGCTTCAGATATGAAACACCCTGAGTATTTCAATGAGCGTTCGCTACTGGAAATCCGCGCCAGCCTGCCAGTAACAGCCACAGCAGCCGATTCTGAAGAGGATGGTGTGTTCCTCCAGCCCATACCCCTGACCGGCAATTTCTTTTCAGACTCGCACCGGAAAACCATCGACGCTGTTCAGATGCAGCTGTTCCCGGACGACGGCAACGGGCCCAGTGCCCGCGACCTCAACGCACTGCCTTACCTCGAGTGGGCAATGATCGATCCGGTCAATCTGGGTGATGGCGACCCGTCGTTTCTCGCAAACGGCGCTGAATTGCTCAACAGGCTTTCATACGCGGTTCGGGGTTCCGGGTTCGCCGAATTGCAGGAAGATGCGCAGAACGAACTCCTGCACCAGCTTGCCGGGTCGAAGACCGGTGAGAACTGGCTGTCACTCCTGATGTTTTATCTGACAGAAGCGCTTGCGCTCGATCCATACTACGGCGGAAATCCTGACATGGTCGGCTGGCTGTGGCTGGAGCACCGGCCCGGCTTTCCCAGGCCGGTAGCCGGCAAGTCCTATCGTGACTTTGAATAACATCCCGGCACAGCCCATCAGATGACCAGCGTGAAGACCCCGGCCACTCAATACGACGTGTGTGTCATCGGAAGCGGTGCGGGGGGAGCGCCCATCGCCTACGAGTTGAGCAGAGCGGGATATCGAACGGCCGTCCTCGAAAAAGGCGGATGGTACGATGAAGGCGACTTCAAAAAGGACGAAAAACTCTCGCGAAGAAGGATCTTCCGTTCGAAGCTCGGCGAAGAACCACAAGTGCTCGTACAACGGGATGGCGCAGGCCGCTGGGCTGATCAGAAAACCGCCCGATTCTGGGGCGGCAGTATTGTTGGCGGCGCCAGCAACTTCATGAGCGGATATTTTCATCGTCTCAAGCCGCAGGATTTCCGTCTGCTCTCTGAGTTCGGACCGATAGACGGCGCGAATATCGCCGACTGGCCGATCGAGTACGACGACCTGGAGCCGTACTACACCAAAGTCGAAGGGCTGATCGGGGTTTCGGGAGCAGTCGTTGACCATCCCAGCCTCGAGCCTCGATCAACACCGGATTTTCCTTTCCCGCCAACTGCGGAACACCCGATTGCGGGCTGGTTCGACAGAAGTGCACGCGAACTCGGTCTGCACCCGTTGCCGCTGGCACGCGCAATACTGAGTCGGCCCTTCAACGGCCGCGATGCATGTGAATACTCCGGATACTGCGGCGGCTATGGATGTCGCTCAGGCGCGAAAGGCAGCGCGAGGGCTGCACTGCTGAATGAAGCTGTTGTGACAGGACGGTGTGACGTCGTCACCCACGCCAAGGCTTATCACATCAACACGGACAGCCGTGGCAACGCCGTATCCGTCGACTACTACAACGGCCACGGAAACAGCATACGGGTGCACGCCGCTGTCATTGTTGTTGCCTGCTATTCGATCGAATCGAGTCGACTGTTACTTGCCTCTGTGGGTGAGAAACACCCCCATGGGATCGGCAACCGCTATGGTCAGCTCGGTAGAAATCTGCACTGCTGTGCCGGAGGGACCGGACACGGCATCTTCGATCTGACTCAGCTCACACGTCAGCAGGCAGCCGGGCTGAAGCAGAGGGGTCCGTTTTTCAATCGTGCACTTCAGGACTGGTACTTCATAGATGATGAAACCGCTTTCAGACAGCGCATGAAGGGCGGCACGATCGATTTCGTCTTCGACTCACCCACTCCCACCGCGGATGCCAACACGCTTAAATGGGATCAGGACCATCGCCTGATATGGGGCAGCGCATTCAAACAGCGGCTGAAATCACATTTCACCGAATCCAGCGACTTCAAATTCGAAGTGTTCTGCGACTGGTTGCCCACCGATGACTGCAATGTCAGCCTCGATGGCGCGACGACCGACAAATGGGGCTCCCCTGTCGCGCGTGTGCAGATCCACAACCATCCTCATGATCTGAAGGTGGCCGGCTACCTCGTCGACAAAGGGGTTCAAGTCATGAGACAGATGGGCGCACATCGATACTTCGGCAACGCGTTCACCGCCCCGACGACGAATCTGATAGCCGGTGGACTGCGTTTCGGCAGAGATCCTGAAACCTCCGCCCTCGATCGCGATTGTCGGGTCCATGGTACCGACAACCTTTTCGTAACCGATGGCAGCTTCATGCCCACCGGAGGCAGTGTGACGCCGACATGGACGATCTACGCGAATTCCTTCCGAGTGGCCGACCGTATCGTCGCGGACCTCGGCGGCACCAGAACGCCGGTTCCGGAACCGGACCAGGCAACATGAATCTGCAATGAAGCGCTATTCGCTTTTCAGCAATCCTGCGAACCTCAGCGGTTTCAGGGTCACAGTGGCCAGTTCGGGACGCTCCGTGTTCGTACCGCCCGGCTGCAGTATTCTGGATGTACTCCTGAGGGCCGGGATCAAAGTCCCATTCAACTGCGGGGACGGGAAGTGTGGTGTATGCGAAGTTCGCGTCGTCCGGGGAACGCCCGATCACCGCGACTCGGTACTGACCGAGGCGGAAAAGGCCGGCAACCGCTCGATTATCGTCTGCTGTTCAGGATCCCTGAGTTCCGAGCTCGTGCTGGATCTCTGAGCAGCGGGGCCGGTCTGCGCAGGCGCCTCGCAACAGGCATTTTTATCACGCCGAACAGCGTCATCCCCGTTTCGCCCGCTACCCGCAGCCCTCCCGTTGTCTGCCACGTGCGCCGGAGCTGGCAGACGGCAGCAGATTTCCAGTCATGGGTTGCAGGCAGCTGATCCCGCAGATAAGATAGTAACCAGTTACTATCTTAATGGTTTCGTTCATGGTCGTCGTACCTCAGCTGGAATGGTTAGCGCTCAGTCGGGATGGCGAAAGTCCAGCCAGCGCGCCGCATGCCGAAGCCAACGAGAAAGCGACATGAGTTCTGACCGGAAACATCTTCCGGCCGATGAGCGGCGCGCAGTAACTGTGAAGGCTGTGGTGGAGCTGGCGGGATCGCGAAACCCCAGCGAAATCACCACGGCCGCCATCGCGAAGCACATGCAGCTGACTCAGGGCGCCCTGTTCCGGCATTTTCCCAATAAAGACGCCATCTGGCAGGCCGCCATGGAATGGGTCGCGGGGCGACTCCTGAGCCGCATTGATCAGGCGGCTGAGCAGGTCGATTCACCCCTGGCAGCCCTGGAAGCGATGTTCATGAGTCACGTCGAGTTCGTGGTCGCTCATCCCGGCGTGCCCAGAATGATGTTCAGCGAACTGCAGCGTCCTGGATCGACACCCACCAAGCGCATGGTCCAGACGCTGATTCAGCACTACGGAGAACGCCTGCAGCGCCTGATCGAGAGGGGCAAAGACCACGGCGAGGTATCGACCGCACTGGACACCCAGGCCGCAGCAATGCTGTTCATCGGCACAATTCAGGGGCTCGTCATGCAGTCACTGATTGCAGGCGAAGTGCAGCGCATGCTCATCGACGCGCCTCGAGTGTTTGCCATTTACCGCCGCGGTATCGGGAACACACCATGAAATCCCGAGAGGGGAATCACCAGCTATCAGCCGCCGGAGAGAAGCAATCATGACCATACACAAGCAGCGCACCATCTGGATTTCAGCGATCTCCGTGATCGCGCTCGGCTTCGGTCTTCTGACCATCAGGGAAGGCGGTATGGTCCTGTTCGGCAGCGAAGCAGCGCGCGCCGCAGCTGGTAATTTCGTCCCCTTCGTCCTCTGGTTCAATTTCATCGCGGGATTTGTCTATGTCATCGCCGGTGCCGGTCTATGGATACAGCGTCGCTGGGCCGCGTGGCTGGCCGTCGCCATTGTTACATCGACAGCGCTCGCGTTCGTGGCTTTCGGGGTGCATGTGTTGCTCGACGGAGCGTATGAACAACGGACCCTGATTGCCATGAGCCTGCGGACACTGATCTGGGCGGCGATAGCGGGGATAGCGTGGCATCAGCTGCTTCAACACGAGCCAGCCGGCGCCGATGCTGACGCCCCTGATGGGATCGACCAGCCGTGAACATCCGGTGCCTGCAGCATGTGCCCTTCGAAGGACCAGGATATATCGACGAGTGGGTCGGACGCGGCCAGCACCAGCTCGACGCAACTCGGCTCTATCGTGGCGAACAGCTGCCGACGATTGAAGATATTGACATGCTCGTGGTGATGGGAGGCCCTATGGCCATCCACGAGGAACGCAGTTATCCCTGGCTAACCGAGGAAAAACGGTTCATTGAGCGGGCGATCGCCGCAGGTTGCAGTGTGCTGGGCGTCTGTCTGGGATCGCAACTCGTCGCCGATGTTCTCGGCGCGAAGGTGTACGCCAACAGCAATAAGGAAATCGGCTGGTTTCCGATCGAACGGATGGGGGCAGCATCCACGAGCGGTTTGTTCTCTCTATTCCCCGAGCGGATCGAAGTGTTTCACTGGCATGGCGACACCTTCGACATTCCAGCCGGCGCTCTGCACGTCGCACGCAGCGAGGGTTGCGTAAACCAGGCCTATGTCTACGACGAGCGGGTCGTTGGCCTGCAGTTTCATCTGGAGGCCACTCCGGCCAGCGCACAACAACTCATCGCCCACTGCGCAGAGGAGATCGTTGAGGGTCGTTACATCCAGACGGCGCAGGAAATGCTCGAAGACCCACACCGGTTCGCCAACATCAATCGCGTCCTGCACGACCTGCTGGACCGGCTCGCGGCCGGAACCCCGGACCGGCGCCCACCAGGGGGACGGGCAGGAGGGACATATGCCTCGTAAGATTTCCGTTGCCATCGTTCTCATCGCCCTCGTTGCTGTAGCAGGTACTGGTTTATGGACTGTGTTGTTCAAACCGACGGGCCTGCCGCCCGAAGGATTTGCCCGTGGTAATGGCCGAATCGAGGCAGACCTCATCGACATTTCTCCGCGCCTGGCCGGACGGGTGGCTGAGATCACGGTTCGTGAGGGCGATCGCGTACGGCCAGGTGATGTGCTGGCAGTCATGGACACAACCGAACTGAAATCACAACTGATGCGCGCCGAGGCGGCAATCGCGAGCGCCGAGTCCGCAGTTGGTGTGGCTGCGGCACAGGTGACTGAGGCGGAAGCAAAACTGGCACTGGCACGCAATGAGCAGGCCCGCGCCGAAACGCTCAGTACGCGCGACCTGCTCTCACGCCAGGATCTCGATATACGACGCACCGAGACACAGGTGGCAGAGGCTGCTCTGGTCGCTGCAAAGGCAAACCTGCGAGCCCGGGAGCGCAGCGTCGACGCCGAAGCGGCCGCGCATGCCGAGATCGCGGCGCGTATTGCCGACAGCACACTGTCTGCGCAGAGCGAGGGACGGGTACTTTACCGACTCGCGCAGCCGGGGGAGGTTCTCGGCAGCGGCAGCAAACTGCTGACGCTGGTCAGCCTCGAAGAAGTTTATATGGAGTTTTTTCTACCGGCTTCCGAGGCGCCCCGCGTGAGGATAGGGGACGAGGCACGGATCATCCCGGACATCATGCCGAACACATCCGTACCGGCGTTCGTCTCTTTCGTCTCGCCACAGGCTCAGTTCACACCCAAGCAGGTCGAAACTGCAACCGAGCGCGAGAGCCTGATGTTTCGTATCCGTGTGCGGATTCCGGCAGAACTGATCACGGCGCGGATGGATCAGGTCAAAACGGGCGTGCGTGGTGTCGCCTGGGTTCGTCTCGCCGGGGACGACGGCAGTCTGCCGGACTGGCCGGAGGGACTGGTGCCGCCACTGGTTGCTACACCCACTCCCGCTGCGATCGAGTAGTCATGACCAGACCCACCAGCGTCGCCCGTCTCGAAGGCGTCCGCCACCGCTATGGCAAGGTCGCTGCGCTCAACGAAGTGACGCTGGCACTGCCGGCGGGACGGATGGTGGGCCTGATCGGGCCAGATGGTGTAGGCAAATCAACCCTGATGGGCCTGATCGCCGGCGCCAAACGCCTGCAGCAGGGTCAGGTATTTACCCTGGACGGCGACATGGCGGATGCCCGCCACCGTGCTGTCACGGGCGGCCGCATCGCCTACATGCCCCAGGGGCTCGGACGCAATCTCTATCACGATCTCAGCCTGCGCGAGAATCTCGAGTTCTTTGGCAAGCTGTTCGGCCAGGGACGGACTGAGCGTGCTGCGCGTATCGAGCGATTGACGCAGGCCACCGGCCTGCATCCTTTCCTCGACCGTCTCGCAGGCAAATTATCAGGTGGGATGAAGCAGAAGCTGGGACTGTGTTCGGCACTGATTCATGACCCGGATTTTCTGCTCCTGGACGAGCCCACGACCGGAGTCGACCCACTGTCGCGCCGCCAGTTCTGGGATCTGATCGATGCAATTCGCTCCGACCGGCCGGGCATGAGTGTGCTGGTATCCACGGCCTACATGGAAGAAGCGGCGCGCTTCGATCATCTGGTGGCGATGAATGCAGGCCGGGTACTGGCCGAGGCCAGTCCGCAGACGCTGATGCGTCAGACCGGCACCGGCTCGGTCGGCGAGGCTTTTGTCACCCTACTGCAGTCCGGCACTGACAGTACCGCTGTTGCCACGGACCACCCGTCGAATGCCGCGTTGCCCGCCGACACCGGCGAACCAGCAATCCGCGCACGCGCACTGACCCGGCGCTTCGGCGATTTCACGGCCGTGGAGTCGGTCAGTTTCGACATTGCCCGGGGCGAGATCTTCGGCTTTCTCGGCTCCAATGGCTGCGGCAAGACCACCACCATGAAAATGCTGACCGGGCTGCTGCCCGCCTCCGAGGGTGAAGCCTGGATCTTCGGTCAGCCAGTGGATGCACAGGACCCGAACGCCCGCCGCCGTGTGGGATTCATGTCGCAGAGCTTTTCGCTGTATGGCGAACTGAGCGTCCGCGAAAACCTGCTGCTGCACGCCCGGCTGTTTCACCTTGGCAAAGCACTGACCAATCAGCGAATGAATGATCTGGTGCCGCGCTTCGGTCTTGAACCCTATCTGGACCAGCGCGCCGAGGCACTGCCACTGGGCCTGCGCCAGCGTCTGTCACTCGCAGTGGCGGTGATTCACGCCCCGGAGATCCTGATCCTGGACGAGCCGACATCAGGCGTCGACCCCCAGGCCCGTGATGAGTTCTGGCGCCTTCTGCTGAATCTTTCCCGCAAAGATCGCGTGACGATCTTCATTTCGACCCATTTCATGGACGAGGCTCTGCGATGTGATCGCATTTCCCTGATGCACGCCGGCCGCGTACTGGTTACCGACACACCAGCGGGGATCGTTCGTTCACGTCACACCGAAACGCTGGAAGAGGCCTTTGTCGACTATATCTCCGCCGAGATCCCCGCCGAAACGACCATCAGCACCGGGCTGGCCATCGCACCTGCAGACACCCGCCCGGCGCAGCGCACTTCCGGCTTCAGCCTGCGCCGTTTACTCGCATTTACCGCCCGGGAGGCGATGCAGGTTCGCCGTGATCCGATACGGCTGGCATTTGCCTTTCTGGGGAGCGCGCTGCTGCTGCTGATCATGTCGTTCGGTATTTCCCAGGAGGTGCGCAATATTCCTTTTGCCGCACTCGATCAGGACAGCAGTCCCGAAAGCCGCGCTTATCTTTCGACATTCGAAGACTCTGTCTGGTTTCGGGGGCATGCACCGCTCCTGGGGATAGACGAGCTCGAGCAGCGACTGGCCAGCGGCGAACTGGCCCTGGCACTGCAGGTCCCTACCGGCTTTGGTGCCGAACTGCGGCGCGGTGGTGTGACAGAAGTGGCGGCGACCATCGATGGGGCAGATACCGGACGCGCCGGTACCATCGAAAGCTATGTCTGGGGCGCTCACGCGCAGGCACTGGCCGGTACCGCTGGTGCGGTACCTGCGCTCGATATGCTCGCAGGACCGACGGCACAACCTGTCGTACTTGAACCTCGCTTTCGCTACAACCCGGCGATGGCCAGTCTGCCGGCAATCGGCCCCTCCATACCGCCGCTGCTCCTGCTGCTGTTTCCGGCGATCCTGATGGCTGTCAGTGTGGCGCGCGAGAAGGAAATCGGAACCATCACGAATTTTTACGTCACCCCCACGGGTCGAGCAGAGTTTCTGATCGGCAAACAGCTGGTATACGTCGGTATTACGCTGTTGAATTTCGTGATTCTCACCGCGCTGGTGGTGCTGGTGCTGGGGGTGCCAATGCGCGGCGACCCGCTGCTGCTGATACTGGCATCGCTGGTGTATGCGGTAGCGGCGACGGGCTTCGGGCTGATGGTGTCAATGCTTACCGCGACCCAGGTCACAGCAGTGTTCGCCAGCACCATTCTCTCTGTGATGCCGACGCTGCAGTTCTCCGGCATGATGGAACCCGTCTCTTCGCTCCAGGGCCCGGCCCGGCTGATGGGCACCTTCTGGCCCACGACCTGGTATATGGCCATCAGCGTCGGCAGTTACACCAAGGGGCTGGGGCTGGCGGATCTGAGTGGAGCGCTGATTCGACTGGCTGTCTTCGGCCCGGTATTCACCGGGCTTGCCATACTCGTATTGCGGAAGCAGGAGCGCTGATCGTGCAGCGCCTGGCCAATATTTTCTGGCTCTTCGGCAAGGAGCTGAAAAGCGTACTGGGCGATCCGGTGATGGTGGTTCTGATCCTCTGGTCGTTCGTTGTTGCCGTAATCCTGGAGGCAAGTGGTGCGGGGGATACGGTACGCAATGCCGCGATCGCTCTGGTCGATGAGGACCAGTCCGCCCTGACCCGGCAGATTTCCTCGGCGCTGGTACCACCCTGGTTTCAGGAGCCCATCGCCATGGCCCCCGAGCAGGCGGGCGCCGCCATGGACCGGGGGCAGATCATGTTCGCGTTGTCCTTCCCGCCCGATCTCGCAGCCGACGCGATCGCAGGGAAATCACCCACAGTCCAGCTTCAGGTTGATGCCACGGCTGTGTCACAGGCGCAGCTCGGCACAGACTACATCAGCAATATCGTGCAGACTGAAGCTCGTGCATTTCTGTCCGGCAGCCCAGCCGCACCCGATCCACGGGTGCGGCTGGAACTGCGCCGCGCCTTCAATCCGAATGGCAATCCGGTCTGGTTCAAAGCGGTATCCTCGTTGCTCAACCAGCTGTCGCTGCTGACCATCGCGTTGACCGGCGCGGCGATGCTGCGCGAACGGGAACACGGCACCATCGAGCATCTGATGGTGATGCCGCTGACCCCAGTAGAAATAGCGCTGTCCAAGGTTCTGGCGACGATGACCGTGGTGCTGGTGGCCTTCATCGGTTCGCTGCTCTTCGTTGTGCAAGGGATCCTGCAGATACCGCTGGCAGGATCAGTGCCACTGCTCGTGGCGGGTGCGGCGGTGTACCTCTGGGCGGCCGCGGCCATCGGGATGTTCCTGGGTACGCTGGCTCGCAGCATGGCGCAGTTCGCGTTACTGGTGATCATGGTGATCATTCCGGTGATCATGTTGTCCGGTGGTATGGGCGCGGTGGAGAGCCAACCCGAGAGCGTTCAGCGCCTGACTCTGGCACTACCGTCGCGCCACTTCCTCAGTTTTGCCAAGGCGGTCGCCTTTCGCGGTGCCGGAACAGGTTCTGTGTGGATCGAACTGCTGCTGATGGCGGGACTGGGGGCTGCCTTTTTCGGCGCGAGCCTTGCTCTTTTTCGCCGGTCGATGAGTCTGAGCAGCTGAAGGACTTTAAACACCCGCACGAAATCCATGTCTCTCCTGGAACCGCGCCGGTCGTGCTGAGCGGTGCGTCACGCAGCAGTGCTGGGCTCTATTATCCGATGACGCTGCGGCCGGAATCGACACGTCAGTGTCGGTTTTTCTTACAGAAACCGTCTCCGCCGAATCTCCGATATAGCTGGAAATAAGAGGAATTTGAGGCCGCTAGACGAATTTCTGCGGTATACCCTGTCGGATTTTTTTACAACACATTCGGCGCTACCTCCGAAAACCACTCTAATACTCTGATTTAACGCTAGAAAATATTACTGGCCCGATCCCTGCTTAACTCGGCTGGTGCCCAAGCTGGCACACTGGTCCGTTACAGGAAACGTATCGAGATGAGCCTGTTTGCAGACCATTCGGCATGCACCCCGTGGAGACCGGGGTAAAAACAACGACAACATCCCTGGGGAGGGTTCATGCAGATCAGATTTACCGGGTGCAATGCACTCGTTGCCAGTTCGCGCCTGGTGGCGGTTCTATCGCTTCTTACTTTGCCGCTCATGGCCAATGCCGTGGTGGTGCAATACGACCTGTCGTTTCAGACCACTGGTCAGAGCATGTGGGCGAATGGCGAATCGACCCGGATCAATCAGACAACCTTTCTCGGTGCGTCCTGGGAAGATGCAACCAACAGAGCCGGGGTAATCGTCGGCGACAACGATACTACCGTGCCCAATCCGTTGCGGGCCGCATACGATGTGGCATTCGCCGGTTGCCGGGCGGCTGGTTTTTCCTCTAATGCCTGTATCAACGGGCAGTCCGCGCGCGCCCCGGTCCCTGCCCTGGGCAGCAGGCCGTCGGTACGATCCTGCGGGACTTTCGCGGTCGGCTGTCAGGCTGCCAGATTGGGAGATCTGAGTCGACGTGCGGCCTACGACGTGGCTTTCGCTGCCTGTGACGCGGCGTTTCCTGCAAGTGTCTGCCGTAACGGGCAATCGGCGCAGGTGCCTTTTGTCGCGCTCGGTACCGCGCCGCCATCGACCCTGGACATCGACACCCGTACCGGTGCGGAAATCGTTGCTACCTCCGACGGGCGTGTTGGGCTCGAACTCGGCGTGGAGATCGACAGCGGTTCAGTCGATGCCACAGTCTCCTACGCAGCCACTCTCGACATCCCGGATGATCTGACTGTTCTCGATAGAACCCAGGCCATCAGCTTCAATACCAACAGCGCGCTGGCCGGCGTCAACACCCTGGATACCGTCTTTCCGACCATGGCTCTGTCGGTGGACGCAATCATGGAGCTGTCTGGCAGTGTGACCGGTGAAGCCTGCCTCATTGGCCCTGGCTGCACATCAGGTGGTACCTCATTCAACATCGCCGAGCGGGCACCCATCGTCTCGTTCAACGAGGATGGTGAAGGCGGCATCCTGCTGCTCGGACAATCTCCTTCGGATTTCGGCCTGGCGGCGGAAGCGGACGGCTTCCCCTTTTCACTGGATGTCGCGGGGCTGGCCGAAGTCACCCTGCATCTCCCCGCTCCAAATGCGACCGGTGGTTTGAACACCGCTACTCAGACACTGCAGGCGTCCGGCCAGGACGACCTCATCGACCTCATCCTCGATATCGACAACATCGTGGCGACCTCCGCGGGTGTTCCCGGCCTGTTCGGCAGCAGCGCCAGCTTCGGACCTGTCTCCCTCGGTTTCGACATCATCAACGTGGCAATGGGCCCGACTATTGATCTTGCCCAGGACTTTGAGCTGGATCCGACGCTGTTCGTGTCGATGTTTTTTGATGAGGCGGTAATGGTTGCCGGCGAGCTGGTCACGAATGTCACCTCTGCCTGGGATCTCCTGCCGGACATCACTTTCGTTTCGGATGCTACGACTGTCACACCGACGTTCTTCCTCCAGTCAACACTGCTGAATCAGACGTTCCTGGATTTCGATCTGCAGTTTATCGTCGATCTTCTCCAGGTGAATTACGACGCGGGTCTCCTGGGCTCCGACAGCTTCGGTATCGGAAATATTCTCGATCAGGCGGTGGACCTGTTCGCGTCACCTGCTTTCATTTCGAGTCTGTTCGATCTTGGCGGATTCAATCTGCAGATCGGAGAAAGCTTCATTATCGACTTCCTGACCGGCGCAACTCTGCCATCCTCCTCGATCGCGATGAGTGCGATCAATCCGATCCTGGATCTTCCGGACACGGCCTCTGTTCCTGAGCCCGGGACCTGGGTGCTGCTCCTTTCCGGTCTGCTTGGACTGTTGCTGGCGCATCGCCGACGGCAGGAGAGCGGGCGTGCTGGAGGGGCCTTTCTACCGGTGGCATGATGCGGTGGTGCTCGAAAGCCCGACGCGATGATTCGGGCTTTCGGCAAAACTGGTCGGCTGACGTTGTCGTCAGCCGACACTCGGCCTGCTGACTTATCGGGTTCAGTCCGATCACCTCTACGCAGGCCTGATTCAATCAGACGACGGAATCGATACATCATGAAAGCTCTGACCGCCACGCTGGTGTTGTGGATCTTCGCGACGCTACCTGCCCAGGCCTCCGACAGAAATGGTGAATTTGCGCTGAAAGGCGCGGGTTTTCTGCCCTGTCAGGTTTTTGTGCTGGAACGGGAGAAACAGTCAACCATCTACTACATGATCGGCGGATGGCTGGAAGGTTTTCTGTCTGCGCACAATCAGTACATGGATCAGACGTACGATGTAACCTCTTTTGAAACGCTTGAACTGCTGCTGGGCGTGATCCTGAATCACTGTCAGTCGAACCCCAACGACCGTCTCTACACCGTGTTCAATTCCATCCTGCTCAAGCTGCAGCCAGACCGAATTGTTCTGGACTCTCCGAAGGTGGAAATCGCGGAGGGTGACCGGAAAACCCAGTTGTACCGGGAAACCATCCGCCGCATGCAGGAGAAACTCGCCGCACGGGGACTCTTCAAGGAGGCAGCAGATGGGCGATTCACAGATGCCACCCGCTCGGCGATCATCGCATTTCAGTCAGACATCGAATTCGAAACTACCGGATTTCCCGATCAGACAACGCTCTGGCGTCTGTTCAGAGACTGATTACATACTCCGATCAGCCTTTGACGCACTCGCCGCACGCGAGGGTCCGCTTGAGCAGGTGCCCGCAGCCTTTGTTTTCGAGCATTCAGGCCGAGTCGCGCCAGCTTTCCGGGATACTGCAGCGGCCTAGAACACCTCCTCCGGACTCAACTCGAAGCGATCGATCAGTTCCCGCCGCACCCGCTCATACATGTGGGGATCCTCGGCGCGCAGCACTTCGAGTTCCTCTTTCACTTCATCGCCAAGCCCCTGCTTGATCACGATCTCCACCCGTCGATTGCGTGCACGACCGGCGGGGGTTTCATTGGAAACCAGCGGGCGGGTGTCTGCATAACCGGCAATCGAGAAACGGCTCTCTGCCAGTCTGCCATCGGAAAACAGGCCATGAGCGACACTCACTGCCCGCCCACTTGAGAGTTCCCAGTTCGAACGGAAGCGGGAGGTGGCGATCGGCTGACTGTCGGTATGACCCTCCACCACGATCAGCCCGTCCGTTTCCTTCAGCACATCCTGAATGATGCGCAATACCGGTTTGAAATCCGCGGTGAGCGAAGCCGAGCCGGACTCGAAGCTGCCGTGTTCCTTCACCCGCACGATGATATTGCGGCCGCGGGTCTCGACCTCGAGCACCCCAGCGGCGATTTCCTTTGCCAGAGCCGTGGCGAGATCAATGGCATCCTGCTCGGTCTCACCCACCAGGTCCTTGACCTTGTCCACCACGATCATCTTCTGGGCATCGCCGCTTTCGCCGGTATTGCTGGCCCCCAGATCCTGACAGGCGACATCCAGGCTGTTTTTCGACTGATCGGTGGTCTTCTGCCAGATTTCGTTGAGCGGTGTGGGATCGGGTTTACCCGGAGAAAACTCCTGGGCAATGATGCTGGTGCCTTTCGGAATGTCATCCGCGCGCATCTGCGCCTGCACACCGAAGGCCTGCTTCATCGAGCCGGCCAGGCGCTTGAATTTCAGCACGTCCATCTCCGAGAAAGACAGCAGCAGCACGAAGAAACACATGAGCAGCGACATGAGGTCGGCAAAGGTCATGATCCACCCGCCGCCGCCACCCTTGGCTTCGCCGGAACTGAATTCGTCGTCGTCGTCTGACGCCTGGCTGGTGGCCACTAGTCGTCCTCGGCCCGCTGCGACTCCGGCAGGTAGGCTTTAAGCATGGAATCGATCACCCGGGGATTCTGGCCACCCTGGATCGCCATGAGGGCATCAATGATCATGGATTTCACGCGCCCCTCTTCCTCCCGTCGCAGGCCGAGCTTGTCGGCGATGGGCAGGGCAAACATGTTGGCGAACATCGCACCATAAAGCGTCGTCAGCAGCGCCACGGACATGGCAGGGCCGATGGACTTGGGGTCATCCATGTTCGCCAGCATCGCCACGAGGCCCACCAGGGTACCGATCATGCCCATGGCCGGCCCCACATCGCCCATAGCCGTGAAGATCTTCGCGCCCACTTCATGGCGCTGCAGAGTCTGATGCAGATCCTTCTTCATGAGGGTACGCACCACCTCGCCGTCGTGCCCGTCCACCAGCAGCTGGATGCCCTTCGAAAGAAAGTTACTTGATACTTCCTTGCCTTCCAGAGACAGCAGTCCGCCTTTACGCGCGGAGTCCGCCAGGCCGACCACTTCTTCGATGATCTGCTCGGGCTTTGGCAACTTGAAGCTGAAGGCCTTGACCGCCACCTTCACAGCGCCAAGAAATTGACCCAGGCTGAATTTCATCAGCACCACAAACAGGGTGCCGACAAAAACGATCAACAGCGACGGTACGTTGATGAACATCATCGCCCCGCCACCTAACACCATGGATCCGATCACCACCGCAAAAGCGCCGATCAGTCCCACCAGGGTCGCCAGATCCATCTACCGCTTCCTTAAGGCCTGGTTATCACCTCAAGTCTAGTCAGGATTTCTCCAATTGCCGGTATCCCCTGGCGGCGGGGCGCAGGATTCCCCGGACCCCGGCAATCTTCACCTGGCTTGCCAGCGGGGAGGCGGCCGGTTACCGTTCCGGCCATGCCACGTAAATCCACCACTTCGACAGACCCGCAGCCTGCGGCAACGCCCGCGGAATTCGCCGATCTGGATTTCGAAGCAGCCCTGGCCGAGCTCGAAACCCTGGTCACCAGCATGGAGAGTGGCGAACTCGGCCTGGAGGCTTCTCTGAAGGCCTTCGAGCGGGGCGTGGCACTCACCCGGCACTGCCAGAGCGCGCTGAAAAACGCCGAGCTGAAAGTCAAAGTCCTCACCGAAGCGAACACACTCGAAGACCTGGACGTCGACACGCTCGATGACGCCTGAGCTCAAGTCCTTCAAGGACACTATAGAAGACGCCCTCACTCACCACCTGCCCGTGCACTCGAGTATTGCCCAGGTGCTGGTGGATGCCATGCGCTACGCGAGCCTTTCCGGCGGTAAACGCATCCGGCCGCTGCTGGTCTGCGCCACCTGCACCGGACTCGGCGGTCGCCTCGAAGATGCCCTGGCCCCCGCCTGCGCGGTCGAATTCGTGCACGCTTACTCCCTGCTGCACGACGATCTGCCCGCCATGGACGACGACGATCTGCGCCACGGCCTGCCCAGCGGACACATCAAGTACGGTGAGGCCAATGCCATCCTCGCCGGAGACGCCCTGCACACCCTGGCTTTCCAGACCCTGGCCAATGCACCCAGTTCGCGCACCGATGTGCGTCTCACCGCTATTCAGATTCTCTCGGAGGCTTCCGGCTGGCAGGGGATGGTAGGCGGTCAGGTATTCGACCTTCAGTCCGAGCGGAAGAAACTCGGTCTCACTGAACTGCAGGCCCTGCACGCCGCAAAAACCGGCGCGCTGATTCAGGCTTCAGTGCAGATCGGCGCGCTCTTCGGCAACGCCAGGCTCGATCCGGAAACCTATGTGCTGCTCACCGAATTTTCAAAACGCATCGGGCTGGCATTTCAGATCGTGGATGACGTGCTCGATGTCACCGAATCCACCGAGACCCTGGGAAAACCCGCAGGATCAGACCAGAAGGCGAAAAAGAGTACCTACACCTCGCTGCTGGGGGTCGATCAGGCGCGCAGTCAGGCAAAAGATCTGCTCGATGAAGCCAGGAAGCTGCTCAAGCGCGCTCATCTGAAAAACGATCTTCTTCAGGAACTCGCCGAGCTGATCGTGTCGCGAACCTACTGACACCTCGAACTGAACCGGGGATTGATCAGTACTTCTGGATCAGGGTCATGAGCCCTGCATTTTCTTCAATCGAGACCTGACGCAGAAACGTCATACCCAGCAGAATGTCGACGGGGTACATACCCGTGATCACGGCAGCCTGTACATTGTGGGCTGTGATGCCGGCCACAGAGACTTCATCGAGAATCACCATGTGGGATTCGGCGGTACCCTGAGCGGTCTGTATTTCACCTTTCTTTCCCCGTCGATAGTCGATACCCAGGCGCACAGCCTCATCCGAACTGAGTGCAACGACCGAGGCTCCGGTATCCACCAGCAGATTCACATACTGACCGTTGATGGTTCCGCGTACCCGATACTGACCGAGTTCGTCCGGTGGTATCGACACGCGCTGTTTTTCAGCGGCGGTGAACGAACCGGCAACCCGGGTACTGAGGGTCAGGGTCTGCCGCTTACCCTCGTAGGACACCACCGCCTTGTGCGCGTCCGCAGAGATCAGCTTCACCCCTTCCGGTGATGTCTGGCCGACCTTGAGAATGCGGTCGGCGCCTGAGACTTTCAGAACCGCCTGGTTCCGGAACAGGCCGGTGACTTCGATACTCGGCGATGCCACTGCAAATTCACCGATACAGGCGAGCAGGCAGGCGGCAATCAGTAACACAAAGGGGGAGACGGTGGCTGTCTGCTGTGATGACCGCATGGCGTTCCTGCGCTGGTGTCGAAGGTCAATACCGTGGTCAGTGTAACGAAAGCGGATCGATTCAGAAGTTTGCGATCAGCCAGAGTGTGATCAGCAGCACAGAAAGACCCATGAGGCCGGCCACCACGTCGTCCAGCATCACGCCCAGAGCCCCTGAGACTGTCCTTTCCACGGTGCGGATCGGCCAGGGTTTCCAGATATCGAAAAGACGGAACAGGCCGAATCCGCCCGCCAGGTACAGCAGCAACCGGGTACCGGCAGCTTCAGGAGCGGCCATTCCGATTCCGATCAGCACAATCCACTGCCCGGCGACTTCGTCGATCACCAGCGCGCCATCATCGATCACCTTGTGGATCCGCTGCACGCGGGCAATCAGCAGTGTGCCTGCGACGAACACGACCGCGACAGCGGCAAGCTGCACCGGCAGCGGGCTGCCCAGGAAAAACAACCACCACAGCAGCACTGCCAGCAGACTGCCCCAGGTGCCGGGGGCACGCGGCAGAAATCCACTGCCCAGTCCACAGGCGAGCAGCACCGCGGGATCTCCGGCGAGACGCCAGTTGAGTCCGGATGGTTGATTCACGCCGAGCTATCCAAAATGGCGGTATCCGCGCTGACCTGTTTCCTTGCCATCCACACGCACACCAGCGCCCGGAACAATGGTTCCGATGCGGTGTACAGAGAAACCAAGTGCGGGAATCGTAGCAGGGGCGGTGAACAGCAGTTCGTAATCGTCACCACCGGTGAGTGCCTGCTCCAGGGTCGCCCCCGCACAGACCGGCACCAGAGTGCTGTCCAGCTCTGCGCCAACAGCGCTCGCACGGCACAAGTGACCGAGATCCTGCAACAGGCCATCGGACACATCTATGGCGCTGTGCGCGACACCTCGCAGTGCCATACCAGCGCCCAGTCTCGCCTCGGGCTGGAAGTAGCGCGACGCAAGTTTATCCAGCGAAGCTGAGCCGTTGTATTTCTCAAGACCACCCCGGCCAAGCGCAGCTGCAGCGCCACCGAGTTCGCCGGAGACATAGATGTGGTCACCGGCCCGGGCACCAGCGCGCCTGAGCAGCATCGCCTCCGGGCAGAAGCCATTGACACTGACCGTGATGTTCAGCGGCCCTCGCGCGATATTACCGCCCGGCAGTTTGACGCCTGCGCTTTCCGCAGCGCGTCGCATACCCCGGGCGAGACCGCGCACCCAGTCGACATCCCCATCAGACAGCGTCAGCGCGACCAGAACCTGCGCCGGGCTGGCGCCCATTGCGGCAAGGTCTGAGAGACTGACCATCAGCGCGCGGTATCCAACCAGTTCCGGATCCGCTGCCGCCGGGAAATGCACGCCGGCGACCAGGGCATCGATTGATGAAACCAGCACTTCACCCGGTGGAGGACGCAACACAGAGGCATCGTCTCCGGGACCGAGAATCACATCGTCACCGCTGCTCACCGCGCCCAGTTCGGCGACGATCTGATCGATCAGCTCAAACTCGTCCACCCGCCGTCACCTCCGCCGCCCGCTGGGAGCGTGCGATCCGGTCCAGCACTCCGTTGACGAACTTGTGGCCGTCTTCGGCGCCGAAGATCTTCGCCAGCTCAACGTATTCGTCGATCACCGCGCGATAAGGCACATCCGGACGGGATTTCATTTCAAAGGTACCAAGCCGCAGAATGGCGCGCTCCACACAGTCGAGCTGTTGAATGGATCGATCCAGAATCGGTGCCAGCAGCTCGTCGAGTTCGGCAGTACGCAACACTACACCGCGCAGCACATCCTTGAAGAACTCCTTGTCAGCCTTATTCAGCGCTTCACCCGCAGCGAACTCTGCCTCGAGGTCGGCTGTTTCCGCTTCCGACATCTGCCACTGATACACGGCCTGCACCAGCGCCCGGCGTGCGCGCCGGCGCGCCCATCTGTTCGAGCTCACTGTCGGGTGCCCAAGGTTGTTCTCTTTTCAGTTGTTAAAGGTGGCTCAGTCGTGCCCGGCTGGCCGAAGCCGCAGACGCAGGTCAGCGCCGATCTGAGTGCAGTCGGCGATTGTAGCCCCAATCGCCTCTGCCATGCGCGTGAAGGGGAGTGCGGCAAGGGATCGGGCGTCGCTGCCGAGCAGCCGGGGCGCCTGATAGAGCAGCAGTTCGTCCCAGAGTCCGGACGCCAGAAATGCGCCGATCAGCTTCGGTCCGGCTTCAACCAGCACTTCATTGCACTGGCGCTGTGCGAGCAGTTCGAGCAGCGCGGGCAGACTTACCCCGGTGCCGTCGTCGCCCGCCGGCAATTGAATGACTTCCGCAGAACCCACCACAGTGACCGGCACCGCGCGCACCAGGAGCGCGGGTGCAGTGCCGGTAAGTCCGGCATCTGCTGCACCGCTGGTGAGGGCCCGGTCTGCCTTGATCTGACCGCGGCCGTCACACACCACCCGCAACGGCTGACGGATGCGGCCTGCAACTGCGAGTGCGGAATCCCGGACGGTAAGCCGGGGATCATCCACCAGCACGGTGCCGGATCCTGTGATCACCGCGCAGCTGCGGGCGCGCCAGCGCTGCACGTCGGCGCGGGCCTGTGCGCCAGTGATCCACTGACTCTCACCACTTGCCATGGCTGTGCGCCCGTCCAGCGACGCCGCCACCTTCAGACGCACGAAGGGTCGCTGCCGGGTGATCCGGCTCACATAGCCTGCGATGAGTTCCTGCGCTGCGGGCAACTCAGCCACATCGACACGGATACCGGCGGTGCGCAGTTCGGCAAAACCAGCACCTGCCACCTTCGGATGGGGATCGGTCATCGCCGCCACTACCCGAGCCACACCCGCATGAATGAGCGCACGGCTGCAGGGCGGTGTACGGCCTTCGAAGGCGCAGGGTTCGAGGCTGACAAAGGCGGTGGCGCCGCGGGCCACCTGATCCGGCGCGGCAGCGCCACCTCGAGTCAGAGCACTGGCGCGGGCGTCCGCCAGTGCGTTGACTTCCGCGTGGCCTTCGCCAGCGCGCACATGCCAGCCGCGACCGAGCACAACACCGTCACGCACCAGCAGACAACCCACAGCGGGATTCGGCGAAACAGAGTTGATCCCACGCTGCGCCAGCTCGATGGCGGCAGCGAGGAAGAGATGGTCGGATTCAGTCAGCATCGCCGCCGGCCGCTTTGGTCAGCTTGCGGATCTCATCCTGGAATTCGCTCACATCCTGGAAGTCCCGGTACACGGAGGCAAAGCGCACGTAGGCCACACCGTCGATCTTGCGCAGTTCTTCCATGACCGTTTCACCCACCACCCGGGACGCCAGTTCCCGCTCGCCGCTGGAGCGCAGCCGGTGCTTGATGTGATTCAGGGCAGACTCGATCTGCTCGATACTGACCGGCCGCTTCTCCAGTGCCCGCTGCAGACCGCGGCGCAGCTTGTCTTCGTCGAAGGGCTCCCGGGTGCCGTCGCTCTTGACGATGCGCGGCATCACCAGCTCGGCAAGCTCGAAGGTAGTGAAGCGTTCGCCACAGGTCAGGCATTCCCGCCGCCGGCGCACCGAGTCGCCTTCGGCGACCAGCCGGGAATCGATCACCTTGGTGTCATCAGCGCCGCAGAAAGGACAGTGCACTTTGGCCAGCCTCAGGCTGTGCTGGAGGCATAGACGGGGAAGCGCGCGCACAGCTCCTGCACACGCTTGCGCACCGTGCCGATCATGTTGTCGTTGCTGATGTCATCCAGCACATCGCACATCCAGCCGGTGAGGGTCTCGCACTCGGCTTCCCTGAAGCCCCGTGTGGTGGCAGCGGGGGTACCGATGCGCAGCCCGCTGGTCACGAAAGGTGAGCGGGGATCATTGGGCACAGCGTTCTTGTTTACGGTGATGTTGGCCCGACCGAGAGCCGCGTCCGCATCTTTGCCGGTAATGTCCTTGTTGATCAGATCAAGCAGGAACAGGTGATTGTCTGTGCCACCCGAGACCACCTTATAGCCCCGCGCCTGAAACACTTCGGCCATGGTCCGGGCGTTGCGCAGCACCTGCTGCTGATAGGTTTTGAATTCGGGTGTGGCTGCTTCCTTGAAGCAGACGGCCTTCGCTGCGATCACATGCATCAGCGGCCCGCCCTGGGAGCCGGGGAACAGCGCGGAGTTGAGTTTCTTTTCGATCTCCGGATTGGCCTTGGCCAGGATCACGCCACCCCGCGGACCGCGCAGGGTCTTATGGGTGGTCGAGGTGGTCACATCGGCAATCTGCACCGGATTCGGATACAGGCCCGCGGCCACCAGGCCGGCCACATGGGCCATGTCGACCACCAGATAGGCGCCAACCGAGTCCGCGATATCACGGAACTTCTGCCAGTCCAGCTTGCGGGAATAGGCGGAGAAACCGCCGATCAGCATCTTCGGCTTGTGCTTCACGGCCAGCCGCGCCATCTCGTCGTAATCGATCTGACCGGTATCGTTATCGAGCCCGTACTGCACCGCGTTGTAGGTCTTGCCGGAAAAATTCGGGGCCGCGCCGTGGGTGAGGTGGCCGCCGGCGTCCAGACTCATGCCGAGTATGGTGTCGCCCGGTTCGAGCAGTGCCAGATAGACGGCGGCGTTCGCCTGGGAACCGGAATGGGGCTGCACATTGGCATAATCGGCGCCAAACAGGGCTTTAACCCGTTCGATGGCCAGCACCTCCACCTGATCGACGTATTCACAACCGCCGTAATAGCGCTTGTGCGGATAGCCTTCGGCATATTTGTTGGTCAGCACCGTGCCCTGGGCCTCGAGAATCCGGGGGCTTGCGTAGTTTTCCGAAGCGATCAGCTCGATGTGCTCTTCCTGGCGGCGTCGCTCCTCGCGGATTGCGGCGGCAATGTCATCGTCGAAGCCCGCGATGGTGTCGGCGTCTGTGAACATGGGTATCTCGTGGTATCCGGGAAGCGGGGCATTTTAGCCTACCTGGGGTGGGGCCGAACGGATTTCAGTTCAACTGGTGGCTGAGTGGGATCAATAGTCGGTGGACCAGCACCCCAACGCCCCCCGCATTCTAAGACTTTGGTACCTGTTATGGATATTCGTAGGTTGGAGGAGCCGGGGCCCTTTCGGGAGACGCTACAAGCACATCCCTGTGCGCTCGGCTGCCGGCTGTTCGCTGTGCGAACAGCTAAGCAATACGCCGAAGGCGTATTGCCGCCATCCCTGGCGGCAGACGCTCCCGAAAGCACCCCGGCTCCTCCAACCTGCACTCGCCAACCAAGGTTCAATTCAAGGGGTCGCGGCAACGTCGTTCTCAAGCTTCCCGGCACTGATACGCACCCACTCCACACCGTTGCTGGTGGTCGGTGGTCGGTGGTCGGTGGTCGGTGGTCGGTGGAGATGCTTGCATCCGACAACTCCATATCGCTGCCTTTTTTCCGCTGGCAACCCCTCGACGCGCGGCTTCTGCGGCCAACTTCGCCTGACGCTCTCTGCAACTGACACCTGGAAGTACGGGCGACGTTCATCCGGAACCTTGGATTGGAGGTCAAGCGACTGGCGTGAGGGGGGGGGTGGAAGGGACGTCTGCCGCCAGGGACGGCGGCAGCCGAGCGCACAGGGACGTGCTCGTAGCGTCCCCTGCCACCACCCCCCTCACACCAGACGCCTGAAAACCACCAATCCCGGGTTCCCGCATTGAACGCCGCCCCACATTTCGGTAGCGTGCGTGCCCTCCTCCCAATCAACCGAAGTACACCGTGGCCCAATACGTCTACACCATGCAGGGTGTTTCCAAGATCGTCCCGCCGAAGCGGGTGATTCTCGAGAACATCTCCCTTTCCTTTTTCCCCGGCGCCAAGATCGGCGTGCTGGGGCTCAACGGGTCGGGAAAGTCCAGTCTGCTGCGGATCATGGCCGGGGTGGATACCGAATTCGAAGGCGAGGCCCGCCCTCAGAAAGGCATCCGGGTCGGCTATCTGGCCCAGGAGCCCCAGCTGGACGAGACGCTGACCGTGCGGGGCAATGTCGAGCTGGGTGTCAGCGACACCATGGATCTGCTCAACGAGTACAACGCCATCGCCGAGAAATTCGCCGAGCCGATGGAAGAGGAGGAGATGAACGCCCTGCTCGAGCGGCAGGGGGATCTGCAGACAAAAATCGACGGCGTGAACGGCTGGGAGATCGACAGGACCCTGGAGATCGCCGCCGACGCGCTGCGGCTGCCGCCCTGGGAAGCGGAAGTCAGCAAGCTCTCCGGCGGGGAGAAACGCCGGGTGGCTCTGTGTCAGCTGCTACTGTCGAACCCGGACATGCTGCTGCTGGACGAGCCCACCAACCACCTGGACGCGGAATCCGTCGCCTGGCTGGAGCGCTTCCTGGCGGAGTATCCGGGCACCGTGGTGGCGGTCACCCACGACCGTTACTTTCTGGATAACGTGGCCGGCTGGATTCTGGAGCTCGACCGCGGCCGCGGCATTCCCTTCGAAGGCAATTACAGTGCCTGGCTGGAATCCAAGGAAAAGCGGCTCGAGCACGAGCAGTCCTCGGAGAAAGCCCGACAGCGGGCGATCAAGTCTGAACTCGAGTGGGTGCGCTCGAATCCGAAAGCGCGTCAGGCCAAGAGCAAGTCGCGCATGCAGCGCTTCGAGGAACTGATGTCGAAAGAGACCCAGTCCCGCAACGAGACCGCCGAACTGTACATCCCGCCCGGTGAGCGCCTGGGTGAAAAGGTGATCGATGCCAATCATGTCAGCAAAGGCTTTGGCGACCGGCTGCTGATCGACGACATGACCTGCAGCCTGCCCCAGGGAGCCATCGTGGGCATCATCGGCGGCAACGGCGCGGGCAAATCGACCTTCTTTCGCATGGTCACCGGTCAGGAAAAACCGGACAGCGGCAGCATCGATCTCGGAGAAACCGTGGATCTGGCCTACGTTGACCAGAGCCGCGACTCGCTGGACGGCTCGAAAACCGTCTGGGAAGAGATCTCGGATGGCCAGGACATCATCCGCATCGGCAAATACGAGATCGCCTCCCGGGGCTATGTCTCCCGCTTCAACTTCAAAGGCGCCGACCAGCAGAAGCGGGTGGGCGACCTGTCCGGTGGCGAGCGCAACCGGGTGCATCTGGCCAAACTGCTGCGGCGCGGGGCCAACGTTCTGCTGCTGGACGAACCCACCAATGATCTCGACGTGGAAACCCTCCGGGCGCTGGAAGAAGCGCTGCTGAACTTCCCGGGCACAGTGCTGGTGATCTCCCACGACCGCTGGTTCCTGGATCGGATCGCCACCCACATTCTCGCCTTCGAAGGGGATTCTCATGTGGAGTGGTTCGCCGGTAACTTCAGTGACTACGAGGCGGATCACAGGAAGCGTCTGGCCGAATCCGGCGGCGACTCGACCCCGCACCGGATGAGATACAAGCCGCTGGTGCGCTGAAGCTCATCGCCAGGATGGGCGCACGCGCCCCTGCTAAGATGCGGGCACGCGCCGGCGGATTGCTCCTCGAATGCCGATCATCAAGGCCAGTCATCTGGTCAAACGCTATCCACTGCCCGACAAGCCTCGCGCAACGTTCGCTGCCGTGGATGATGTCTCGCTGGAGATAGAAGCCGG
Source organism: Pseudomonadales bacterium (assembly GCA_041395945.1). NCBI lineage: Bacteria > Pseudomonadati > Pseudomonadota > Gammaproteobacteria > Pseudomonadales > Pseudomonadales bacterium. The sequence continues at coordinate 150,850 of JAWKZN010000003.1, forward strand.
CGAGATCTACGGCATTCTCGGGCCGAATGGCGCCGGCAAGACCACCACGCTCGAGATGCTCGAAGGCCTCTGTGATATCGACGAAGGACAGGCCGAGGTGGCGGGCATCGATGTACGTCGCGACCCTTATGGGGTGAAGGCCGTGATCGGCGTGCAGCTGCAGGCAAACGAGTACTTCGACCACCTCTCGCTCATCGACCTGCTCAACCTGTTCGCCGGCCTCTACCGGCCGCGCCGAAGCAACCCGACCGAACTGCTCGGTCTCGTGAACCTGAAAGACAAGGCGAAGGCGCAACCGGCAAGCCTCTCGGGCGGTCAACTGCAGCGTTTCTCGATTGCCTGCGCGCTGGTCAACGAACCCCGGGTGCTGTTTCTCGACGAGCCGACGACGGGCCTCGATCCCCAGGCGAAAAGGAATCTCTGGGATCTGGTGCGGCGGCTGAACGGGGAAGGCACCACCATCGTCCTGACGACACACAACATGGAGGAGGCGGAAACCCTCTGCCGGCGTATCGCGATCATGGACCACGGGCGCATCGTCGCCGAGGATACGCCGCAGCAGCTGATTCTCACCCACGCAGCGGAGCCGCCAACGGCCCCTCTGCACGGCAACATCGAGGACGTCTTTCTCGCCCTCACCGGTCATGGGCTGCGGGATTGAAGACCTCAGGCCCCGTACTCCACCTTGCCATCGCCTTTCTGCGCATGTTCATGAAAGACCGCCAGGCGATCTTCATCGGGCTGCTGTTTCCCATCATCTTTCTGTCGGCACTCGGCTTTCTGCGCGACCGTCCGCCCGAGGGCATCGAGATCGGCATCGTCAATCACGCCAGCAGCGCAACTGCCGCCTCGCTGCAGAGCATCCTCGAGGACAATTCCCTGTTCCGGGTGTCGGTGGATTCCGAAGCGGTCCTGCGCAGCAGACTCGAAGCAGGTGAGTCCACCCTGGTGCTGATCATCCCGGAGTCGTTCAATGACACCGCCAGCGCAACCGAACTTCTGGTGCTGGTGGATGCGGCACAGGCGCGCCTGCTCGATCTGATTCTGCCGACCCTGCGCCAGGCGCTGCTCGATGTGGAACACCAGCTGCGCGGCACCGAGCCGATGTTTTCGCTGCGCATCGAAGACGTGCAGGCGCGTACCCAGCGCTATATCGACTTTCTGCTGCCCGGTATTCTCGCTTTCACACTGATGCAGATCAGCATCGCCGGCAGTGGCTTCAATCTGGTCGAATACCGGCGCAAAGGCATTCTCAAACGCCTCTTCGTCACCCCGATCCGGCCCGCGGAGTTCATCGCCTCCCTGTGCATCGCACGTCTGGTCTGGTGTCTGGTGCAGCTGACCATGCTGCTGCTGTTCGCCACCTGGGCGCTGGAGGTGCAGATTCTCGGCAGCTATGCCGCGCTTTACCTGGTGATCGTGCTGGGCACAGTGATTTTTCTGTGTCTGGGTTTCTGTGTCGGCAGTGTGGCGAAGACCCAGCAGGCCGTGGGCGCGGTGGGCAACCTGGTGATCTTTCCCCAGCTTTTTCTGTCGGGCGTGTTCTTCCCGATCGAAGCGATGCCCGGCCTCATCCAGCCCTTCGCCAGGCTGCTCCCCTTGAGCTACGTGTCGACCAGCCTGCGGGAGATCGCCAGCAACGGTCTGGCGCTGGGGGACATTCTGCCCAGCCTTCTCGGAGTGCTGATCTGGATTGCCGTGAGCTTCCTGCTGGCCACCTGGCTGTTTGACTGGAAGAAAGTGGTCACCACTTAACAACACCTATGCAGTCCACCGACAGTCTCCGCCTGGGGGCCGGCTTCATGTGCCTGGCCATGTTCATGGCTGCCTGTGTGGATGTGGCGGTGAGCGGTGTGCTGCTGATGCTGGGCCCCGGGGCGCCGCTGGCCGCCTATCTGCTGTTCGGTGAAGTGCCCAACAACGCCGCCCTGGTCGGAGGTAGTGCAATTCTGGCGGGTGGCTATATTGCGCTGCGGGCGCGAGGGTGAGGGCCGCAAGCGCGCTCCTCCTGCTGCGGTTCCGATCATCTGGCGGTCGCGGCGGCCGATCCAGAGCCAGCTTCTGCCGGTGTCGGTACCTGGGCCGACACCGAGGTCGCCGCGGTCTCGAGATAGTCCGCGAAGGCTTCGATCACACCTGCGGTAGAGGCGATCTGGGCATCCACCTCGCTGTACTGCTTTGCCTCGATCGCCTCCCGCATGCGCGGCAGGGTCTTCACCCCGTAGCCGGTATAGAAGCCCGGTGCATAGATCTGGTGACGGTACCACTCTCTGCCAGGAAGGCCTTCAGGAGAAGTAAGCGCTCGCTCACTCCGCATCAGTCGACGGTCGAGATCCGCAGAGGGCGCGGCACCCGCCAGGCGCGCGTCCAGCGCCCTGGCCGCCTCGGTGAGTCGCGCTGTCGCATTGCGCATCGGCGCGAAATTGAAATGGGGCACGCCGGCCAGTTCGGTCGGCGGTCCCAGTGTCTTTGACGGATCGAGTGCGAGCCGGTAGGCATCGTCGTTCAGCAGGCCGTTGATCCGCTCGGCTTTGGCACGTTCGTCATCTGCCAGCTTTTCGATCTCGGTCAGGTAGTGCGCCACATTGTCCGCGAAGCCGCTGAAACGGAAAGGCAGCAGGTCGGCGTTGGCCAGACGCAGGGTGGCGGTACCGGCAACATCCGCAAGCGCCACGCCGTAGCGGAAGCCCGGGTCCACGAAGGTGGAGAAGTGCTCGAAGGTGTCGTAGAGGGTGTGATAGCTGCCATCGTCTCCCTCTCCCCCGAAGCCAAGGTTGGCCGACGCGATACCCGCATGCTGCAGGAAGGGGGTGTAGTCGGACCCTGAGCCCAGCGGGCTGATCCGCAGATCGGCCCGGGCGGTGAGCTCTTCGCGCCGCTCGGGGGTGCCGTCCACCCGGATTTTCGCCCGCAGTCGCTCGGCCACCGTCGCTCCGGTCTGGGGATCGGTGACGGCGCCGATGACTTCATTGAAGAAAGGTTCCAGAGTGTGGCTGCCGCCAACGCCGATGAAGCCGCGGCTGTTGCCGTCGGTGTTGATGTAGACGGCGGCCTTGTCGATGAGGGTCTGGCGATGTTTTTCGACCCACTCGGTGGAACCGATCAGCCCCGGCTCCTCTGCATCCCAGGCGGCATAGACAATGGTGCGTTTCGGCCCCCGGCCGGCGCGGGCCAGCGCGCCCACGGCCCGGGCTTCGTCCAGCAGTGCGACCATGCCGGAGATGGGGTCCGCCGCTCCATGGTTCCAGCCGTCGTGGTGATTGCCGCGCAGGATCCATTCGTCCGGCCGGTCGCTGCCGGGCAGCCGCGCGATCACATTCTCGATATTGATGCGCTGCCAGTCGAAGGCCAGGGCGAGACGCACCCGGGCCGGTCCCGGGCCGATGTGATAGGTGTGGGGCAGACCGCCCTGCCATTCCCGGGGAACCGCCGCGCCGCCGAGGGCGGCCAGTAAAGGCTCGGCGTCCCGATAGGAGATCGGTAACACGGGCACCGCGGTGATGGTGGGCGCATCCTTGATGGCGAGTCGGCGGGCACCCTTGATGGCCGGTTTGCCCGGGGTGAGCACATCGCCGGGATAGGTCGGCATATCCATCACGCTGCCGCGCTGCACGCCACTGTCATTCTTGAAGGGACCGTCCGGATAGACGTCGCCGGCACCGTAGCCATCGTCGGCCGGGTCGGAGTAGATGAGCGCGCCAATCGCGCCCTTCTCCGCGGCCAGCTTGGGTTTGATGCCGCGCCAGGACTTACCGTACCTGGCGATCACGATTTTACCCGCCACTGACACCCCATAGCGTTCGAGCAGTTCGTAGTCTTCCGGGATGCCGTAGTTCACAAACACCAGTTCGGCGGTGACATCACCGTCCGTGGAAAAGGCGTTGTAGGGCGGCAGCACTTCGGCGCGCTGGGCGCTGCTGTCGTCGCCTTCGACGATGTCTTCGATCAGGCCAGCGACGAACGGGGTCGGTTCGAGCATCTCCAGATGCCGCGACTTCGGCACCGGCAACAGGATGTCGAAGGTTTCGACTTCGACCTGATAGCCCCACTCCCGGAACAGATCAGCCATGAGCTGAACGTTGCGGCGACCCTGTTCCGAACCGGCATGGTGGGGTCGGGCGCTGAGAGTGCGCGCCCAGTTCATCTGATCTTCCGCGCTGAGGCTGGCGCGGAAATCCGCTTCGAGCTGCAGTTGCGTATCGGCAGACTGGAAACCGAGGAGTGATTGCGCAGTGAACGCCCACCCGGAATAAAACACACAGGTGACCAGTGCCGCCCCCCGGATCATCCACCTGGCTGACTGCCGTATCACCTCGTCGTTCACCGTCACACCCATTTTTCTCTCCTGAAGTCCGCATTCATTTTTTTTGAGATCTGCCCGGGTGACGGCGCGGCGAAGCTGGACTCCTACAACGTCTCCAGCACCTCGAGCGCTGCGGCCAGGCTCTTCACCCCGTGTACTTTCATGCCGTCCAGTACCTGCCGTGGCCGATTGGCATAGGGCAGGATGGCGGTCTTGAAACCGTGTTTCTTCGCTTCGCGCAGACGCTGTTCGCCATTGGCTACCGGCCGTACTTCACCGGTGAGACCGAGCTCGCCGAATACGATGAGATCCCTCGGCAGCGCCCGATTGCGGAACGACGACAACACCGCGAGCAGCAGCGCGAGGTCCGCGCCGGTTTCGCTGATGCGCACCCCGCCTACCACGTTGGCGAACACATCCTGATCCGACAGGGTCACACCACAGTGTCGGTGCAGCACGGCCAGATGCATGGCCAGCCGCTGCTGATCGAGCCCCACCGCCACCCGCTTCGGGTGACCACCCTGTACTTCGTCCACCAGCGCCTGCAGTTCCACCAGCAGCGGCCGGGTCCCTTCCCAGGTCACGGTGACCAGACTGCCGGGCGCGTTGATCTCACCCCGCTGCAGAAAAATGGCGGAAGGGTTTGCGACCTCCTTCATGCCGGTATCGGTCATTGCAAACACGCCGAGTTCGTTCACCGCACCAAACCGGTTCTTCTGACCACGCAAGGTCCGATAACGGCTGCCGGCGGGCGCATCGAGCATGACAAAACAGTCGATCATGTGTTCGAGCACCTTCGGACCGGCCAGCCCGCCTTCCTTGGTGACATGACCGACAAGGATGAACACGGTGCCGGTCTGTTTGGCGAGGCGGGTGAAAAATGCTGCGGTTTCGCGCACCTGGGTGACGCTGCCTGGCATGCTCTCCACAGATTCGAGCGCCATCACCTGGATCGAATCCAGAATCACAATCCGGGGACGTTGCGTTTCAACCAGGGAGGCAATGGCCGACGCGCGGGTTTCCGCCGCCACCTGCAGACGATCGAGGGGCAATCCGAGACGCCGTGCGCGCATTGCAAGCTGCTGCAGAGACTCTTCGCCGCTGACATAGAGCGTTTCATACTGTGCGGCCAGCGCACAGCAGACCTGCAGCAGCAGCGTGGACTTGCCCGCACCCGGTTCGCCGCCCATCAGCACCACCGAGCCTGGTACGAGCCCGCCACCGAGTACCCGATCCAGTTCATCGAAACCGGTGGCGATCCGCGGCACATCCTCCGCCGCGACATCTTCGAGCCGCCGCACATCGGCCTGCACACCGCCGTATCCCACGGTCGCTTCGGCAATCGGCCCGACAGAAAGGCGGGTGAGCGTGTTCCAGGCCTCGCAGGTACCGCATTGGCCCTGCCACTGCCGGTGCTCGGCACCGCAGTCGCCGCAGACGTAGGCTGTCCTGTTTTTCGCTTTCGCCAAGTTACCGCCGCTGCTATTCGAAGGGTCCGAAATCCTTGTAGCGATCCGGCGCCAGATTTTCGAACTTGGTCAGATTGCCGATGAAGGACAGCAATACTCGACCGATGGGGCCGTTGCGCTGCTTACCGATAATGATCTCGGCAACGCCTTTCTCAGCGGTATCCGGGTGATAAACCTCGTCGCGATAGATGAACAGGATCAGGTCTGCATCCTGTTCTATCGCGCCCGAGTTATGACTGACCACCCCATCCGCGAGCCAGCTCGCCGGCCCGGGCACAGTCAGATCGAAAACTTCCTGCTCTCCCGCAGCCTCGACGGCAACTACCCGATCCCAGAAGAGATCCGTATCCACCCCTCTGCGAACACTCTCGTCATCGGGAATCTGTGCGTAGTCGGTGATGGTCAGCCGTGACGGTGAGAATGCAAAATGACTCGACCCGCCGCAGGAGGTAGCGCGCAGGCTGGCCATCCCGCGCTGGGATATCCCCTGAGCGCGCATGACGGCCCGCACATCTGCAAAAGCCTCTTGGGGGAAGGTATCGACATTGGTATTGCGCCGGGTTTCAAGGAGAAGATTTTCGAGCTTCCGGGCCGCGAGCTGCTTTTCGCCGAACGCGCCCACGACCTCGAGAAAGCGAAGCTGATCCGCACTGCCCGGGACATCGACGTTATACAGAATGCTGCTTTTCTGCTGGATGCTTCGCTGTCTCGCAACGATGCCCAGTCGCTGCAGCAACGCAGCCACATCGCACGCAAGTCCCACGCTACAGGTACTGAAATAGACCCGCGGAGCCCCACATTGACTGCGGACATGAATACAGCCATCCGTCGCCCACAGGTGCCGGAGCAGGACCGCCAGATTTTCGTCCGGCAGTTCGAATACCTGCTCGGGAATTCGCTTGTCGCGGGATCTCTGATTAAAAATGCCGAGTTCCCGCAACCACAGATTCAGCCCCTGCGGATGCCAGCGGTTGCCGTTGCCACTGAAGACCAGCTGATGCCAGTTACCCCTGCCCGGGTGTCTGCTGACGGTGCTGTCGAATTCTTCGCGTGCAGCCCGTGCGACAAACTCACTGTTCGCTTCCGAGCCAGTGGTATAGCGAATCGGCTGGCCGCTCAGATAGCTGCCATCGCCGATAAGCTGGCCAAGCAGACCGAGTCGTGCCTGTGACCAGGGCTGCACTGCGGTGACCACCGGCAGCTTTCGAGCCAGTGCAATCCGCTCCTGCGGCTTCACTTCGTCCAATCGCACCCAGCCTCGTCCTGTGTAGAGACGGTGACGGGGGGTCGCGATCAGCTCTCTGCCGCTGGCAAGACGCAGTCGCCGTACAGCACGCCGACCAACCGACCAGACTTTGTCGCTGCGGGCTCTGACGATTCTGCCAGCACCATCCATCGCCAGAACTTCGGGTTCAGTGCCGACGAGCGCACGGATCGGCACTCGGCGGCCATCTGCAAGATTCACCAGCGTGTCGCCAACGACACACTCCCGCAGATCGGCCATCAGCGGTCGCTTATCCGTACGGCTTTCGAGCCCCCGGTTGAGCTGTGACAGAGCCAGCAGCGGGCAGCGCATTTCCTTTGCAATCGCTTTCAGGGAGCGGGAAATTTCGGAGATCTCGTTGGTGCGGTTCTCCGAGGTCCCCGCCACCCGCATGAGCTGCAGATAGTCGACCACGATGAGGCCGAGCCCGCCGGCTTCCCGGGCTACTCTGCGCGCACGGGTGCGCAGGTCGTTGGGGGTGAGCGCGGGGGTGTCGTCGATATAGAGTTTCTTGTCTTTGAGCTGACTCACCGCCGAAGTGAAGCGCGGCCAGTCATCTTCGTGCATGTCGCCCGTGCGCATCCTTGTCTGATCGATGCGGCCGAGGGAGGAAAGCATGCGCACCACGAGCTGGTCCGAAGGCATCTCCATACTGAATACGAGCACCGCCCCCTCTCCGACCATCGCTGCATGTTCAGCAATGTTCAGAGCCAGCGCGGTCTTTCCCATGGAGGGTCGACCCGCAACGATCACCAGATCCGCCGGCTGCAGGCCGGCCGTCTTCTTGTCCAGGTCGTCGAAACCGGTGGCGAGTCCGGTGATCGGACTGCGGGAGGCATAGAGTTTCTCTATCCGGTCCACGGCACGATTGAGCAGGGGCATCACGCTTTCCGGACCACCGCCCTTCATGCGCCCTTCGGAAATCTGGAACACTTCCTGTTCGGCCAGATCCAGCAGCTCTGCGCTCGGGCGACCATCCCGGGAAAAGGCAGACTCGGCGATCCTCTGGGCTGCGCCGATGAGCTGACGCAGGGTGGAGAGTTCGCGCACAATCTGGGCGTAAGCGACCACATTGCTGGCACCCGGCGTCGACTCAGCAAGTTCGGCCAGATAAGCGAGCCCGCCGGCTTTCTCGAGCTGACCCTTCGACTGCAGCCGCTCGGACAATGTGATGGCATCCAGCGGCTGATCGTCGGCGGACAGAGCTGTCATGGCATCGAAGATGATCTGATGCTGAGATCGGTAGAAGTCGCTGGTGCCGAGCACTTCAGCCACGTTGAACCAGGCGTCGTTATCGAGCATCAACCCACCCAGCGTCGACTGCTCGGCCTCGATCGAGTGCGGGGGCACTTTCAACGCGCGGGTTGCGCGATTCATTGGCGGGGGTGCCGGCTGGTCGGCAGGGTCGGCCGGCACCATGCGACCCTCATCGGAGCTGTGGGAGACACCTTCTTGACTATCGCCGGGAGCGCTATCAGACATCGCGCAGATTGAGTTTCGTTACGGGGAGACAGCGTCGGATGTTGTGCTGCGCATTGCAAGAAGAAATTCTCCTTGCATGCAGCGAGTGGGTACAACGGCGTGCACGGCGGCCGCCATGCGGCGTCTGCAGCGGCGCGGTGCGCCGCCGGTCCGTTTACTCAGCGACGACCGAGAGTTTGATGGTAGCTGTCACATCAGAGTGCAGCTGCACGTCGATCTCGTACTCACCGATTGTGCGTATCACGCCATCAGGCAGTCGGACCTCGCTCTTCTCAACCTCGATGCTTTCCCGGGTGACCGCTTCCGCGATGTCCTGGGTGCCGACGGAGCCGTAGAGCTTACCTTCTTCGCCTGCTTTCACCACGATGGTGATCGCCAGGTCCTTGAGTCTGTCGGCGCGCGCCTGCGCCGCGCCAAGCAGTTCGTTGGCAGCGCTTTCGAGCTCGGCGCGACGGGTTTCGAAGTGGGATCGCGCCTCATCGGAAGCACGCACCGCCTTACCTTTGGGAATCAGATAGTTGCGTGCATAACCGGGCCGCACATTCACTTCCTCGCCGAGATCGCCGAGGTTACGAAGTCTTTCCAGAAGAATTACGTTCATGTCTGTCAGGCCTATCTGTGCTGATCGGTATAGGGGAGCAGCGCCAGGTAACGTGCGCGCTTGATCTCCGTGGCAAGTTCACGCTGCTGGCGCGCGGTGGCACCCGTGATGCGGCTCGGCACGATCTTGCCGGTTTCGGTGATGTACTGGCGCAGCAGTTCCAGGTTCTTGTAGTCGACTTCCTGGCCTTCACCGCCCAGACGACTGAATTTCTTGCGTCCGAATCCTCTTCTCATCGGTTGTCCTCCTCGTCGTCGTCGCCATCCTCATCGTCGTTGTCGTCGGTCTGATCTTCGTCGTCATCGTTTGAATCGTCGCCATCTTCCCGCTGGGCACGACGCTCGGCATATTCCTGTTCACGACGGGCTTCCCGCTCGCGCTCCTTCTCCTGGTCACGCAACTCCTCTTCGAAGATCTTCGAATGACCGGTGATGGCTTCCTTGCGCTTGATGATGAGATTGCGGATCACGGCGTCGTTGAAACGGAAGGCGCTTTCCAGCTCCTTCAGTGTCTCGCCGTCGATCTCGACGTTCATCATGATGTAGTGGGCTTTGTGGATCTTGGCGATGGGGAACGTCATCTGCCGTCGGCCCCAGTCCTCGGTGCGGTGGACCTTGCCATTGCCGCGCTCGATGAGGCTCTGGTAGCGCTCGATCATTCCCGGCACCTGATCACTCTGATCGGGATGCACGAGGAATACGATTTCATAGTGTCGCATGCGTCTTGGGACTCCTTTCGGTGTAACCGCCTCCGCTCAGGGGGCTGCCCGCTGGCGTGAAGCAAGGACCCGAAGCCGGCCACGGGGGGTGGATTCGGGGTCGCGCATTGTACGGAGGGGCACGTGGGGATGCAAACGGCAAGAGGCGAAGGGGGTTCGGAAGGAGGTTGATCAGTGCGCGGTCGAGGACCTGCTGCCCCGGGCCTGGCTCGTACTCGGAGCGCTCGCGCGTCTGTAGATCCTGCGTCGCGTCCGAATCGCGGATGGCGTTGCTGCGCTCCTGCGACCGCCGGATCTTGGATCGATCGCGAAGCTGGGGTGGAGCGGGGGGTGTGGCGGACCGTGGAGCGAGGCCGAGTGCGGCGGATTGACTCGTGTTCCTGCGCGAGGCAACTCCGCCAATCGAGGGCAGCCCGGAGGGCCCGAGCGTAGGTCCGCCACACCCCCCGCTCCACCCCAGCATCTCAAGCAGCTCCGAATAGAGACCCGCCGGCTAGCCCGCATCGCTCACCGATTGGGTAGTTGAGGCAGTTTACGGGATATTTTGAGCTGCGAGTCAGCTGCTGATCGGCGATGGTAACGATTGGTTGGGCAGGCTGCAGCGTATTGGCCGATTGCCGTGTTGTTTTCTCTTCAGCGGGGGTGTTTTGTGCGATTGAGGCGAACGCCTCCTCCGGCGACTGCCGGCTGAACATTCCTGACCAGTATTCGAACTTTATCCGGGTGGTGCCCAGGCTGGATGGCGGCGTAGGTTGGCGAGGATCTGTGCAAAGTCACTGGCAGGATAAGCCTCGGAGAACGACAACCAGACCTTGCGTACCGAGATACGGATCCGTGCACCGATCTTCAACAGCTTCAGGCGGATGGTCGTGCACTGGGCTCTGGCGTGTTGTGTGCCCATGAGGCCAAGACGACGCAGCCCGTGCATCAACACGTAAGCGAACGAGGAGAAGTACAGCCGTAGCTGATTGGCGCGCAGCGTCGCCGTGCTGGTGCGGTCGGCAAAGAGCCCCAGTTGCTGCTCCTTGATGCGGTTCTCCATTTCGCCGCGCACACAGTAGAGTTTTTCGTAAAGCCGCCTGGCACCGGCACGGCTGACAGGTAAGTTGGTCACCACGAACCGTGGGTTGGCTTTACCCGGCAGGTACTCGGCTTTGCCGATAACGCGCCGCTCGCACGACCAGGACTTGCGGGTCCGATAGCGGAAGTCACGGAACCGCCGGGCCGCTTTGCCGGTTTGCTCGTACTCCACCTGGGCCTCCGCCATCTCCCGGCCCAACGCTCGATGCAGCCGCTTATTGCGGGCCAGGCCCAGCACATAGCGGACACGATTTTCCTCGCACCAGCGCATGATCGCATCCCGACAGAACCCCGAGTCGCCACGGATCACGATGCGCGTCTTCGGCCAGTGCGCCCGGATCTGGCCAACGATCCGCTCAAGCTCTTCCACACTCCCGGCCGCACCGTCTGCGTTCGATGGCCGCAGCCGCGCACACAACAGGTGCTCGCCACAGAAGATGTACAGCGGCAGATAACAGTAACAGCGGTAGTAACCGTGGAAGAAGCGGCCTTCCTGATGGCCGTGCAGCGGATCATCGGTTGCATCCAGATCCAGCCAGATCTCCCGCGGTGGCACATCGTGGGCCTCAATGAACAGGTCCACCAGCAACCGGTCAAGCGCCTGCGGATCCGCAGCGATCTTCTTGTAGCGATCACTGGCCGCCGAGGCCGGTGTGGTCAACTCCAGTCGATTCAGCGTGCTCGATCCGGCCAGCGGATACCCCTCTGTCACGGTCTCGCTCGCGGTCTTCACCCGTGAGATCCCGTTTACCAACCAACAGCGCCAGCACGCTGTCCGAGCGCAGCCCATCGTGATCGTTGAGATCTGCATAACCCAGCCCCAGACCGTAGACGCGTTGCGCCACCAGCGCGTGGACACTGTGTTCGATACTGTTCGGATTACGGTAATCGGTGAAGCAGCCGGCGAGTCGACTGAGCATGCCCAGCCGCTGATCCACCTCTCGCAGCAGCAGTCCGCCACCGTCGGACGTGATCCGGCCACCATCGAATCGACCGATCACCTGACGGCGATCCAGTGCGTGAAATTTCAGTTGCTCGGGATTACACTCTGTCGCCATAGGCCTCTCGTTTTGGTGTGATAAGTGCTTGCCAGCACTCACTTTATGCACCAGACAGAGGCCTATTTCCATTACATCGGTGAGATTGGGCTAGGAGGCGCCGCCGAGCCCCCGCTGCCGCACCGCCTCGAACAGCAGCACGCCGGTGGCAACGGACACATTGAGACTTTCCATACCCCCGGCCATGGGAATCCGGACCAGGTAGTCACAGTGTTTGACGGTCAGCGGCCGTAGACCTTTCTCTTCACCACCGAGGATGAAGGCAATGTCCCGGGTGAGATCGACGCTCGACCAGTCCGCTTCGGCACTGCCCATGGCGCCCACCAGCCACACGCCCTGAGCCTGCAGCCACTCGAGCCTGCGGGCCAGGTTGGTGACCTCGAAAATCCGCAGACGTTCGGCAGCGCCCGCCGCGGTCTTGAGTGCCACCGCAGACAGCGGCGCGCTGCGGCGCCTCGGCAGCAGCACGGCCTGCACACCGGCGGCGGCGGCCGAACGCAGACAGGCACCCAGGTTTCTGGGGTCCTGGACCCCATCGAGGACGAGCAGCAGCTTCGGCGACGGCAGCGACTCCCAGATGGATTCGAGATCGCCTTCCCCTGCCGGGGCGAGTTCATGGCAGTTCGCCGCAATGCCCTGGTGCGCATCGCCTGCGTTCCTGTCGAACCAGCGCCGGTCCACAAATTCCACCCGGACCTGGGCGTTGCGCGCCAGCTCAATGATCCGTTCGGCCCGCTCGTCACGCCGTCCGCGCAGCAGAAACAGGGTCCTGATCCGGCCAGGAGACTGCTCGAGCAGGGCCGAGACGGCATGAAAGCCGTGGACGTCCGTCATCGCCGACGGTTTTTCCGGCCAGCGCCACCGGACCGCTTGCCACCACTGGCTGTTTTATCCTTGCCCGCCTTGGCGCTGCCAGTGCTGCTGTCCGATTTGCCGGATCTGGCGCCTTTACCGCCCCGGCCTTTACGGCCCCGGGCAGTTCCGCCACCTGCGACCGTCTCGGCCAGCACCAGGGTCAGCTTGCCCTGTTCGGGCAGCGCTTCTTCAAGTCGCACCGAGATGGAGTCACCCAGACGGAACCGCCGACCGTTGCGTTCCCCCACCAGGCTCATGGAATCCGAGTGAAACTGAAAATAATCAGAGCCCAGCTCGGAAATGTGCACCAGTCCCTGCACGAAATAGCCTTTCAGCTCCACAAACAGCCCGAATTCGGTGACACCCATGATCATGCCATCGAAGGTCTCGCCGATGCGGCCGGCGACGTACTCGCACTTGAGCCAGGCATCCACACCCCAGCCGACGGCCTCGGCGCGGCGCTCGGTCAGGGAGATGTGCTCGCCAACCGTCACCAGCTGATCCATTGCCAGGGGCGGCGCTTCACCATGGAGCACGGCCTTGATCGCCCGGTGCACCACCAGATCGGCATAGCGGCGGATGGGCGAGGTGAAGTGCATGTAGCGTTCCAGGGCCAGACCGAAATGGCCGGCGTTTTCCGGCGAATACACCGCCTGGGTCAGACAGCGCAGGACGATCATCTCGAACACCCAGCCGTCGCTGCGGGCGTTCAGCTGGGTGAGGGCCTGCTGCACCATCAGCGGAGTCAGGTTGCCACTCGCCTGACGCAGCCCGGCGGAGGCCAGGGTCTGGCGCATACGCTCCATGCGTTCCGCATCGGGCCGTTCGTGGACCCGATAGAGTCCGTGCCTGCCAGCCTGCTCGAGGAACGAAGCCGCGGAAATGTTGGCCGAGATCATGGCCTCTTCGATCAGCAGATGGGCTTCGAGGCGGTGCACGGGATGCACGGCCACCACCCGCCCTTCGCGCAGTTCCAGACGGCATTCGTGGGTCTCGAAGTCCAGCGCGCCCCGCTCTTCCCGGGCGGCGCGCAGGGCGTGGTAGACGTCCTTCAGCGCCGTCAGCGAGCGAGTCACCTCCGGCTCGACATCGAGCACGCCTTCGTCCAGAAATTCCTGGACCCGCTCGTAGGTGAGGCGCTGCCAGCTGCGGATGACGGCCTCATAAAACTCGAACCTGGTGATCCTGCCGCGATTGCTGATCTGCATCTCGCAGACCATGGACAGCCGGGGCACCTGGGGCTTGAGTGAGCAGAGCTCGTTCGACAGTGCTTCCGGCAGCATCGGCACGACCCGATCAGGCAGGTAGACGCTGTTGCCCCGCTCCAGCGCGCTGAGGTCCAGTGCACTGCCGGCCTTCACATAATGCGCGACATCGGCAATCGCCACGATCAGCCGCCACCCGCCCCGCCGCGGTTCGGTATAGACCGCGTCATCGAAGTCCCGCGCGGTCGCGCCATCGATCGTCACCAGCGGCAGATCCATCAGGGAGCGGCGCTGGGGGAAGCGCCCGGCGTCGACCTTGTGGGGCAGCTTCGCCACCTGGGCATCCACACCCCCGGGCCACAGTGTGGGCACCCCTTCGCTGGACAGCCAGGTTTCCACCGCCTGCTCTACCCCGCCACCGGCACCGAGGGTGTCGATCACCCGGCCGCGCAGGCTGCGCTGTTCTTCACCGAGGACCTCCACCCGCACCGTCGTGCCTTCCGCCGGTGCGGACTCGGCGTCTACCAGGTCGATCCGACCCCGATAATCGGCGCTTAAGGACTCGACATAGGCATACCGGCCCCGGCCACGGACCACGCCGACCAGCAGCGCGGTCGAGCGGTTGAGCACTTTGAGGACATGGACTTCGCCGTCGAGGATGCGGGCTTCGACCTCGTCTCCGGGTCGCAGCCAGGTGCGACGGTCGCGCTCCAGCGGCAGTCCCGCAAAAGTCAGGCCCTTGCCGGCCCGCTCGATCAGTCCGGACTGGGAGCTGCCAGCGGCAATCAGGTGATAGGCGCCCGCGTGATCGCGCCCCAGTTCGCCACTGCGGACCATGCCCGCCAGCAGCTGGCGCAGGTCGCGCCGTTCGGCGGAATTCGTGACATCGAAGGCAACCACAAGGTCGCGCCAGGCGGCTGGTCCGCCAAGCGCTTCAAGGTGTTGTGTCAGCGCTTTCGCGTTGATGGGTTTCAAATAATTTTCCTGGTGGAGGCAGCTTCACCGCCTCGGGTGATTTCATGATGGAGGCGGTTTGACAGCCTCGGAGTTCTTCTATTACATTGCGCGCCCTGTGTTCGGCGCATGCGGCATTCTTGCGCGCTCGACCGTGGCCAGACCGCTTCATGCCGAGGTGGTGAAATTGGTAGACACGCTAGCTTCAGGTGCTAGTGGGGGAAACCCCGTGAAGGTTCAAGTCCTTTCCTCGGCACCACTATCCCGGCTTACGCTCGCAATCCTGATCAGAGTTACTGATCAACCTGCCTGAGCCCCCTTACCGGCGCGACCTTGCCGCCCGGTACGCTGGTGCAACCGCGCATCCTACGCCTTTAGTGCCGCCCCAGGCTACGCCCGCTTCAGCCCAACGCCGGACTCGGACGCTGCCAGGGTTGCTGGATCGAGCTGCAATCCCAGCCCGTCTGCCAGCCGCACCAGGTGGTTGAATATGCCGACGATGTGCGCGACCTCCAGGCAGGCCGCATCGTCGAATCCCAGATCCCGCAGAGGCTGCCAGTCCGACTCGACCATGCGGGTCGCGGCGCCGCTGAGTTTCTCCGCCAGCGCGCAGAGCGCCCGCTCACGCTCGCTCAGTCCCTCGACTTCACGCCAGTCGCCGGTCTTCACCGCCTCTACCAGCGCCGCCGAGCCCCCTTCGACACGCAGAAACTCTGCGTGAGACTGGGTTCAGTAGAAGCAGTCCTGGGTGGATGCCGCGACCGCCGCCACCATCTCCCGCTCGCTGCGCGACAGCGCGCCGGGTGCGAACATGATCTGGCCGAACAGGGCGCTGAACGCAGGTCCGATCCGCGGATGGGCGGCGATGAGTCGACCCATGGCGGGCAGGAAGCCGAAATCGTAGGGCCCTCCGGGCGGCACTGCAGCCCGATACTCGGCCTCGTCCAGCAGTTCTACCCAGGCTTGCTTTTCCATCGAGCGGTTGGTGGCCATCTGTTTCTCCTCAGCAAATGCTGCCTGCAGCGATGCGGGCGTCAGACTTCCGCATCAGCAACCACACGGTTTTTACCACGTCCCTTCCAGATCAGAAACAGCGCAGGGATCACAATCAGGGTCAGCAGGGTTGCGCTGATCATACCGCCCACCATGGGGGCGGCGATGCGCCGCATGACCTCCGAGCCTGTGCCGCTGCCCAGCATCACGGGTACGAGGCCGGCAATTGTGGCCGCTACAGTCATCAGCACCGGGCGCACGCGCAACACCGAGCCGTCCAGCACCGCTTTGCGCACATCCTGCAGACTCAGTCCGCGCCGTTGCAGCTGCGCCTCGGTCTCCTGCCGATGCAGTGCCTGATTCAGATACACCAGCATAACCACGCCGGTTTCGACCGCGACACCGGCCAGGGCAATGAAGCCCACTCCCACAGCGACAGAGAGATTGTAGTCGAGCAGATAGAGCAGCCAGATACCGCCGACCAGGGCCAGTGGCAGGGTACCGAGAATCATCACCACTTCGGGCACCCGACGGAAATTCAGATACAGAAGAAACACGATGATCGCGAGCGTAACAGGCCCCACCACGGAAAGACGCTCCTGGGCGCGGACCATGTATTCGTACTGTCCCGACCAGCCCAGCGAGTAACCGGTCGGCAGATCAACCCGCTCGGCCACCACACGCTGCGCTTCCGCCACGAAGGAGCCGAGATCCCGGTCGATCACATCCACATAGGTCCAGCCGTTGAGACGCGCGTTCTCGCTTTTCAACATGGGAGCCCCATCGGTGATGCGGATGTCGGCGACATCCGCGAGCGTGATGTGCGCGCCGCCCGGTGTGACGATGGGCAGCAGCTCGAGCCGCTCCAGCGAATCCCGCTCTCCCTGGGGATAGCGGACGTTCACCGGATAACGCTCCAGCCCTTCCACGGTTTCCGTGACATTCATACCACCGACGGCGGAGCGCACGATCATCTGCACGTCCGCGATGTTCATTCCGTAGCGGGCGGCGCGTGCACGATCTATGTCGACCTCCACATAGCGACCACCGGTGACCCGCTCCGAATAAACCGATGCCAGACCCGGCACATCCGCCAGCGCCTTCTCCAGGGCACGACCGATTTCTTCGATCACGGCGAGATCCGGGCCGGCAACCTTGATACCCAGCGGAGTCTTGATGCCGGTGGCCAGCATGTCGATGCGGGTCTTGATCGGCATGACCCAGGCATTGGTCAGACCTGGAATCTGCACACTCCGATCGAGCTCGGCACGCAGGCGCTCCGGCGTCATGCCCTCCCGCCACTGCTCCCTTGGTTTGAACTGAATGAGGGTTTCAATCATGGTCAGGGGTGCCGGATCGGTGGCCGTCTCCGCACGACCGATCTTGCCGAACACGGTTTTCACCTCCGGCACCTGACGGATGAGCCTGTCGGTCTGCTGGAGGATCTCCCGCGCCTTGTCGATGGAAATGCCTGGCCGCGTTGTAGGCATGTACATCAGATCACCTTCATCGAGGGAGGGCATGAATTCCGAACCGAGTCTCGGCAGAGGCCACACACCCACCAGCAGAATCAGCAACGCAACAGCGAGCGTCGTCCGTGGGTGTCGGATGACAGCACTGATGACCGGCCGGTAGGCGGTCATCATCAGCCGATTGAGCGGATTGCTGTGTTCGGAACGGATGCGTCCGCGAATGAAGTAACCCATCAGCACCGGCACAAGCGTGACCGACAGTGCGGCGGCAGCGGCCATCGCATAGGTCTTTGTATAGGCCAGCGGAGAGAACAGTCTCCCTTCCTGTGCTTCCAGGGTGAAAACCGGCAGGAAGCTCAGGGTGATCACCAGCAGGGAAAAGAACAGCGGCGGCCCCACCTCGACGGCGGCTTCAGCAACGATGCGCCAGCGGTTTTCCGGCGTCAGCGGTTCCCGCTCGATGTGCTTGTGCAGGTTTTCGATCATCACGATTGCCCCATCCACCATGGTGCCGATCGCGATGGCGATGCCGCCAAGGGACATGATGTTGGCGTTGATGCCCTGCAGATGCATGACTACGAAGGCAGCCAGTATGCCGATCGGCAGACTCACGATCACCACCGCAGCCGAACGCAGGTGAAACAGAAACAGTGCACAGACCAGCCCGACGGTGAGCAGTTCCTCGACGAGCTTCTCCTGCAGATTGTCTACAGCCCGCTCGATCAGCGCGGCACGATCGTAAGTGGTGACGATTTCCACCCCGTCGGGGAGGCTCGCCTGCAGCATTTCCAGACGTTTGCGCACCGCTTCGATCGTGCTCGATGCATTGCCCTGCATGCGCATCACGATCACACCACCCACCACTTCACCTTCGCCATCGAGTTCCGCAATACCGCGCCGCATCTGCGGACCGATGCGCAACTGGGCCACATCCTTCAGCAGCACGGGCACACCCTTGTCATCAACACTCACCGGAACCAGTGCCAGATCTTCGAGACCCTTGAGGTAGCCGGTGCTGCGCACCATGTACTCCGCTTCCGCCATTTCGATCACCGAACCCCCGGCTTCGCCGTTGGCAGCACGCACCGCATCGATCACCCTGCCCAGCGGCAGGCCATAGGCGCGCAACCGGTATGGATCCACCACCACCTGGTACTGCCTGACCATACCGCCGATCGTGGCGACTTCGGCCACACCCGGCACCGTCTGCAGTTCGAATTTCAGGAACCAGTCCTGGAGACTGCGCAGCTGCGCGAGATCGTGCTGGCCGCTGCGGTCAACGAGTGCGTACTCGTAGATCCAGCCGACACCGGTGGCATCCGGTCCCAGCGCCGGCCGCGCGCCTTCGGGCAGCCGCGGCGCTACCTGACTGAGGTATTCGAGCACCCGGGAGCGCGCCCAGTAGAGGTCGGTATCGTCTTCGAAGAGCACGTAGACATATGAGTCGCCGAAAAACGAATAACCCCGCACCGTGACCGCCTTGGGCACGGCCAGCATAGCCGTGGTCAACGGGTAGGTGATCTGATCTTCCACCACCTGGGGTGCCTGCCCCGGATAAGAAGTCTTGATGATCACCTGCACATCGGAGAGATCCGGCAGTGCGTCTACCGGCGTCTGCCGAAGCGAGTAGAGTCCGCCTGCCAGCAGAAAACCGGTGGCGATCAGGACCAGGAAACGGTTCCTGATGGACCAGTGGATGAGTTCGGCGATCATGGCTGATGCCTCGAGTGATCACTGATGCTGGAGCCCTGATGAGCGTGATCTGACATGCGGCCCAACGCAGAGCCCGCGTTCGATTCCGAATCGATAAGAAACTGCCCGGACACTACGACCGACTCATCGGCGCTGATGCCCTTGAGAATGGCGACCCGATCTGCGGATTCGATGCCGAGTTCCACGCTGCGGACCTGATAACGGCCGCCACCGAGATCCACCACCACCCGGCTGACACGCTCTCCGCGGATGACGGCCTCGGCCGGCACATGCACCACCGGCGCGGTAGCCGGTGTGTCGATCGCCACACGGGCAAACAGGTTCGGTCGCAGCACACCGTCGGAATTGTCCAGTCCCACTCGCGCCCGCAGCGTGCGGGTTTTCGCATCGAGTTCCGGATACACGTAGTCGACCCGGCCGCGCCATTGCCGATCCGGAATCGATTCGATTTCGACAACCACCGGCGCGCCTGCCTGCACCCAGCTCGACTGGCGCTCGAAGATCTCCGCAAGCAGCCACACCTGGTCGATACCGGCGATCGATATCACCTCGGTCATGGGTGTGATGTACATGCCGTGGCGGGCGCCAAGCGCGGTGACCACCCCATCCGCGGGGGCAATCACGGGCACCCGCTGTCTAACATTACGATCGCGGCCCAGGCGCGCAATCTCCGCTTCGCTGACACCGAAGGCGCGCAGCCGTGCACCCGAGGCTTCGCGCAGCGCCGCATTGCTGCTGCGCTGTGCGGCGAGGAATTCTTCCTGAGCGTTGACCAGGGTCGGCGAATAGATTTCGAACAGGGTCTGCCCGCGGCGCACGGCGTCACCGATCGAATGCACGGTGAGGGCTTCGATCCAGCCCTCAACCCGGACGTGAATGTGGTGCAGGGTATCCTCATCAAAGCCGATATAGCCGACACTGTGCAGCTGGCGCTGCAGCGGGCCGAACTGTGCCACCCCGGTGCGGATACCAAGACTGGCGGTTACCGCCGGATCGATCCGCACCAGGTTGTCCGCACCGCCTGCTTTGTTGGCTTCGTCTGCATAGACCGGGACCAGATCCATGCCCATCGGGGACTTGCCCGGTCTGTCCCGCCGATAATTCGGATCCATCGGCGCTTTCCAGTAGAGAATCTCCCTTTGCGCCTGCGCGGCTGGAGCAGGTTGCACGCCGGTGTCCGGCCCCGTGGCCGGATCCGATACCTCACCCGGCCCGGCCAGATACCCGATGACGACACCCATGATCAGCACCACTGCAAAGGTGGCGATGCGACCGCCACGCAGCCCGGTTCCGGTTTTCTCAACGTTCATATCGACAATCCCCCAAGATTGGCCAGCTGCACGTGGCTGTAGGCGCGCTCGGTGAGGAGGCGCAGATGATCGATGCGCAGATCGAGCAGCGCGATGGCGCTGCGCATCACGTCTGCAAAATCTCCCGCATCACTCTGATAAGCCAGTAACGCAGCCCGGGACTGGTCTTCGGCCTGCTCGAGGATGCGGGTCTCGTAGAGGGCGATGCGCCGCGAGGTGTCCTGCCAGCGGGCATACTCCACCGCCAGCGCGCGATCGAGACGCCGCAGCTGCTCATCCCGACCGGCCTGTGCCGCGGCGGACTCACTGATCGCGGCGGATACCCGCTGATCCTGGCGGTTACCGGTGAACAGGGGCAGATCAACGCTGACTGCCACGCTGAAAAAGTCCGACCGGGGGTCACCGTCTGCATCCCGGCCGTCGCGGTAGCCGTAACCCACCTCCACCGCCCAGCCCGGGCGGTAGCTCTGGCGTGCCAGATCCACAGCGGTCTCCCGGGCCGCGATGCGGGCATTGGTCGCATCCAGTATGGGATGGCCGACGAGCCGTTCACGCAGCGTCGCGATCGGCGGCGGGTCGGCCCATTCCGGGAGGGACTCCGGCAGAGGCCGCCCGGCTGCGGCCCCCACCCACTGACCGAGATCTGCCCGGGCGCGGGCCCGCTGCCGGTCGATTTCCAGTAAACGGTCTTCGAGCCGGGACAGCTCGAGCTCCGCCTGCAGCACATCCTGCTGATCCCGCCGCCCGACCCCGTACAGGGATCGGGTGATCTGCACCAGGTCTGCAAACAGTGGCCGGGAAGAGGCGATGAGGTTGTGCGCCCGATACTGGTAGACGGCGTCGATCCAGCTCAGTCGCAGCGAACTCAGCACATCCCGGGCACGCGCCTCAGCACTGCGGGACATCTCCAGCGCCTGATAGTGCATCTCCCGGGTGCTCAGAGATCTGGACCGGCCCGGCGGGAAGGCCTGGCGCAGACCGATCTGGGCCTGGGTCATGGGCTCTGCGCTGAAACTGCCGGAATCGACAGGCAGATTGGCAAGCCCGATCCGCAGCGACGGATCAGGCAGTTCGCCCGCCGCCACCGACCGGGACTCAAAGGCAGCCGCCCGGGCCAGCCAGGCCAACTGGCCGGGTTCGGACTGCAAGGCGAGATTCTCCGCCTCTGCCAGGGTAAGGGTCCGCAGTTGCGTCGAAGCAGACGCTCGTAAGGACTCCGGTTCGGCAGCAGGGGCGGGAGCGCCCAGCACCAGCAGGGCGGACAGGCCCCACCGCAGCCAGTCCCGAGATTGATCTGATCTGGCTGATCTGGCTGATGCAGCCGAATGGCGGGACTCAACCCCGCCGCGAAAAAAACTCCACATGACCTTTCTCCATCGTCGATGACCGTAAACGGGCAGAACGCTGGAGAGTGGCTATTTCAGATAAACACAGTGCAGGCAGTTGAGGGCGGGTGGGGGTCCCGGCAGATAGGAGAGGGTTCGTCAGCGGGGGGGCAGCCCGCTGTACCGGCGGATCACGACCGCCGGCCAGGCCGGCGCCAGGTATGCAAGCCCGGCGCCGGGCTTGACCTTGAGGTCAACACCCTGGCGTTCTGGTGGGGTAGCGTCGAAAGCCCCGCAGTCAGACCCGGTATCGACACAACTGCCCGGGGTCGCCTGAGCGTCAGCGGCGTCACTGATCCCGGTCGCCCCGCCACCATGACCCTGATGGCCGCCCGGCTCGGGCTGAGCCGGGCCGGCGCTGTGCTCCGAAACGGTGCGCGCCTGGGCTGGTGGACAATGGGGGCAATGGTGCCTGTCCGGGGCACCGGAATCCGGCGCTGTGCCGAGCAGCTTCGTCGCGGGGGCACCGACATCGGGTGTCAGCGCCATGACACAGGGCTGCACGGCGACGTTCAGCCACACCACAGCCAGCAGCGTGAGCGCATGACGCGCCCAGGGTGCCGGTGATCTGCTGTCGGTCTTCCGTCTCACGGTCTGCTGCCGGTCTCCGATTTCTATCAGTATTGACCAGTTCCCCTGGATTTTGCGAGACCCGGGACACAACTGCGCCCACTCGGTGGGTTGACTCGCGTGTTCCTCACGCGAGGCAAAACGCCAAACGAGGGCACAGCGGAGCTGCCGAGCGAGGTCCGGGAGTACCCGTCCTCGCCCACGCCCTGATCAACCTCTTTCCGGAAGTTTGATGGCCGTACGACTCACCCCAGCCGCGCCGCCGCTTCGTCCCGCAACCGGCGCTTGAGAATCTTCCCCGATGCGGTCCGCGGCAGCGGCTCCGGTGCAAAATGGAAATAGCGCGGAATCTCGAAGCGGGCCAGACGCGGCACCAGAAAGTCCCGCAGCGCCGCCTCATCCAGATCACCCCGTACATGCACGGTTGCACCCACTTCTTCGCCGAGACGCTCATCGGGTACACCGTAAACGCTCGCTTCGAGCACATCCGGATGCTCGAGCAGCGCGGATTCCACCGCGCCGCAGCCGATGTTCTCACCGCCGCGAATCACCAGATCCTTGATCCGGTCGACGATGTACAGATAGCCCTCGGCATCGATGTAGGCCACATCACCCGTGCGCAACCAGCCATCAACGAAGGTTTCCGCGTTGCCGTCCGGTCGCTGCCAGTAACCGCGGATCACCGAAGCGCCGCGGATCTGCAGCTCACCGCGTTCGCCGGCTGGCAGCTCGCGACCGCTTTCATCGACGATGCGCAGGTCAACCACCGCCGAGGCACGCCCGGCGCTGGCCGGGTGTTCGAGGTAGTCCTGACCACCGATGCCCGTGCCGATGGCATTGGTTTCCGTCATGCCCCAGCCGGTATTGGGCATGGCCTTCGCGAAGGTCGCACCAATCCGGCGCACCTGTTCCGGCGCCCGCGGCGCACCACCACCGCCGACGGTGGCAAGCGAACTTAGATCGCGGTTGGTGCGCATGGCAGCCTGCACCAGATCGCCCGTCATCGCGGCGGGTGCGACAAAGCTGGTGATGCGCTCCTGCTCGATCAGTTCGGCCGCGCGCTCGACGTCCCATTTGTACATGCACACCAGCCGTCGCTGAGCGCGAAAGGAGGCGAGAAACACGGCGTGGGAACCGGTGGCATGGAACAGGGGCACGGCGAGCAGCGTTCCGGGCTGACTGTCCGGTACCGGCACTTCCAGACCAAGCTCCAGCGCGCCAGCTTTAGCATCCAGTTCCCAGGACAGCAGAGCGGTGAGGATGTTGCGGTGACTCGACAGCGCGCCCTTCGGGTGCCCGGTGGAGCCCGAGGTGTAAATGATGGTGGCATCCGAATCCGGCCCGATCGCCGCAGCCGGCATGTCCACAGCGCCGATCTTCGCCAGGGCGTCTTCCAGCGCGATCGCACCCTGCGCGAGCGGCTTCGTTGTGCGCACCGCCAGCACGGCGAGACCCTCAGGCAGATGCTCGCACTGAGACAGACGATCGAGACGCTCCTGATCCGCGAACAGCACCTTCGCACCGCTGTCCTGCAGACCGTAAGCCATTTCATCCGGCTGCCACAGAGCGTTCATGGCCACCGCCACACCGCCGACGGAAGTCACCGCACAGAAGGCGAGCACCCACTCGGGAAAGTTGCGCATGGAAATGGCGACCCGGTCGCCTTCGACGATGCCGTATTCGTTTACCAGCAGCGTGGCGATGCGGGCGGCCTTCTGCCAGGTCTCGTCGAAACTCAGCCGCTCATCCGCATAGACGAGAAAGGTCAGATCACTGCGGGCCTCTTCGTAAAGCGCCCGCAATGTCGCCGGTGCATTCCTGAAAACACGGTACCTGTGACCATGAACGTCTGTCTGAATAAGCTCGTGAGGTTCACCGGGTGCGGTGAGCTGGCGCAGCGCTTCGGTTCTGGTGGTCACGGACGTGGGCTCTCCCGGAAGAAGTGTGAGCGTCAGAGTCTGGGCAGTCTCAGCATCCTGTTCAGCGCTTCCGCAACACCAGAGACCCGATAGAGTAACCGGCGCCAAAGGAACAGATGACCCCGCAGTCACCGGCGCTGAGATCTTCATGGTGCAGACAGAAGGCGATGATCGAGCCGGCAGAAGCGGTGTTGGCAAATTCGTCGAGCACAATGGGCGCTTCGGCCTGGGTGGTGTCCCGCCCGATCAGTTTCCGGGTGATCAGCGTATTCATGTTGATGTTGGCCTGATGCAGCCACCAGCGGTTGATCTGCCCGACCTCCAGATCCACCGCTTCTATCTGCGACTTCAGGTGTTCGGCCGCCATCGGGCAGACATCCTTGAAAACACTGCGGCCGTTCTGGTGAAAGAGGTTGTCTGCACCGAAGGGATCCACGTCTTCCGCATTGGCCAGGTAACCGAAATTCGAGCGGATGTTGTTGGAGAAGACCGTCTGGGCCTTCGTTCCGAGAATCTCGTAGCTGTGCGTGGACCGACAGGTCTCCGCACGTTCCAGAACCATGGCAGTCGCCACATCGCCGAAAATGAAATGACTGTCCCGGTCCCGATAGTTCACCTGGGGAGAGGTGAGTTCAGGATTAATCACCAGCACAGCACATGCAGATCCCGCGGCAATCGCATCGTGCGCGCGCTGCAGCGCAAAAGTTGCCGCTGAACAGGCGACCAGCATGTCGAATCCAGAACCGCTGATCCCGAGCTCATGCTGTACTTCGATGGCCAGCGCCGGATAGGAGCGCTCCGTGTAGGCACAGGAGACGATCACCATGTCGATATCGGCACCCGTTTTCTTCGCAGCTGCGAGGGCGGGTCGCGCGGCATTGAGAGCCATTTCGGCCTGATGGGAAAGTTCGTTCTCGGCGCGGCGTTCGATGCGCGGACGCATGCGATCAATATCGAGCACACCGTCTTTCACATAGGCGTAACGCTGGCGGATACCGGATGCTTTCTCGATGAACTCCACACTGGACAGCGGCATCGAAGCAACTGCGCCTCTTTCGATCTCTCCCTGGTGGCTGGCGTTGAAGGCGCTGGCATAGGCGTTGTAACTGTTCACCAGCTCTTCATTGGTGATCGTGTGTTCGGGGCGCCAGACGGCGGCTCCACTGATGACAACCTGATGCATGGCGCGCCTCGTCTACTGTGGTCAGGATCGGAAGTGAGTCTCAGCGCATACCATGAAGGCTGAGGTTATTCGGGCACCGGGCGATAGCCCGCTTCGATGCCTTTGCTGAACACACCGACCGCATCATGGGCATGCAGAGATTCATGGTGTTCGACTCGCACCCAGAAGTCCGCCAGTCGGGTATCGGCACCCAGTCGCGCTTTCAGTTTGCGACCGGCGTCTTCCACAAACATCAGGTTCTGGCCATTGAGCAGGGCGAACTCCTGCTCGTCTTCCCGCTTCACCGCTGTCTGCACCGGTGTCTTCAGCGCATCTTCCACCGCATCCACCAGATCGGTGATTGGGAATTCCTCCAGTCCTTCTGCGAGCCGCACCTTCAGCTTCGCATCGCTGCGCTGACTGTGGGGCGTGGCCACCACGCCCTGCTCAGAGCCCAGCCAGGCGGTCACGTCGCTGATCGAAACCTGCCCCATGGTGCCGAAGTCCGTTTCGAACTGATGTTGAATAAGCTGCCGCGCCAATGCCGCCGAGCACGGGCAGGTGGACGAATACTGCACACCGAGCTCCAGCTCCAGCACGATGCCGTCTGCATCGAGGGTGCCTTTGAGGATCACCGGGTAGGAATTCCAGCCGGAATTGTCGCTGACCAGTGCGGGACGACGCAGGTAGTAGTCGAATTCGAACTGCACAAAGGCGCGGGTGGAAAGATCCCGATGGGATTCGATAAGGCTGCGCAGCAGGAGCTTCAGCCCCGCAGTGGACAGTGGCCGGGTCTCGGCGTGTTCATCGAGAATCAGGTAAAGGCGCGACATGTGGATGCCCTTGGCGAGTTCGTCACCCAGATCCACATAAATCTGCACCCGGGCCTGCACCTGGCGTGTTGCGCCTCCATCTCTTATCAGCAGTGGCTGGCGGATGTCCGCCATACCCACCCAGTCCAGCGTGCCCTGGGGGGCCTGGAGCTGGTCGCGCGCCACATCGGGCATGCTGTTGAGAGTAATCAGTTCGGCCTTGTTCATATCTGACGGTACTTCATGTCTGTCGATTCCGTGCACGGGATGACCACGTTCGCACAGCATCGGGCCTGGCATTGTAACCAATCGTCCGGAAGGGAACACCAGCACCCGGGGTTTGCGGTTTCGGGGCTGTCACAGGGGGGAGCCGGCGTGCAGCGGGTGTCAGTCCCGCAGGCTTTCCCGCTCCTCGGCGGTGAGCTGCCGGGCTTCTTCTTCGAGCATGACCGGAATGCCATCCCGGATAGGATAGGCAAGCCCGCTGCCCCGGCACCAGAGCTCTTCAAGTTCCCGTTTGTAGACCAGCGACGTCTTGCTGACCGGACAGACCAGCAGTTCGAGCAGTTTTGAATCCAGTGCCATGATCAGGCCTCCACGAAGGGGTCTTTCAGCACGATGGTCTCTTCCCGATCGGGGCCGGTGGAGATGATGTCGATGGGCGCTCCGACGGTTTCCGAAATCCGGGTCAGATAGGCTTTCGCGTTCCTTGGCAGATCGTCGTAGCGCCGGATGCCCAGGGTGCTGTCCTGCCAGCCTTCCACGGTTTCGTAGACGGGTTTGATGTCCGCGTAGTACTCGCTGGCAAACCGGGCGCTGCCGACGACCCCGTCCGGCAGTTCGTAGCCGGTGCAGATGCGGATCTGCTCCAGCCCGTCCAGCACATCGAGCTTGGTCAGGCACAGTCCGGAAATGCTGTTGATCTGCACCGCATGGCGCAGAGCGACCGCATCGAACCAGCCGCAGCGGCGCGGACGGCCGGTAGTGGAACCGAATTCGTGACCACGCTCGGCCAGTCGTTTCCCCGTGTCGTCGAAAAGCTCGGTGGGAAAGGGGCCGGAGCCCACCCGGGTGGAATAGGCCTTGGTGATACCCAGCACGTAATCCAGGTAGGTGGGTCCGAAGCCGCTGCCAATGGCTGTGCCACCGGCGGTGGTGTTTGAAGAGGTCACGTAGGGATAGGTGCCCAGATCGACATCGAGCAGCGCTCCCTGGGCGCCTTCGAAAAGCAGTGAGGCGTTGCGTTCCCGCAGCGCGTGCAGCATCGGCACCACGTCCGCCACCATGGGCTTGATCTGTTCTGCCACCTGAGCGCAGCTTTCCAGTGTCTCGGCAAAATCCACGGGGCTGGTGCGGTAGTAATTCACCAGCATGAAGTTGTGGTACTCCATCACCTCGGCGAGCTTTGCCGCGAAACCCTGCCAGTAATAGAGGTCGCCCAGCCGCACACCGCGGCGGGCAGCCTTGTCTTCGTAGGCCGGGCCGATGCCGCGACCGGTGGTGCCGATCTTCAGCGCACCCCGGGCTTTTTCCCGGGCCAGATCCAGTTCCACGTGATAGGGCAGAATCAGCGGACAGGCGGGGGAGATGAACAGCCGCTCCCGCACGGGCACGCCGCCGGCTTCAAGGCGCTCCACCTCCTGCATCAGGGCATTGGGCTCGAGCACCACGCCGTTACCGATGAAACACTGCACGTTGGGGCGCAGAATGCCGGACGGAATCAGGTGCAGGACCGTTTTTCTGCCCTCGATCACCAGGGTGTGGCCCGCATTGTGGCCGCCCTGAAAGCGCACAACCGCATCCACCCGATCCGTCAGCAGATCGACGATTTTACCTTTGCCTTCGTCGCCCCACTGGGTGCCGATGACTACTACATTCCGTCCCATTCATTCCGTCCGTTGCTGCCGGTCCTCTCACGGACCAGGCACTGATTCTTCGGTACACGTCTGTCTTTCAGACAGGTCAGTCTTTCAGACAGGTCAGTCTTTCAGACGGGTCTGTCTCTCAGGACTTCATTGCGCGCAGATTCTCAACGACCCAGTCTGCTTTCTGCGCCACCAGCGACCTGTCACAGCGCGGCGGCGGAGCATCATCTCCGCTGAGCGCCATCACCACAACCTCACCGGCCTCGCGCAATGCGGCTACAGCAGCCGATCGCCGGGTGGCGGCCTCCGCAGTCAGCCCTTCCGACCAGGGCACCCAGATGGCAGGGGACCCCTGCCCATTGATCACCAGTTCTTTCAGGCCGATATCGAAACCGGTGGCCGGACGGGAGCGACCAAAGCCTGCACCGATTCCGTCATACCTGCCACCCCTGGCGAGCGCCCTGCCCTGGTCCGCCTGATAGGCCGAGAACACGGGGCCGTTGTGATAGCCGTAGCCCACCAGTTCCGCCAGATCGAAGCGCAGGCGCAGTCCGGGAGTCTGCGTCTTCAGCAGATCAGCCAGCCGGCTGAGCTCATCGATCGCGGTCAGCGCGGCCGGCACCGCAGCCAGGCTGACTCTCGCTCTCTCGAGCACCTCGCCCTCGCCCATCAGATCCGGGAGCTCGCAGAGCATGCGACGGGCTTCGGGATCCTCGACCAGCGCTGCAATATCCGTTTCAGCCTTACCCTGCACAGCGGTGAAAAGTTCTGCTTCGGGCCCGGGTGCCAGCGCCAGCCTGGCGATGAGAGCGTGATAAATGCCCATGTGCCCCACCACCAGTATCGGATCTGACACCCCGACCCTGGACAGCACTTCCAGCATCAGCGCGATGACTTCCGCATCTGCATTCAGCGTCGGCGCTCCGAACAGTTCTGCACCCGCCTTCACCGGTACACGGCTTTCCAGCGGGGACAGAGGGTTGGCCAGAATCACGTTCCCTGCATAGCAGAGCCGCTGCACGCCGTCGACCGGCAGGCTGTGCGCATCCACCCGAACCGCCTGAGCGGTCAGATCTGCGCGCACGCCGAGCAGGCGGCCACTGCGCTGATCGACCACCTTCAGAGTCTGCAGATCCATGTCCGCATCCGCGCCGACCAGCAGCGCATCGAGATAGTCGACCATGGGGGGCTCGATGTATTCGTAACCCCAGGTCTGGAAAACGTCCAGCACCTGGCGCCGCAGCAGCTCGAGCGACCAGGCGGCAGGCGGAAGCAGTTCGTCCATGCCCGCAGGCAGACGCCAGTTTCGATTCATGATCAATCCAGCCGGATCGGAAAGAGCAGCAGCGTGCCTGTGGTCAGCGCTGGTTGTCGGACTTCAGATGCTTGAAGAACTGGCCGCTCGGATCGAGCACCAGCAGGTCACTCTTATCCTGGAAGATGTTCATGTAGGCGTTGATGCTCCGGTAGAAGGAGTAGAACTCCGGATCCTGACCGAAAGCGGCCGCATACTCAGCGGCGGATTTCGCGTCACCATCACCGCGCAGTTCTTCGGCACGTTTGTAAGCGTTAGCCTCGATAACCACCGTCTGACGCTCCGCGTCGGCGCGGATACCCAGCGCCAGTTCGCGCCCCTGAGCCCGGTACTGACGGGCTTCGATGTGACGCTCTGAGTTCATCCGTTCGTAAACGGAAGACGACACGTCCGGTGGCAGATCAATGCGCTTCACCCGCACGTCGATGACTTCCATTCCTGCCGTGGTCTGCATCACTTCATTGAGTTCCGCTGTGAGTTCCATCATGAGCTGATCGCGCTCACCGGATACCACTTCATGCATGTTGCGCCGGCTGATCTGG
The DNA here is from genome assembly GCA_041395945.1 of Pseudomonadales bacterium. Lineage (NCBI taxonomy): Bacteria > Pseudomonadati > Pseudomonadota > Gammaproteobacteria > Pseudomonadales > Pseudomonadales bacterium. Next base: position 180,897 of record JAWKZN010000003.1, read on the forward strand.
TTGCGCAGACCTTCCGTGACCCGCTCCATGAGAATCCGCTCACCGCGCTGTTCGTCGAAGTTCGTGGCCGTGTAGAAGGTGCTCACGCTGGCGATCCGGAACTTCGCGAAGGAATCCACGATGAGCGGTTTTTTCTCCAGGGTGAGATATGTCTGGGGGGTGGCATCCAGAGTCAGTACCCGACCATCGGCCTTCTTCACTTCTTCTGCGATCGGCAGTTTGAAGTGCAGGCCGGGTGGTACATCAGCTTCCACCACTGCACCAAAACGCAGCAGAATCGCCCGCTCCGCCTGGTGAACGGTATACACACTGTCCATGGCCAGGAAGATGGCCGCCACCGCTATGAAAATGAGTATCAGATTGCGCAAGCTCATAATTTAACCTACCGGCTTTCGCGCGGCCGCGTTGGTGCGGTCCGTGTGTTGACTTCATTCAGCAGCGCATCTGCGATCGAACGTGCCGATTCCGGATTGACGTTCACGTTCGCGCTGCCCTGGGCCATCCGGTCAAGCGGCAGATACATGATGTTGTTGCCACCCTGCACATCCACCATCACCTTGCTGCTTCGCGACAGGATCGACTCCATCGCATCGATATAGAGTCGGTCTCTGGTCACTTTTTCGGCAAGCCGATACTCCTGCAGCAGCTTGTTGAACCGTATCGCTTCACCTTCGGCCTGGGCAATCACACGATCCCTGTACGCGTTTGCCTGTTCGATGGCTTTCTGTGCTTCACCGCGCGCTTCCGGGATGATGCTTTCTGCATAGGCGGTGGCTTCGTTGATGGTGCGCTGTTCGTCTTCCTTGGCTTTCTGCACATCATTGAACGCATCGCGTACCTGACTGGGCGGCGCGCTTTCGTCAATGGTGACCTTACTCACCAGAATGCCGGTGCCGTAGTTGTCCAGGTAGGTCTGCAGACGTTCCTGTACCTCGGCCGCCACCGCCGCCCGGCCATCGGTGATGACCCGGTCCATGATCGAGCTGCCGACCACATGGCGCAGGGCACTCTCAGTAGCGTTCTCAAGGCTGCTGCGCGGATTGCGTACTTTCACAAGGTAGTCCACGGGGTCGTTCACCACCGACTGCACCGTCACGCTGACATCCACGATGTTTTCATCTTCAGTGAGCATCAGCGACTGATGCCGCAGGGATTCGATCCGGGTGACATTGACCTTCTCGACCCGGTCGACAACAGGCGGGTTCCAGTGCAACCCGGGCATGACGATGTCATCCAGCACTTTGCCGAAGCGGAACACGACACCGCGTTCCTGTTCATCGATCTGATAGAGACCGAAGGCGCCATAGCCGATGGCCGCCACAGCCAGAATCAGTCCAAACATGCCGCTGTTGAATGCGGCACCACCAGGGCTGCCACTGCCACCACGGCCACCGCCGAAAATACCGGCGAGTTGTGCCTGCAGTTTCTTAAACGCTTCATCCAGGTCCGGTGGACCCTGATCCCCGCGGCCACCCCAGGGGTCTTTGTTACCACCACCCGGTTCATTCCAGGCCATCTGCTGCTCCAGTTGAGTTCATAGTCGGATTTCGTGTTCGCGCTTCTTCAATTACCGCTCGACGAAAATACATCACCTGCGGTCGCCGTCTGTCTGACAACCGATCGGTCGTGGTTCGATCAGGGAGAAAGTGTAGGGACGGGGTGCGCCTGCTGCAACAGAACCTTCGGCGTGGCGCGAAGCCGCTCCAGCAGCGCCGAGTCCGCGCGCAGCGTCAAGGCGAGTGTACCATCTTCCTGCAGCCGCTCGGCCATTACAGCTCCGAGTCGGTAGAGCAGGGCTCTGGTCCGACCATCTTCAGCGGGAATCAGCACCTCTGTCGGGGCCCCGACACCCAGCTGCCCGGCGATCGCCGCGCGCAGTTCTTCCAGCCCTGTGCCCTGGATTGCGCTCACTGCAAGCGCATTGCCACCCGCCTGCATCCTGCCGACCAGCTCGGCCGCATGGGCCGCATCCAGGGCGTCGATCTTGTTGAACACCAGCAGTCTGGGGATGTCCTGCGCCCCGATTTCCTTCAGCACCGCCTCGACTTCTGCAATATGAGCGCCCGGATCATCGGCGGCCGCGTCGATCACCTGAAGCAGCAGGTCGGCACCCGCCACCTCTTCCAGGGTCGCCTTGAAGGCTTCGATCAGGGAATGGGGCAGATGACTGATGAATCCCACGGTGTCGGCGAGCACCACTTCCCCGACTCCGTCGACCTGAAGTTGCCGCATGGTGGGATCAAGGGTGGCGAACAGTTTGTCCTCCGCAAGGACGTCGGAGGTGGTCAGGGCATTGAATAGCGTCGATTTTCCGGCGTTGGTGTAGCCCACCATCGACACCGTGAGGGTGTTGGTCCGCTGCCGGCGCTTCCGGCCGAGCTGGCGTCGCTGGGCGACTTCGGCGAGTTTCTTTGCGGCGGCCTGGATCCGCTCGGTGAGCATGCGCTGGTCCATTTCCAGCTGGGTTTCGCCGGCGCCGCGCAGACCGATGCCGCCCTTCTGTCTGTCCAGGTGCGTCCAGCCCCGGATCAGGCGGGTCTGGGCGTGTTTGAGCTGAGCGAGTTCGACCTGCAACTGGCCTTCATAGGTACGGGCCCGACCGGCGAAGATGTTCAGAATGAGCTCTGTGCGGGTCATCACCCGGCAACCGAGGTCCTTCTCGAGATTGCGCTGCTGACCCGGTGACAGGTCGTGGTTGACGATCAACAGGTCCGCCTCGCTGGCCGCCAGGCGCTCCCGGACCTCCCCCAGTTTGCCGCTGCCGATGAACCAGCGGGGATCCGGGGTATCGCGCACGGCGGTAATCCGGTCCGCAACCACCAGTCCCGCGGTGCGGGCGAGTTCGACACATTCCGCGAGGGAGTCCGCATCGCTGAGCGCTTCAGCCGCACCCAATCCGCGCTGGACGGTGCGCCTGCTGCCGGACTTTATGGTGACCTGGAGAACGGCCGCGAGGCGGCCGGCTTCCGGACGATCAAAAAACAATCATGCTCCTAGGGAGTTCTGGCTCCCGTGCGCTCAGGGCGTCTGAGGCTCCCGTGCGGCCCGGCTCGACGTCCTGGGCTTTGTTTCGGCGGCTTCTTCCGACTCCGTGCTTTCCTCTGTGTCGTCCGTGTTGGAAATCCGCACGTTGCGGGACGGCACCACCGTTGAAATGGCGTGTTTATAGACCATCTGACTGACTGAATTACGCAGCAGCACCACAAACTGATCAAAGGATTCGATCTGACCCTGCAGCTTGATGCCGTTTACCAGGTATATCGAGACTGGAATCCGCTCCTTGCGCAAAGTATTGAGAAAAGGGTCTTGTAGCGAATGCCCTTTTGACATGGTTCTCTCCTTCAGTCGGCTTGAGTCGCCTTAGATCTCCCTGAATTAGACGCTTCTTTGGACTGTCTGTATCTGCAGATTTAACGTTCTGCGGATTTGCCGTGCTTCAGACTTCCTGTCCGGAGACTGCCGTCCTTTTTATTGCCAAATCACTATGGCGACCGGATCAGGAAAAGGCAAGCTGGGCCGCCGCCGCGATCTGCCCTGCAAGATGCCGGCTGTCTCCCCAGACCAGTGGCTGAACCTCAGGCCAGCTTCGTAACCAGGTGAGCTGACGCTTGGCGAGCTGACGGGTGGCGGCAAGGCAACGACGCTGCATCTCGGCTTCTTCGAAGCGGCCGTCGAGATACTCCCAGACCTGTCGGTACCCCACAGATCGCAGCGCCGGAAGGTCACCGCTGAGATCGCCGCGCCGGTACAGGGCGGCCACCTCTTCCACAAAACCTGCTTCGAACATCCGCACCAGACGCTGCTCGATCCGGGTATGCAGGGCTGAGCGTGTGTCCGGCTGAATGGCGAACTCCAGCAGGCGCACCCCCAGCCGCCGGGTAGCGCCGGTATCTTCCGCCCAGAAGCTCGACAGGGGCCGTCCGGTCAGCTCGAAAACCTCCAGCGCCCGCTGGATACGGTTACCGTTGTTGGGGTGGATGCGGGCCGCGGCTGGCGGATCGACGCGCTCGAGCCTCTGATAGAGTGGGCCCCATCCCCCGGACTGCGCCTCCCTCTGGAGCCGACCGCGGATACCCGCATCCGCAGCCGGCATGGCACCCAGGCCCTCCCGGAAGCTGCGCAGGTAGAGCATGGTACCGCCCACCAGCACCGGCACCCGGCCTGCGGCCAGGGCAGTCTCTACAGCGGCGTCCGCATCCTGGAGAAATTCTGCCGCGCTGTAGGTGTCGGCCGGATCCCGGATGTCCACCAGGGCATGGGGGTAACGGGTCAGCAGGTTGGGTTCAGGCTTGGCGGTGCCTATGTCCATGCCCCGGTACACCATCGCCGAATCGATGCTGATCAGCGAGACGGGCAGCTGGTCGGCGAGCGCTATCGCGACCTCGGTCTTGCCCGTGGCGGTAGCGCCGGTGATGGCGATCACCGGGGGCAGGGGGGCAGTCATCGACTCACTGCCCGCGCAGGAACAACCCGTCCAGTTCCGCGAGTGACTGCAGCAGATAGGTGGGCCGGCCGTGATTACACTGGCCGGCGTTTTCGGTCTGCTCCATGTCCCGCAGCAGGGCGTTCATTTCCGGCAGGCTGAGCTGACGATTCGCGCGCACCGAACCGTGACAGGCCATACCTGCCAGCAGTCTCTCCCGGGCTGTCTCGATGCGCGGACTCGTGCCGAGCTCGGCAAAATCCGCCAGCAGATCCCGGATCAGCGCCTGATAGTCGGCGCCATTGAGCAGCGCCGGCACTTCCCGCACCGTGACAGCCTGCTGACCACTGCGTTCCACCACCAGACCCATGTCCGGCAACAGCTCGGCGACCTCCTCGAGCAGGTCGGCGTCTGCTTCGCTGACATTGAGCACGTCGGGTACCAGCAGTCGTTGCCGGGCAATGGCCCCTGCCTGCTGCTGGGCCTTCAAACGCTCATAGGTGATCCGCTCGTGGGCGGCGTGCATGTCCACCACCACCAGACCGGCGCTGTTCTGGGCGAGAATATAGATACCGTGCAGCTGGGCGATGGCGAAGCCCAGCGGTGGGACCTCATCGCTGGAGCGCGGCAGCGGTTCCGCAACCGACGGCGCGCCCTGCGAGATTGAAGGCGCGCCGTGCAGGGCCCGATGACCGTGCGCGTCGAACCTGTCCGTTCCCTGCCGGGCGGCGTGCAGCGCCAGGGCAGGCTGGGAGAAAGTCTGCGGTGCCGAGTGGCGGGCGGCAGAGGCGACTGCAGGGGCAGGTGCGGCAGCGGGACGCAGATCCCGCAGCGCCCGGTTCAATTTTCCGAACACGAAATCGTGCACGCCCCGGGTGTCCCGGAAGCGGACCTCGTCTTTGGTCGGATGCACGTTCACATCCACATCCGCTGCCGGCAACTCCAGATAAAGAACAAAGAGGGGATGGCGGCCGTGGAAGAGCACGTCCCGGTATGCCTGCCGGATGGCGTGCCCAACCAGCCTGTCCTTTACGGCACGTCCATTCACGAAGAAAAACTGCTGATCCGCCTGCCCTCGGGACAGGGTGGGCAGACCCACCCAGCCATGCAGCCGCAGGCCGGCAACCGATTCCTCGATCGGCACCGAACGCTCCGGAAAGTCCGGCCCCAGGACCCGGGCCAGCCGCTGCTGCGGGTTGCCTGCGGGCAGGCTCAAGGTACCGCGGCCGCCGCCCTGCTGCAGCTCGAAGGCAACATCGAACCGGGCCAGACTCATGGTCCGCACCACCCGCTCGATGTGGGCCTGCTCGGTGCGCTCCGCCTTGAGAAATTTGCGCCGGGCAGGCGTGTTGAAAAACAGATCCGCCACTTCCACCGTGGTGCCCCGGGGGTGGGCGCGGGGTTCAAAAGCAACTTCCCGACCGCCTTCGATCTCGATGGCGAAGCCTTCCGGGGAAGTGTCGGTGCGACTGACAATGCGCAGTCGCGCCACCGACGCCATGCTGGCCAGCGCTTCGCCGCGGAATCCCAGGCTCGCCACACCCTGCAGGTCTTCAGCGCTCGAGATCTTGCTGGTGGCGTGCCGGCTCACCGCCAGACGCAGGTCATCCGGGTGAATGCCGCCGCCATCGTCGCGCACCGAAACCCGCTTCACACCACCCTGCTCGGCGCTGATCTCAAGCCGGGTGGCACCGGCATCCAGGCTGTTTTCGAGCAGCTCCTTGACGAGTGAGGCCGGTCGCTCGACGACTTCGCCGGCGGCGATCTGATTGGATACGAGATCACTGAGCTGATGGATACGACTGGACATCGGGGCATTCTCGCAGACTGCGCGCACGGATGCGCGTAGGTGCGCACGGATGCGCGTAGGTGCGCACGGATGCGCGTACTCTCAGCCGGCCGGAATGGTAATGACCTGTCCCAGCCGGATCACATCGCTGTGCATGCCGTTCACTTCCTTGATACGACGGGCGCTGGTGCCGTAGCGCACGGCAATCCCGGACAGGGTGTCTCCGCGGCCCACGGTATGGCGCTGGTCACCCTGCTCCCGGCGCCAGGCTACGAGGGTGCCCTCGGGCGCGCGCAGGGCGAGATAATCGCGCAGTCCGACAAAGAGCGCGTGTGCGACTTTCTCCTGGTAGGCGGAAGAGTTGAGCCTGCGGGCTTCGGGGGGATTCGATATGAAGCCGGTCTCCACCAGAACCGACGGGATATCCGGTGATTTCAGCACCAGGAAGCCCGCCTGCTCCACCCGCTTCTTGTGCAGCCGGCCGATTTCGCCGAGCTGGCCTACGATCGCCTCACCCACTTCGATGCTCGATGCCCGGTTCGCGTCCATGGAGAGATCCATGATGACCTTGCGAACCAGGTCGTCTTTGTCGTCGAGGCTGACATTGCCGACGCCGCCGATCAGATCCGAAGCGTTTTCCTTTTCTGCCAGCCAGCGCGCTGATTCACTGGTAGCGCCATGATCCGACAGCACGAACACCGAAGCGCCCGAGACGTCCCGACTTTTGAATGCATCCGCATGAATGGAGATGAACAGATCCGCCCGCGCCCGTCGTGCGACGGCCATGCGCTCCCGGTGTGCCAGGTAGTAGTCGCCGCGGCGCACCAGCACTGCCTGAAAACCTTCTGCGGCATCCACCTTGCGCTTGAGGCGGTCGGCAATCTTCATCACCACGTCTTTTTCGCGGATACCATCGGGACCGATGGCGCCCGGGTCCTCACCGCCGTGACCGGCATCGATGGCGATCACCACATCGCGGCGACCGTCCGGCTTCGGCACCACTTTCTGCTCTTCCCGGGCAACACCGCTCTGGTACAGATCCAGCACCAGACGATGTCCGTAAGGGGCGACCGGATCCAGGGTGAAACTCTTCGGCTGCAGCGCCATGTTCAGATCGAGTACCACCCGGTAACCGGTGCCGCGGGGTGAACCGCGCAGCTGTTTCACCCGGTCCTGACTTTCACCTGCCAGATTTCCATCAAAGCCCGGGGCCGCGCGCGTATCGCTGAGATCGATGACGACACGCCGGGGATTGTCCAGGGTGAACATTTCATACTGAACTGCCGCTGAAATGTCGAACACCACCCGGGTGTAGTCAGGGGCTTCGTGCATGCGCACGCTTTCGAGCTCGCGCGTCTGTGTATGCGCCGGCAGGGCGGCCAGAGCGATCAATGCGATGCTAAGTGTGAATGCTGACTTCAATACGCCGTCCATTGCCATCAACCTGAAGAAACACATCGACATCGGCCGCCGGCAGTCTGTCTTCCGCGCGCTCCGGCCACTCGATGAGTTTGATCGCATCCGCATCCAGCAACTCGTCGATACCGATGAAATCCAGTTCCTCACTGTCAACGATGCGATAGAAATCGAAGTGATAGACACTCCTGCCGTCCAGGTCATAGGGCTCGAGCAGTGTGTAGGTCGGGCTCTTCACCGCACCGCTGTGACCGAACCCTCGAAGTATGCCCCGCACGAGGGTGGTCTTGCCAGCACCGAGCTGCCCGCGGAGGCAGACCAGCGCACTCTTTCCGAGCGTTGCGCCGAGCGCTTCACCGAAAGCGAGTGTCGCTGCTTCATCGGCAAGATAAGTCGCGGTTGAGGGTGGGCGTGACATATCAGCGCAGCAGCGTCATGAGGTGTGGCAGCAGATCTGTCGCCAGCAGACTGCGTTCGCCCACCTGTTTCACGGCAAGGTCAGCGGCACGACTGTGCAGGCATACACCGGTCAGTGCAGCCGTCTGCTCGTCCGCTCCCTGGGCCCAGAGACCGCCGATAATCCCGGCGAGCACGTCGCCCATGCCGGCCGTCGCCATGCCCGGATTACCGTGTGCGCAGATCCCGAGCACAGCCGCCGATCCCGCCTGCTCCGGCGACGCATCCGGGCACCCGGCCACCACGGTGCCCGCGCCTTTCAACACGGCGATACCGCCAACCCGCCGCGCCAGTCTGCACGCAGCCCCGGGTCGATCGGCCTGTATCCCGGCGCTCGACTCACCCAGCAGCCGTGCGGCCTCCCCCACATGAGGGGTGATCACGCAGGGTGCCGCGGGTGTGGCGCCCAGCTCGACCAGACCATTGAGGCCATCCGCATCGATCACCACCCGCTTGCCCGTATCGAGTACTGCCTGGAGCAGTCGATGTCCCCAGTCATCCCGCCCCAGTCCCGGCCCCAGCACAAAGAGACTGGCCCGGGAGAAGGCCTCCGCCCGCTCAGTTTCCGAGTCCGCATCCACCACCATGAGTTCCGGGCGCCGCGAGAGTATGGCGTTGCGGTGCGCGCCGCGGGTCACCACCGTCACCATTCCCGCCCCACTGCGCAGTGCCGCCTCCGCCGCCATCAGCGGCGCGCCACCCATCGAGCGATCCCCGCCGACCACAACCACATGCCCGAGCGCCTGTTTATAGGCGGCCGCGGTGCGTACCGGCAGCGGCCGCCATTCGAGCAGCGCAGACAGGGTCAGCCAGTTCACGCCCTGCAGCTGACGACGCGATGCCGCATCGACACCGAGATCTGCAAACACCACTTCACCGGCATGTTCCAGTCCGGCACCCGTGGTCAGGCCAATTTTCCGGCCGATGAAGGTGACGGTCACATCCGCCCGGACTGCCGCATCGACCACGGCGCCGGTATCCGCATTCACGCCGCTGGGAATGTCCACCGCCAGTACGGGCCGTCCGCTGGTATTGATGCGCGCCACGAGCGCAGCGAAGGGCGGGCGCAGCGCACCAGTCAGACCGGTACCCAGCAGCGCATCCACCACCACGTCTGCGGGTGGAAGCTCGCCGATCAGCGACACATCCCGGGGGTGCACGTCCCGCTCCAGCACCCAGTTTCTGGCGAGCAGCGCATCTCCTTTGAGCGCCCCGGCGCCGGTCTCGAGCACGTCTACCTCGAGCCCCAGGGCTCTGGCGAGGCCGGCGATGATGTAGCCGTCCCCGGCATTGTTGCCTTTACCACAGTAAACGGTCAGCGTGCGTGCCTGTGGCCAGCGGTGGATCAGCTCGTTGAATGCGGCACGACCCGCCCGCTGCATGAGTTCGAAGCCGGAGATCTCCAATGAATCGAGCGCCAGCCGATCGAGCGTCCGGCACTGCTCGGCGCTGTAGAGCTGGATCATCCGGTTTGCGCCGCGCCTGCTGTGCACTTTCTCAACTCCTGCAATAACTCCGGACACCGACGATTATACTGAGCCTTCACGGCGGCGCTGTCCGCTACACTCTTCCAGTCGAAGCCATGGATTATCAGCAACTCAGGCAGGACATCCTCGGCTGGGGCAAGGAACTCGGCTTTCAGCAGCTCGGCATCACCGATATGGATGTGTCTGCCGAAGCGCCGCGTCTGCGTGCGTGGCTGGCCCGGGGCTTCCAGGGCGACATGGGTTACCTCGAACGCAACCTGGACAAGCGCCTGCAACCCGAATCCCTGGTACCCGGTACCTGCCGGGTGATCAGCGCCCGTATGGACTACTTCGACAGCGACAGTCAGCCACTGCGCATCCTTGAGGACGCCTCGCTCGCCTATGTGTCCCGCTACACGCTCGGCCGCGACTATCACAAGGTGGTGCGGCGTCGACTCGCACAACTCGGACGCCGGATCGACGCCGCGGCACAGGATATCGATCACCGCTATCGCGCATTCACCGATTCCGCCCCGGTACTGGAAAAGGCCCTTGCCGCCCGGGCCGGACTCGGCTGGATCGGCAAACACACCCTGCTGCTCAACCGCAGCGCCGGATCCTGGTTTTTCCTCGGCGAGCTCTATACCAATCTGCCGTTGCCGGTGGACACCCCGGCTGGTGATGGCGGTGAACCGGAGGATCACTGTGGCGCCTGTAAAGCCTGCATGACCGTGTGTCCGACCGACGCCATCATCGCCCCGCGGCAGCTCGACGCACGACGCTGCATTTCCTATCTCACCATCGAACACCGTGGTGTGATTCCCGAAGCGCTGCGCGCTGCGATGGGCAATCGCATCTTCGGCTGCGACGACTGCCAGCTTTACTGCCCCTGGAATCGGTTCGCTGCTGACACCACCGAAACCGATTTCCGCCCGCGTGTCGGCGCAGGCGCACTCGCAGGGGCGGATCTGCTGAGCCTGTTCCGCTGGAGTGAGAGTGAATTTCTGCAGCACACGGAAGGTTCGGCCATCCGCCGCATCAGCTACGAGCAGTGGTCGCGCAATCTGGCCATCGCACTGGGCAACGGGCCCGTCAGCGAAGCGGCCATCGCCCTGCTGCACGCACGACGCGTGGATGCCAGCGCGCTGCTGGCGGAGCACATCGACTGGGCAATCGCCCGGTTGAGCGGAGGCAGCGGCACAGCCAACCACCAGAGTGACCCCAGTCGGGTGTCCTAGGTGTGGCGCCTGATTAAGCAGCAATGCCTCAGAACTTCTCGCAGCCGTCGCTGCAGGGCGCGATCCGAAGGCAATACGGGTTGTATCGGCGGGGTCGCAAGGCGGCAATGACTGAAATCAGTTCGTGCTCGCCGTTTCGGTCTTCAGAAAATGGGTCCGATAGTAGCGCAGCTCCTCAATGGACTCGCGGATGTCGGCAAGCGCAGTGTGGGCGTTCTGCTTGGTGAAACCGCCCATGAGATCGGGCCGCCAGCGCCGCGCGAGTTCCTTCAAAGTGCTCACATCGATGTTGCGATAGTGCAGGTGCGCTTCCAGCACCGGCATGTAGCGCACGAGGAAGCGTCGATCCTGCCAGATCGTATTGCCGCACAGGGGGGATGCATTTTTCTCGACGTGGCGTTCGAGGAAGGCCAGTGTCTGTGCTTCGGCTTCCACCGTGGACACCGGCGATTTGCGCACCCGCTCGAGCAGACCGGATGCGGCGTGATGGGTCTGATTCCAGTCATCCATGCCGGCGAGGATCGACTCAGGCTGATGCACGGCGAGCGCCGGACCTTCCGCAATCAGATTCAGATCCCCATCGGTGATCAGTGTGGCGATCTCAATGATCACATCCCGCTCCGGGTCGAGTCCGGTCATCTCCAGATCCATCCAGACGAGATGCGCGCTCATGCCGGTCCGCTCATGTCAGTAAAGGACATCTCAGATACCATACCGGCCGCCACAGGTGAAGGAGCAGACCCATTTCCGATGCAACGCTGATCGATCTGCCGATACTGCAGTCGCGGATCGTGCGACCCGACGACCGCATGAGGCTCATCCATATTACGGATGCGGCCGCCTATCAGCAGCATCATCTGCCCGGCGCCCTGCTGGTGGAGCCACGGGAACTCGTGGACGGCACGCCACCAGCCAGCGGTCGCCTGCCATCCCTCGAGCGACTGGAGGCGCTGTTCTCCCGGCTGGGGCATGAGGCGAACCTCGACTATGTGCTTTACGACGACGAGGGCGGTGGCTGGGCGGGCCGTTTCGCCTGGACCCTCGATGTGATCGGCGAGCGACGCTGGCAGTATCTCGACGGCGGCATTCACGCCTGGGCCGAAGCAGGGGGTGAGTTGACCTCCGGACCCTGCCACTATCCGAACGCAACCGAAGTCAGTCTGCACCTCGACCGCACACCCGTCGCGGAGATCGAGGATGTACTGGCCACCATCGACGATCCACAGCAGATCGTCTGGGACGTGCGTTCCCGGGAGGAGTTTCTGGGACAACGAAAAACAGCCGCCCGGGCCGGACACGTTCCCGGGGCTGTGCATCTGGACTGGGTGCTGCTGAAAGATCCGCAGCGCGCGCTGCGGCTGACCGAGAATGTCAGCGCCCTGCTCGACGCCCACGGCATCGATCCGGCAAAGCGGATCATCACCCACTGCCACACCCACCATCGCTCGGGGCTCTCCTACATGATCGGCCGCCTGCTCGACTTTCCCGATATCCGCGCCTATCACGGCTCCTGGTCGGAATGGGGGAACCGGGACGACACGCCGGTGTCGGTGACGCCATGAGCCGCATCGCCGTGGCCCTCCAGCGCATAGCGCCGCAACATGGTCTGTCCCGGCTGGCCGGTGCCCTGTCCCGGTCCCGCACACCCTGGCTGAAACGCGCGCTGATCCGCACCTTCACCAGCCTCTACGCTGTCAACATGAGCGAAGCGGTCCGGGAGAAACTCGACGATTACACGAGCTTCAACGATTTCTTCACCCGGGCGCTGAAGCCCGGCGCGAGGCCCCTGCCGGGAGATCAGATGATCGCCGTGAGTCCCGCAGACGGCACGATCAGCCAGGCAGGACGCATCGAAACCGGTCGACTGCTCCAGGCCAAAGGCAGCGCCTACGAACTGCGCACCCTGATCGGCGAATCCGCCGACCGCTTCAATGGGGGCACCTTCGCCACCATCTATCTGGCTCCGAAGGACTATCACCGGGTGCATCTGCCGGTTGCCGGCCGGCTGCGGAAAACCCGGGCCATTCCCGGTGCACTTTTCTCGGTGAATGCCGCGACCGAGGCGGAAATCCCCAGTCTGTTTGCCCGCAATGAACGGCTGGTCTGCGAGTTCGCCACGGCTCACGGCGATCTGCTGGTGGTGCTGGTGGGTGCGATGGTGGTCGCCAGCATAGAAACGGTCTGGGGATCGCCGCTGTCGCCTTATGCTCGTGAAGAGGCGACGATTCACGAGGGTCCTGCGCTACCGCGCGGGGCGGAAATCGGCCGCTTTCTCGTCGGCTCCACCGCCATCGTCTGCATGCAGCCCGGGCGGGCGAAGCTGGCGTTCGGTATCCGCAGCGGCGTAAGCGTGAAAATGGGCCAGCCGCTGCTGAGTCTCCGCTCGGGCGGCTGAAGCGCCCGCGGCGAAAAAAAGCCCGCGGCGAAAAAAAAAAGCCCGGGGCGAAAAAAAGTCCGCGGCGGCGCTAACAGACCGCGATCAGGCCCGGTCGATCGGGAAGGGCATCACCTCGGCAAGACTGCTGGCACCCTGCTGCAGCATCAGCAGTCGGTCCACGCCCAGCGCCACGCCGGCGCAGTCCGGCAGCCCGGCATCCAGGCTCGCCAGCAGCCGCTCATCCGGCGCCGGCTCCACCAGACCACGCCTGCGGCGCTGCTCCACATCAGCGGCAAAGCGTCGGCGCTGCTCTTCCGCATCCGTGAGTTCCCAGTAGCCGTTGGCCACCTCGACACCGTCGATTACCAGCTCGAATCGCGCAGCCACACTGGGATCGTCTGCATGCAGCCGGGCCAGTGCCGCCTGTTCCGCCGGATAGCGGGTGATGAAGAAGCGACCTTCTCCCAGGGCGTCGATCGCCTCGCTGATTGCCAGGTCCAGATCGTCCCGGGGCTGCTCGAGATCACCGACCAGATCGCCATAAGCCAGAATTTCGGTTCTACCGGGCCCGAGCACACGCTCCACCAGCGCTGTCACCTCTTTCATCAGCGCCCGGTCATCGAAGCCCAGGCGATACCACTCCAGCAGGGTGAACTCCGGGTTGTGCAGCCGGCCGGCCTCACCCGCCCGGAACACCGGGGTGATCTGATAAATGGAGGGGGCGCCCGCCGCCAGCAGGCGTTTCATCTGATATTCAGGGGACGTCTGCAGATAGCCCAGGGCGCCGACTGCCATGGACTCGATGGCCACTTCGGTGACCGTGTGGGCGGCCAGAATCGAGGTCTGCACTTCGAGCACGTCGCGCTCGGCGAAAAACGCGCGAAGCTCGGCCATGAGCCGGGCCCGGGCCTCCAGTGCGGCCAGCGGGCAGGCCGGTCGCCAGTCGATATTCAAGGAATCAGGCCCGGGAGACGTAGGTACTCGAGCGCGTGTCGATTTTCAGCACGTCGCCGATATTGATGAACAGCGGCACTTTGATCACCGCACCGGTGCTGAGCTTCGCCGGCTTCGTGCCACCCTGGGCCGTGTCGCCCTTGATGCCTGGATCGGTCTCCACCACTTCGAGCTCAACGAAGTTCGGTGCGGTTACCGCAATGGGTGCGTCATTCCACAGGGTGACCTGATACACGCACTGCTCCTTCAGCCAGTCAACCACATCACGCACCGCCTCCTGGCTGGCGCCGATCTGCTCGAAACTGCCGTCGGTTTTCATGAAGTGCCAGAACTCGCCATCGCTATACAGATACTCCATATCTGTATCCATCACGTCGGCGCCTTCCAGAGACTCCCCCGATTTGAATGTCCGCTCCCAGACCCGCCCCGACTTCAGGTTGCGGAAACGCACCCGGTTGAAGGCCTGGCCCTTGCCGGGCTTCACGAACTCGTTCTCCAGGATCGTACAGGGGTCACCCTCGAAGAGCACTTTCAATCCGGACTTGAATTCGCTGGTGGAATAAAACGCCATGATGTCGGGTCCTGCAAGACTGTGATCCGGGTCACGCATCTGCAGCCGGGAACCATCAGAATTCCCTCAGACGAGTGACGCGGCCGCATCATAACCGCTTCGATCAGGCAGTTGTAACCGGATTGATATGTTCTGCGCGAATTCACTGTTCGGGATTTTTCATTTCCCTATACTGCGGCCATTCCGCGCTTTCCGCTGTGACCTTCCGCTGTGACAGCAGAGACTCTGAGCATCGGCCAGCGCAGTTCAAACGGACCCGGCTTTATGGATGAAGCGATTCCCGCTCGACTGGCTGAGAGACTGACCGCACCCGCCGCGGAACTCGATCAGCTGTCATTCTGCGAATCCAGCGCGGCCGCCCTGGAAGACTGGATCGGCCGGCTGCCGATGGCGAATACCTCCACCACCTCGGAGCAGATCCGCCAGGCGACTTTCGAAATCGCGCGGCTGAAGATTCCCTACGCCCTGCGAATGGCCCTGCTGGAAGTCATCCGGCCGCCCCTGCATTACCTCTGCGCCCGGCTCGATCGTGCCGCTATGAGCACACAGAATCATGGAGACGCCATCGCCCGTCTCGCCCAGCGCCTGCAGACCAACCTCTGCTCGGGATACAAGGCCGTCATCCTCGAAGCCATCGGCAGCGGTTCCCGGACCGACAAGGAGACAGTGGCAACCGCCATCCACCGGGTACTCTCCGATCTCTCCCGCACCCTGTTGCGCACGCTGCAGTTTTATGTGGCACCCGCCGACCGCCTCTGGCTCGAGCTCAACCAGCTCTACCATCTTGCCGAACACTTCGGACTGACGCTGACCGAGATTCACGACAGTGAAAACCACACCCGCCCGCAGATTTCGATCCGCGATGCGTATCTGCGGCCCGTGCTGCTCGCTCTGGCAAAACCCAATCAGCTGCGACATCGCCAGCTTACCGACGTCTTCAATGCGCTGGAGCTGTGGGTGCCCAGCGTGACGATCGAGGCTTCCGAGGGAGGCGAGCTGTTCTGCGTGGATCTCGCCGCCGAACAGGGTCCCAGCTACACAAAACTGCTCGAGGCAGCAGAAGCACCCCGCTGTGTGCGTACTGAGCTGCTGGTCTACGAACTGGAAGCCTATCGCAAGGACATGGACGGCTCGCTGCCCGTCCCCGAGCGTCTCGAGGCCGGACTCATCGCTCATCTGGCCAACGCCTGGAGTGTGATGCGCAAGCGCACCCATCGCCGGGCGGCGAGCACGAGCAGCATGAAAGTCTGCATCGGCATGCGTTCAGCACATTACTTCTTAAGCGGTGGCGTGGACTTTTTCGATCAGCTCGACGAGGAAGATGCGTCCGTGCGCCGCGAGGTCAACCCATTTCAGGGCGCAGACGAGGTGGCCTTTGTGCCGAATGTCTCGGAAATCAAGGATGTCTGGGATGATGCCTTTGACCTGCGGGTAAGAATCCCCCAGAACCCGAACATCGGGAATCCGGAGGCTCTGCTGCGCAAGATGGCCGCCAGGCAGGGTGAGGACACCCGGAAAGACAACCGGGGGGGCTATCACTACTACGACACCACCACCATGGATACCAGCCCCGGCGGTTATCGGGTGCGCTGGAACGAACCTCTGCCCGCCAGTGTGCAGACGGGCGAACTCGTCGCAATGCGTGACGAAAGCGACCCCCGCTGGTGTGTGGCCGTGATCCGCTGGATACGCCAGGATGCCAATGGTGCGTCCATGGGCCTCGAACTGCTCTCGCCCCGGGCCATACCTGTCGCGGTGCGTGTGATTCACAAGCGCGGCGGCCCATCCGATTACGCACGGGCCTTCGTGTTGCCCGAACTGGCGCTCATCGACCAGCCGGCCTCCCTGCTTGCACCCCCTGTACCATTTCAGAGCAACCAGAAAGTCCACGTTTCCCGTCAGGGAATCCAGACCACCGCACAACTGGGTGAGTGCCTGCTTAAAACCGAAAGCTTTAACCAGTTCACATTTCGAATGCTGGATGGTTACTTGGAAAACACCGAGATCGACCTCACCATGAATTCCCTGAGAATGCCGCCAGATGACCAACCATCTGGCCTGAATTAAAGGGAAGGTTGGCTCCAGAAGGACATGACAGCACAACAACCCCAACACGCACCAGTCAGACTGCTGGTGGCGGAGCGTTCTGAGAACGCCGCACACCGGTACGACTCACTGCTGCGCGATGCCGGGATCAGCACTCGACTGGAAATAGTCGATCTGCCGATGGCGCTCGATCGCATCCATGAAACCGACATGATGCTGTGCAACAGCGCGCTGCCGAATCTGGCCGCACTGGTGCAACAGTTGCGTGCCAAAGCCGCACACGTCCCGATCATCCTGGTCAGTAATGAAGACGCACCACTGACAGCGGTCGAAGGACTGCACATCGGTGCTGCGGATGTGGTCGAAGAGACCGCAGAGTCGCACCTGGTCCTGGTGGTGCAGCGTGAACTCGAGCATGTGTGTCAGCAGGTGCGTTTCAGGCAGATGCGTCGCGCACTGGAAGAAACCGAACAGCGCTGCGCTCTGCTGCTGCAGAGTTCGCGAGCCGCCATCGCCTACGTGCATGAAGGTATGCACATCTACGCCAACGAAGGTTATCTGAGGCTCTTCGGTTTCAAAGACGCAGACTCTCTGCTGGGATTGCCGCTGATCGACCTCATGTCGGCTGACAGCGCAAAAGAACTGAAGGCAAAACTCAAGGCATTCCGTCAGAACGAACAGGAAGTCGACTTCGATTTCTGTGGTGCCAGCACGACGGGCGAGACCGTCAGCGGCAACATGACTCTGGCTGGTGCAGACTACGAAGGCGAGCACTGCCTGCAGGTCACCGTGCGCACTGGTGCACTCATGGGGGAGGGCACGTTCGAGGGAGCAGCATTCGTTGAGCGCCCGCTGGCCGAAATGCCGGACGAAACACCTGCCCGATCTGTTGAAACTCCCAGGCTGGCACTCGTGTCGACGGACAAGTCAGACGATGATGTGCCCATGCTGACCAACGGTATTGCCGGTACGCCCGAGTACAGTAACGGTGCGAGCCTGGAAGACGCAGAACCTGCCACCAAACTCGATGCACACACCGAACCCGCTTCCGACCCATCTGCGGACGCACCCGAGGAAACCCCGACAAGCACCAACGCAACCTCTGAGCTGGCAGCGCCCGCGGCGATAAATGACGAGACCGCGGAGGAAGAACCAGCGCCTGCAGCGCAAAACGATGCACCCGCAGTGGCAGACAACACACCAGCTGCCGTGAATGGTGCAAATCAGCTGCGTGGCGGCCTGCGCAATCTCTCCCAGTTTCTGGACGCCTGCGAAGCTCATCTCGCAGAGCACGACGACACATTCATCAGCGTTTTCGTTGCACAGCTGGATGACTACGCCCAACTCCAGGCCGACTACGGTCTGGCCGGTGCGGAAGCCGCCTGCGGTCAGGTCGAAGCAGGACTGGCCCGGGCAATCACCAGCCCGTTCATGCAGCTGTCCCCCTACCAGTGGGCAGTGCTGGTTGCAGAGCCGACACGAGATGCAGCGCTCGAGCAGGTGAACGCCTACCGTAAGGTTGTCGAGGCGATGATTCTCGAAGTCCGGGAAAAGACGGTGCGCCCGACGATCACGCTGGGCGGCGCCATCCTCGATGAAGAAGGCTGCGATTCGCTTTCCACTGCCCTGGAAGAAACACTCAATGGCGCTTTCAGCTCAATGCAGAAAGCCTCCAGTTCCGGCGATGTCAACTTCGTCGAACTGCCCGAGTTTCACAACGCCGAAGCCGCCATCGACGACGAGGCAAATCGGGTCCTGTGTCTGATCAACGAGGCTATAGAGCAGCACAAATTCATGCTGCTGTTCCAGCCGATCATCAGCCTGCGGGGCGATTCGGACGAGCACTACGAGGTCTTCCTGCGCATGCTCGACCGCAGCGGCGAACAGATGACACCCGGAGAGTTCCTGCGCACCGCCATCGACAACGGCGTGGCCGGGAAGATCGACCGGTGGGTGATTCTGCAATCCATCAAGATGCTGTCTTCGCATCGCGCGAAAGGCCACAACACCCGGCTGACAATCAATGTCACCAGCAACAGCGTGGCGGATCCGGAATTCATTCAGTGGCTGGGTGTTGCGATCAAAGCCGCCCGGCTGCCCAGCGATGCAGTGATCTTCCAGATCACCGAGCGTGACACCGCAACCTACGTGCGCCAGACCCGGGAGTTTGTGGAAGGTCTGAAGAAACTGCACTGCCGTGCCTCGCTGTCCCGATTCGGTGTGCAGGCTGAGCCTTTCGAACTGCTCAAGCACATTCCGGTGGATTTCGTGAAACTCGACGGCACCCTCATCGAAGACCTGAACCGCAATCCGGATCTCAAGGAAGGCATCTCCAGGATGATCCGGGATCTGCAGAGCGCCGGAAAACTGACCATCGTGCCCATGGTGGAAAGCGCCAACGTGCTCTCCGCACTCTGGCAGGCGGGCGCCAACTACATCCAGGGGCACTACCTCCAGGAACCCACCACCTCAATGGACTACGATTTCAGTTCGGACGACTAGGCCGGGCTCGTCATCGATTCAGGGCCCGGAACGGGGACTCGCACACCCAAAGGTTGTCGAACGCAGTCGTGAGGCAGGGTATGGCTGAGACCTCGCGCAGCCCTTCCAGGGTGCCACTGCGCTGCTGAAATCTCCCGTCGCAGGAACGCGCGCATGCTGCATGTTCCTAGCTCACTGACCACTGACTGGCTGCGGACCGCTCGATTCGTAAGAACACGCTTCCTGAGGCGGACCTGGAAGCGCGCTGAGGATGCGGGGGTGGATCGGGGGTTGGCGGACCGTGTAGCGACGCCAACGATGCCGAACAGACCCGCCTCGGGGCTGGTCGGCTGAGGCGGGCAGCGCGGAGCGCCGGAGCGAGGTCCGCCAACCCCCGATCCACCCCCGCATGAGCATCACCCCTCCTCCAAAACCTCCTCTGGGAACATAGGTACTCTGCCGTGTCGCCGCGGACCGACAAGCAGTCCCTCACTCCGACAGCGCCTCCTCGATGTCCCGGTCTCTGAAGCCCATCAGGTAAAGCACACTGTCCAGTCCGAAATTCGATATGGAATGACTGGCACTCTCCTTGACGAGGGGCTTGGCGTGATAGGCCACGCCCAGACCCGCAGAACTCAGCATCGGCAGATCGTTCGCCCCGTCGCCGATGGCGATGGTCTGCTGCAGGGAAATGCCTTCGCGTCGGGCGATCTCGGCCAGCAGCGCCGCTTTCCGGTCCGCATCGACGATGTCACCCCGTACCTGCCCGGTGATCACACCGTCCGCGATCTCCAGTTCATTCGCGAAAACATAGTCGATTCCCAGCTCAGCCTTGAGACGTTCACCGACATACTGAAATCCGCCGGAGAGAATGGCCGTCTTGTAGCCGAAATGCTTCAGTGAGCGGATCAGGCGATGGGCACCGTCGTTGAGCCTGACACTGCCGGCCACTTCGGCAAGCGCACTTTCTGGCAGTCCACGCAGCAGCGCGGCCCGGGCCCGGAAACTTTCCCTGAAGTTGAGTTTGCCGTGCATGGCCTGGTCGGTGATGGCGGCGACGGCATCCCGCACACCGTGGAGGGCGGCGAGCTCATCGATCACCTCGGCATTGATGAGAGTCGAATCCATATCGAATGCCACCAGACGCCTGTTGCGGCGATATACGGTGTCGCGCTGCACACTGAAGTCGAAGACCAGCTCATCGGCCGCAGCCAGCAGATCGGCCTTCAAGGCCACAGGATCGGAGGGATCTCCGCGCAGACTCATTTCAATGCTGGTGCGCACCTGACCCTCGGGGCGATTCAGTGGAATCCTCCCGGACAACCGCCGGATACTGTCGATATTCAGACCATAGCGGTGAATGATGCCGGTGACTGCGGCGAGCTGACGGCCGCTGAATCCATCGGCGAGGAGGGTGACGATGTAACGCGATTTGCCCTGACTGCCCACCCAGTCCTGGTAGTCCGCAGGGCTGACAAATTCCACCCGCAGCACCACACCGCGTTCGGCCAGACACCCACGCAGATCCTCCAGCACCGACTCAGTCCGATCCGGCTCGAGAATTTCGACCAGCATGCCGAGGTTGAGCTCGTCGTGTATGACCGCCTGGCCCAGATCGAGAACACGGACCTGATGCTGCGCCAGCGCCGACGTCAGCCTGGCCATGAGTCCGGATTCATCCCGTCCGGAGACATTTAGGAGTACTATCTCGCCAGCCACAGTAACACCCTCACAGCCACTCACCTCTGCATCCACTCAATTGAAGCTGATTTCTCACCCAGTGCAGGTTAAACAGGTTTCCGCTTTCCATGCCATCGCTTTCATTGTCAGCGTTGTGCTCGGCCTGAGTCTCATCGCCCTGTGGGCGTCCGACGAAGATGCGGAGACCCAGGCCGCCCAGTTCGGCAATGGCCTGGCCACCGCTCTGGCGAGCCTGAGCAGCGAGCCTCTGGCTCAGAAAGATCGCATCCACCTGGGCGTCCTCGTTAACCGGCTGCTGGAGATCGAACCTGTTTCCGGTGTCGCCGTGTACACGGTGGACAATGAAATGCTCGCGCTGTCCGGCGCCACCCAGCGCGGACTGGTCTTCACGCATCCCGTGCTCCAGGACCACAGCATCATCGGCTACGTCAGGCTGCATCTCGATGAGTCCGCTTTCACCCACAACACCGGGCCCGGACTGTTCGCCTTCAGTCTGCTGCTCATACTCATCGTGCCCCTGGGCGCGGTGGCGCTGTGGCAGCGGGCCGTCCGCCAGTTTGTTGAAGAACCCGCACAACCCGCTGCAGTCCCGGCCGCAGAGCCTCCTCCGGAACCAGACCTCGAGCCCTGTTATCTGCTGGTGCTCAACCTCTTCAATCAGCTCACCCTCTCGCCCCGCCAGCGTGACCTCGAAGTCGCCCACGCAATGCGCCTTGCGGAGCGGATCGCTGACATCTATCAGGCCGGGATACAACCCCTGCCCGGCACCGGCCTGCTGCTGACATTTGATGAGCAGGGAGATCCGGACAGGGCATTGCACGTCATCTATGCTGCTTTCGTGCTGTCCCAGCTGCTCAGCGACGGAGAATCCTGGGGACACTACCGTCTCGGCGCCCATGTGCTGCAGATCGAGGCAGATGCGGAACTGTCCCTGCAGGCGCCGGAGATCAGGGACACCGCCATGCTCTCTGCCCTGGCGAAGGAAACCACCCTGGTGATCAGTACCGCGCTCAAGGCGCGGATTCCGCGACCTGAACGATTCGATCTCGAGCCGCTCGCCAACCCGCTGCTCCATGAACTGGAGACCACCGAGGCTCTGGCCTGGCTGATCCGCAGCCTGCAGGGATCCACCAGAGCGATCGTTGATCAGCAGGTCAGGGAAATCACTCACTCACGGGATGCGAGCTCGAGCGAATCCACTTTCTGAAATCCCCGCGGCAGTTTGCGCCCGCGACGGGCGCGCTCACCGATGTAATGCTCCAGATCCTTTCCTTTCATGCGCAGATGCCGCTGTCCTGCCTGCACGAGCAGCTCATCACCCGGACCCAGCACGATGATGGAGATCATGTACTCCTCCCGGGACTTGAACGCTGCAGAGGGAATGTTGATCAGCTTGTTTCCCTTGCCCCGGACAAGTTCAGGTACCTCGTCCAGGCCGAAGACCAGCATACGGCCCTGATTGGTCAGCGCGACCACCTGCTGCACCCCATCCGCCTGGACCATTACAGGCGGCAGGGCGATGCCGCCTTTCGGGACACTGAGGCAGGCCTTACCCGCTTTGTTCTTGGTGACCATGTCCTCCAGTCTGCCGACAAAACCATAGCCGGCATCGCTGGCCAGCAGCACCCGTGTTGCCCCCGGCCCCATGGCAACTCCGACAAAGCGGGAACCGGCAGGCGGCTTCAGGCGTCCGGTAAGCGGCTCACCCTGGCCCCGGGCGGAAGGCAGTGTGTGCGGAGCCACCGAGTACGAACGGCCAGTGGAATCCAGGAAGATCAGCGTGTCGTTACTGCGTCCGCGCGCCGACCCGCCATGACGATCGCCGCTCCGGTAGCTGAGTTCGAGAGGATTCACTTCGTGTCCCTTGGCAGACTTGACCCAGCCTTTTTCCGACAGTACGACGGTGATAGGTTCGTTGCTGACCAGATCCTCTTCGCTGTAGGCCTCGGCGGTGACCACCTGCTCGAGTGGCGAACGCCGTGGATCGCCGAATTTCTCCGCATCTTCGAGCAGTTCATTCCTGATCAGTGTGGTCATCCGTGCCTTCGACTTGAGCACTTTTTCGATATCTGATTTCTCGATCTCCAGTTCGTCCTTCTCACTCTTGAGCTTGAACTCTTCAAGCCTGGCCAGCTGACGCAGACGCAGATCGAGAATGGCATTGGCCTGAACCTCAGACAGACTAAAGGTGGCCATGAGGGACTGCCTGGGCGCATCTTCTTCGCGGATGATGCGGATCACTTCGTCCAGGTTCAGGTAGGCAATGAGCAGCCCGTCGAGAATGTGCAGACGGTCGTTGATCTTGTCGAGGCGGAAATTCAGGCGCCGGCGCACCACCTCGCGACGATACTCGAGCCATTCCCGGAGCAGCACCGTGAGGTTCTTGACCTGGGGTTTCTGATCGAGACCGATGACGTTCAGATTGATCCGGTAGCTGCGCTCCAGATCG
Organism: Pseudomonadales bacterium; assembly: GCA_041395945.1. Lineage (NCBI taxonomy): Bacteria > Pseudomonadati > Pseudomonadota > Gammaproteobacteria > Pseudomonadales > Pseudomonadales bacterium. Next base: position 204,264 of record JAWKZN010000003.1, read on the forward strand.
GTTGTCGCAAACAGGTGGCTCATCAGCCGGTGCGCGTCTACCCGGTTTGACCGCAGCACCAGCACCAGTCGAGTGGGATTCTCATGATCGGATTCATCCCGCAGGTCGGCCAGCATCGGCAGCTTCTTGGCCTGCATCTGAGCCGCAATCTGCTCCAGGACCTTGGCAGGCGAAGCCTGGTGTGGCAGTGCGGTGATCACAATCTCACCCTGCTCGGAATGATAAACGGCACGCGCTTTGATGCTGCCCCGACCGGTCTCATACATCTCCCGGATGTCCGCCGCCGGGGTAATGATGGTCGCCTCCGATGGGAAATCCGGTCCACGGATGTGGGTCATGAGATCAGCGACACTCGCCTTCGGCGCCTCAAGCAGGTGAATACAGGCGCTGATCACTTCCCGGATGTTGTGCGGCGGAATGTCAGTCGCCATGCCCACGGCGATGCCGGTGGAACCGTTCAGCAGTACGAAAGGTACCCGCGCCGGCAGCAGCTTCGGTTCGTCCATCGTGCCGTCGAAGTTCGGCATGAAATCCACCGTGCCCTGGCGGATCTCCGCGAGCAGCAGCTCCGCGTAGCGGGACAGCTTCGACTCGGTATAGCGCATGGCGGCGAAGGATTTCGGATCGTCCGGTGCTCCCCAGTTGCCCTGGCCTTCCACCAGCGGATAACGGAAGGAAAAGGGCTGCGCCATGAGCACCATGGCTTCGTAACAGGCACTGTCGCCATGGGGATGGAACTTGCCCAGCACATCGCCGACCGTGCGCGCGGACTTCATGAACTTGGCCTGGTTGTTCAGACCCAGCTCGCTCATCGCGTAGATGATGCGACGCTGCACGGGCTTCATGCCGTCGGCCACGTGGGGCAGCGCCCGATCGTTGATGACGTACATCGAATAATCGAGGTACGCGCGCTCGGCGTAGGTTCTTAAGGGGAGGGATTCGGTGTCGGTTTGTTCGGTGGTCATTCAGTCAGCCATTTGTGTCATTGCGTATCTGGCAAATCAAATTTGTAAAAGTGTGTCGATGGGAGGAGTGCGATAGGGCTTTCGCGAACCGCTACAGGCGCATCCCTGCGCGCTTGCGGTCGGCCGTCCATGGCCGACAGCATTCGCGAAAGCCCTATCGCACTCCTCCCCTCAATGCGTTTCCAAGATTGTGGGCCAGATGCCCATCCATCAGAGCGCATCGGTGATCGCGAACATTCTTTCGACGACGCTTACTCATGAACTTTGGAGGATAATGCAGCAGCGGATGTTGCAGACCGGTGTACGGGACCGTCTCCGGCCAGGGACGGCCGGAGCCGAGCCTACAGGGACGTACTCGCGGCGTGTCCCGTACACCGGTCTGCAACATCCGCTGCCTCCAGCAACCTTCCAAAAATTATTGAGCGAGCGTCGAGCAGTCAATCGATCAGCGCCTGATCACCCTTCGCCTCCAGCCACTCGCGTCGATCCGGCGAGCGCTTCTTGGCGAGCAGCATATCCAGCATCTCATCGGTCTTGCTGTCCGAGTCCAGTGTCAGCCGCACCAGACGCCGGGTGTCCGGATCCATGGTGGTTTCGCGCAGCTGCAGCGGGTTCATTTCGCCGAGACCTTTAAAGCGCTGCACCATGATCCTGCCGCTCCTCTTTTCCGCGGCGATGCGATCGAGTACACCCTGCTTTTCCGCTTCATCCAGTGCATAGAAAACTTCCTTGCCGACATCGATGCGGTAAAGGGGCGGCATGGCCACATAGACGTGGCCTGCCTCGACCAGCGGACGGAAGTGACGCACAAACAGGGCGCACAGCAGGGTGGCGATGTGCAGACCGTCCGAGTCCGCATCGGCGAGGATGCAGACCTTCGCATAGCGCAGTGAGGAGAGATCCTTCGAGCCGGGGTCGACGCCGATGGCGACTGTGATGTCGTGTATTTCCTGGGAGCCGAGCACCTGGCTCTGATCCACCTCCCAGGTGTTGAGAATCTTGCCGCGCAGCGGCATGACCGCCTGGAATTCCCGATCCCGCGCCTGCTTGGCTGAACCGCCAGCGGAGTCGCCTTCCACCAGAAACAGCTCGGCGCGATCGGCATCCTGACCGGAGCAGTCCGCCAGCTTGCCGGGCAGGGCCGGTCCGGCGGTGACTTTCTTACGCGCGACCTTCTTCGCAGCCTGCACCCGTTTCTGGGCATTGCTGATGGCGAGCTCGGCAAGCTGCTCCCCTTCCTGGGGATGCTCGTTGAGCCACAGGCTGAAAGCATCCTTGGCGACGCCGCTGATGAACACCGCCGAATCCCGGGACGACAGTTTTTCCTTGGTCTGGCCGGCAAACTGGGGATCAGACAGCCTGGCGGAGAGGACATAGGCACACTGGGACCACAAATCATCGCCGGTTAGCTTCACACCCCGGGGCATGAGATCCCGGAACTCACAGAATTCCTTCAGCGCATCCGTCAGGCCGCTGCGGAAACCGTTCACATGGGTGCCGCCAGCGGTCGTGGGAATCAGATTCACATAGGATTCGGTGACCAGTTCTGCGCCATCCACGACCCATTTCACCGCCCACTCGACCGCCTCGAGATTACCCTGCGCGCTGTGCATGAAGGGTTCGGCGGGCACACTCTGGGCACCGCCCAGCGCCTCCTCCAGGTAGCCCTTCAGCCCTTCTTCGAAATACCAGGTTTCCGAATCCTCTTCGCTGCCCTCCACGGTGAGCGAAAGCCGCAACCCCGAACAGAGCACGGCCTTTGCACGCAGCAGGTGCCTGAGACGGGATACCGAGATCTTCGGCGAGTCGAAAAAAGCAGCTTCCGGAAGAAACTTCAGCCGGGTGCCCGTGTTGCGTTTGCCGACCGCATCCACAACCTTCAGTTTGCCCTGGGGCTCCCCCTTCCTGTAGGTCTGCCGGTAGACCTGACCATCACGTTTGACCTCGATCTCCAGATGTTCGGACAGCGCGTTCACCACAGAAACCCCGACACCATGGAGACCACCGGAGTAACTGTAGTTTTCGTTATCGAACTTACCCCCCGCGTGGAGTCGGGTCAGTATCAGTTCCACACCGGAGATCTTGTATTTCGGATGGATGTCGACCGGCATACCGCGTCCGTCGTCGATCACTTCCACCGAACCATCTTTGCAAATCGTGACTGATATCTCCCGGGCATAGCCCGCGAGCGCTTCGTCCACGCTGTTATCCACCACCTCCTGGACCAGGTGGTTGGGCCGGGTGGTGTCCGTATACATTCCGGGACGCCTGCGAACCGGCTCCAGGCCGGAGAGGACCTGCAGGGATTCCGCAGAATATTTCGATTCCGCCATATCTGGTTACTGTCTGCTCGTTAGTGGCGCTGGGTCAGATCTAGGGTGAGCGGGAAGTCGTCCAGCCGCTGTACCTGGGTGCTGACACGTCCATCCGTCTCCAGAAAAAGCCAGCGGCAGCCCGGCATGCGGTCATCGATCGTGAACTTCTCAGTGTGAGGCGCGAACTGAAAACAGGTAGAAGGCGCGCCGAGCAGCTGGATGTCGCGAAATATGCTTTCAACGATCTGATGGGCATGGCCGAACACGACAGCTTTTGCCGTGGAGTGCTCGGACAGCCATTCTAGCAGCAGGTCGCTGTTGTGGACCCGATCTTTATCAAGCCAGGGACTGCCCACCGGAATCAGCGGATGATGCAGCGCAATCAGCACATGTCGCGCCGCGCGCCGCGCATCCGCACACGCGCTCTGCAGGCGCTCCAGCAGCCGTTCTGGCGGACAGGCCCCGGGTTCGTCATCCAGGTGGCTGTCCAGACCGATGAGGTCCCAGGCGCCGATCGACAGCACCTCGGCGGTGGGTGCGCGGGAGCCGGCCTGCTGCTGATGCGGCAGCAGGGGTGCCCAGAGATCATGGTTGCCGGCCAGCAGCAGACGCGGACCCTTATAGTAGGATTCGAACAGCGCAACGAATCGCTCATAGGTCGCCGGCTCCGGATCATGGGCGATGTCACCGGTGACCAGCACGGCGTCCGGTATCCGGACCGCGAATGCGGCGGTGAGTACGGCCTCCAGACTGGCCTGGGTGTCCACACCGAGCAGTCGCTGACCTGCGGTTGCGCGCAGATGCGTATCGGTGATCTGCAGTACGCTCAGCCGCATGACAGCCCGCATGCTGAGGCCGTATGCACCAGTTCCCGCTGCAAGCAGCGCATCAGTGAGTCAGCAGGGGAGCGCTGAGCGCGATACCACGAGCCAGGCACAGAGACAGAAATTCGCCGAGAAAGCGATTGATCTGCGCCTTTTCGTCCGGGTGCCTCATGGTCTCATTGGGGTAGTGATATACAGCCAGGAAGTGACGTTCGCCCTGATACTCGACCACCTCAGCGCTGCGCGCGTCATGGTACATGCGGATCGTCAGGCTCGGGGTGCGACTCCAGGGCATTTCCGGTGCCTGGGAGAGTTTCAGCAGGGTCGTGTAAGGAGACCGCTCCTGCACGTCAAGTCGGATGTCGAGGACCTGGCCGTTGATGTCCAGGCTGAACTGATTCGAATCCCGGGAGGGCAGGAGCGGAAACAGTTTCAGCAGACGCAGATAGTTGGCATCGCACTCGGCCATGTGCCCTGGGAGATCGATGCTGTACTTCTGCCGCTTCGTCACTGTTCCGCCTTACTTCTCTGGCCTCTTCGAAATGAACTGTCCGGGCGGGCCTGCACACCGGAGCACGGGACAACAGAGTCTGCCCTGCAACGGCGGCTTCCCGCCGTGCGCTTGTTCCCAGTCGGCTGATCATGGGATTCATCGGCCTAATATACCCGCCACACCTGCGAGTGCCACCGCTAATTGGCCCCGGGCAGGCGCCGCCGTTCCTAGGGAGCCTAATTCAACAGCAGCCTGTTAAACTGCGCCGTTTCCTCCCTCGAGCGCCGACCCAAAATGACATACCCGCTTCAGCCTACGTCCTCTCTCAACCGTGCAGCTCGTGTGTACGGCAGTACCCCGTTCCTGCGGTTCCGAAACTGGTTGTCGATGCTGCTCCTGTGCAGCATTACCTCGATCACCCAGGCAGCCGGCCTCCAGGAGGTCTATCAGTCTGCGAAAGCCAATGATCCGGTGCTCGGTGCTGCAGCCGCTCAGCTCGACGCTTCCCGGGAAATCGGCCCTCAGGCCCGCTCACAGCTGCTGCCCAGTATCGGCATGCAGGGCACCTCGAGCTGGAATGAGCGGGATTTTCTACAGACGGGCGTGGAACAGGACTTCAACGATCATGGCTGGGGTGCACAGCTCAGCCAGCCCCTGTTCAATCTGGAACGCTGGTACACCTACTCGAGCGCACGGGCCGCAGTGAACGCTGCCGAACACAATTACGCCGGCACCGAACAGCAGGTGATTGTGCGAACCGTGCAGGCTTATCTGGACGTGTTACGCGCAGACGCAAGGCTCGAGTCCTCACGTGCTGCAGAAGCGGCCGTGCAGCGCCAGCTCGAGCAGGTGCAGCAGCGCTTCGACGTGGGTCTGGTCGCAATCACCGATGTGCTCGAAGCACAGGCCAGCTATGACAACGTGGTGGTCGCACGCGTGCAGGCCGCCGGTGACCACGACATCTTCTTCGAGGTGCTGCGTACTCTGACCGTGCAGCCCTACACAGAAATTCTGCGTCTGTCGGAAACACTGCCGATTGTGGATCCGGAGCCGAGCAACGAAGAGGAATGGGTCTCCTCTGCTCTCGCGACCAACTTCCAGATCAAGGCTGCAGAGTCACAGCTTACCTCGGCAGAGCGCACCGTGCGGGCCAGGCGTTCGGCACATCTGCCGACCATCGACGGTACCGTGTCCTTCAACCATTACGTGACCGACGGAGCCAATTTTCTCGCCGGTAAGATCGACACCACCGTCTACGGTGTGACCGCCCGGCTGCCCATCTATCAGGGCGGCTACACCAGCTCACGGGTTTCCGAAGCCCAGGCGCTTGCGGAGCGCTCCCGTGAGCAGCTCCAGGACAGCCGTCTGACCGTGAGCCGGGATACCCGCAACCTGTTCCGTCGCGTGCAGACCGACGTGGTGCGCGTGCGTGCCCGGCTGAAAGCCATCGCCTCCGCGGAGTCCGCGCTGGAAGCCACAACCACCGGGTACGAAGTGGGTACCCGCAACATCGTCGATGTACTGCGCGCCCAGGAAGCCCTCTACGCCTCCCAGTTCGACTACGCGGATTCGCGCTACAACTATGTTCTGAGTCTGGTATTGCTCAAGCAGCGGGCAGGGGTACTCAGCGACGAAGACGTGGCCGAGCTGGCGACCTACATGGACCCCAACGAACGGGTGAAGCAGCTGGCATCGCTGCGCGATCGGGGCGTCAACTGATACAGACCTGACGGATCCAGTTGCGCAGCAGGGTCAGCAGACGATCCGTGGTGCCCCGATTGCGCTGCACCACGCCGAGCGCCCGCAGTCCATCCGAGCGACAGCTCTGGGGATCTGTGAAGTAGCGGGCGACGGCGTCGCCGAGTGTCTGCGCATCTGTCACGGTGCTCAGACAGTTCTCCTGTGCAAATGCGTCTGCCACATCTGTGAAGTTGAAACGATGTGGTCCCATGAGCAGTGGCCGACCCCAGACTGCCGCCTCGATGGGGTTGTGACCACCCACCGGTACCAGACTGCCACCGATGAAAGCAACGTCTGCGAGGCCGTACAGATACAGCAGCTCACCCATCCGGTCACCGAGTACCACTTCGACGGGTGCACGATTCGCTGCTGCGTCACCCGGGATAGCTGCAGGCAGAGTCGTCGCGCTTTCACCCGTGCGCAGCAACGTCCTGCCTGCCTGAGCGATCAGCTCCGCGACGGCGTCAGCACGCGCCGGGTGCCGGGGCACGAGAATCAGGACCGCGTCCGGGAAACGCTCGAGCAGGTGCGCGTGCGCGCGCAGCACGATGGCCTCCTCACCTTCATGGGTGCTGCCGGCAATCCAGACGGCACGACCGGCCAGCCCGAAGCGATCATTCAGCCTGCTGCACCGTGCCTGGTGATCCGCCGGGAGTTCCACATCGAATTTCACACTGCCCAGCACCTGCACCCGCTCCGGGGCCGCGCCCAGAGCAATGAAGCGTGACGCATGGGCAGGGTACTGGCAGGCGATGAGTGACAGCTGTTCGACCATCGACCGGATCAGCCCACCCACCCTCGCATAGCCGCGTGCCGAGCGCTCTGACAGCCGGGCATTCACCAGCATCGCCGGTATTCCGCGGTCGTTCGCCACACCGAGCAGGGTCGGCCACAATTCGGTCTCCATCAGCACCAGCATGCGGGGCTCCACCCGGTCATAGAAGCGCCGCACCGCATCCGGGAAGTCATAAGGTGCATAACAGTGATGCACGCGACCGCCGAGCCGGGCCGTCACCTGCGCCGAGCCGGTGGGCGTCATGGTGGTAACCAGGAACGGGAGATCGGGAAACAGCTCCACGAGTGCCGAGATCAGCGGGGCGGCCGCAATGGTTTCTCCGGCGGAGACAGTATGAAACCAGATGACGCCGCGCGGGATGCCTTCCGGTACCTCGCCGAATCTCTCCGCCACGCGCCGGCCGTACTCCGGTTCCCTGCGTGCCCGCAAACGCAGACGCAGCAGGACCAGCGGGCGGGCGAGCAGCAGGGCCAGTCGATATACGGCGAGCCAGAGCCTGGGGGGACGGCGCGCGGCCGCGGGAAAAGTGGACTTCATGGCGCCAGTGTACCGCGCCTCCCTGCCTGACACGCACGGCCCAGGCCCGCGCGACGCACCATGCGTGCCAATCGGCGGCTCCCGCTTGCGGCTGGAAGCGCATCACCATAGGCTGGCGGCGCATGACTACCCCCCTCGCTCCCGCACAACCCGTCGAAGTCGATGCCGCAATCGTCGGCGGCGGAATTGCCGGCATCTGGCTGCTCAACCTGCTGCAGGCGAAAGGGTACCGCGCCGTGCTGTTCGAAGGCCGGACTCTGGGCGGCAGTCAGACCCTCGCCAGCCAGGGCATGATCCATGGTGGCCTGAAGTACGCACTGGGCGGGAAGCTGACCGGGGCCTCGGAAGCCATCGGACGCATGCCCGCGCAGTGGCGCGAGTGTCTCGCCGGGACCGGCAGTGTGAACCTGGCCGGGCTGCAGCCACTGTCCGAAGACTATTTCATGTTCGCCGCCGACAGCACCCTTGGCCGCCTCACCGGTTTTTTTGCCAGCAAAACCCTGCGCGGGCGCATCGAGAAAGTCGACCGCGCCGACTATCCCGCAGCGCTCAAGCCCCTCGACGGGGTGGTGTACCGGCTCAACGATTTCGTGCTGGATACCACCGCCCTGCTCGGGCGCCTGCTCGCACCAGTAAAACATCTTACCTATCAGCACGAAGTCAAACCTGAGCACCTGCGGCCGGATGGCAGCGGCTGGGGAATCGTCACCCCAGCGGGAATGGTGCGGGCCCGGCGCCTCATTCTCTGTGCGGGTACCGGCAGCGGGCCGCTGCTCGGTGCACTCGACACGGAGCCACCACGCCTGCAGACGCGCCCTCTGCATCAGGTTCTGGTGCGACACCGGGCCCTGCAACCCCTCTACGCCCACTGCCTTACGGGCATCAGAAGACCTGAGCCGCGGCTCACCATTACCAGCCACCGGGAACCACACGGCGATGCCTGGCTGTGGTACCTGGGGGGCAGCCTGGCCACGGAAGGTGTCTCACTCGGTGAGAATGCCCTCATCGACCACGCGCGCGCGGAACTGCGCACCTGCGTACCCTGGCTCGACTGGAGCAAGGCGACCTTCGATACGCTCAGAATCGACCGGGCGGAACCCTACCAGACACAGGGCACCCGACCCGACGAAGCCTTCGCCTGGTCGAGCGGGGCCAGCATCGTCTGCTGGCCGACCAAGCTGAGTCTGGCGCCGGATCTGGGCGAGCGGGTGCTGTCACTGCTGGATCCTCCGGCTGCCCCGGCATTACCTCCGACGGAACTCCATCTTCCCGCAGCACGGCTCGGACAGCCGCCCTGGTGTCCGTCCGGATGATCTACCGAACTCTGGGCCGCACCGGCCTGCAGGTGTCCGTGCTCGGCCTCGGCACGGTGAAGCTCGGCCGCAACCAGGGTGTGAAATATCCCGCCGGTTTCGACCTGCCGGACGATCGGCAGGCCGCGCGCCTGCTCGATACCGCGCGGGAACTGGGCATCAATCTGCTGGACACCGCACCTGCTTACGGGGAAAGCGAACGCCGGCTCGGCGAACTGCTCGGCCCGCACCGCCAGTCCTGGATCCTCTGTACCAAGGTCGGCGAGTACTTCGAACAGGGCAGCTCACGATGGGACTTTACCCCTGAGGCGACCCGCGCCAGCGTCACGGCTTCGCTGCAGCGTCTGAGAACCGAATATCTGGATATTGTGCTGATCCACTCCGACGGCTCGGATTGCGAGATTCTCGAATCCCTGGGCACACTGGATGCCCTTCGCGCACTCAAAGGCGAAGGACTGATTCGCGCGGTGGGTATTTCTCATAAATCGGTGGAGGGTGGTGACTGCGCAATCAAGGCCGGCTGCGACGTCATCATGGCGACCCTGAATCTGCTGGAAACCGGGCAGCTGCCCGTCATCGCCCGCGCTGCCACTGCCGGGTGCGGGGTACTGGTGAAGAAGGCGCTCGCCAGTGGCCATGCCGGCGGCGACAGCCTGCGCTTTGCGGCGGCAACGGCCGGAGTGAGTGCCGTGATCGTGGGGACACTCAGTGCCGGGCATCTGCGGGAGAACGTCACAGAGCTGGACGGACTGACCGTCTAGCCAGTATCCGTCATCAGGTCCAGTTGTTCGGCCAGCGAGTTCGGAGGGAGGTTGAGCAGGGATGGTCGAGGACCTGCGACCCCGGGCCCCATCGGCGGCTCCTGCGGTCTGGCGTGTCAGTTCTTCTGCTTGATTCTGTCTACGATGGCGGTCGTGGAACAGTCTTCGACAAGCGACAACACGGATACCTCCCCGCCATAGCCGCGCACGATGTCGACACCGACAACCTGGTCGACTCCATAATCGCCGCCCTTGACCAGCACATCGGGCTTGAGCAGTTCGAGCAGCGGCTCCGGTGTGTCCTCGGCAAAGCCGACGACCCAGTCGACCGCGGCGAGGCCGGCCAGCACGCGCAGGCGCTGCTCGAGCGGATTGACCGGGCGGCCACTGCCCTTCAGCCGGCGCACGGACGCATCGTCGTTGACCGCCACGATCAGCCGATCACCGAGTGCTCTGGCTTCCTCGAGATAGGCCACATGGCCGGCATGCAGGATGTCGAAGCAGCCGTTGGTGAAGACTACCCGTTCGCCATTGATCCGCGCCTGGTGCACTGAGTCGGCAAGCTGCGCGCGGCTGAGCAGACCGCGATCGGCACGCGGATCACCGGCCAGGGCCCGGGCGAGTTCCGGGCCGGTGACCGTCGCCGTGCCCGCCTTGCCGACGACGATGCCGCTTGCCACATTGGCCAGCTGAGCACAGGCGGCCGGTTTCCAGTTGAGGGAGCGGGCGACGGCCAGCGCGGCCGCGGCGGTATCCCCAGCACCGGTGACATCGAAAACGTCCACCGGTCTGGCGGGGATGTGCTGGTGTGCCCCATCCGCCTCCACCACCGACATGCCGCGCGCGCCACGGGTGATGACCAGCGCCTCGAAGCCATGCTCCGTGGCCAGCAGACGGGCTTTCTCGAGCATTTCGTCGTCACTCTTCCAGGGGCCGACGGCGGCTTCGAACTCGGCAGCATTCGGTTTGACCAGACTCGCTCCGGCATAGGCGCGCAGCGGTTTGTGTTTGGGGTCCACGATCACGGGCACATTCCGCGCCCGAGCCAGCTCAATGAGTGCGGCGGGTTCCGCCAGGGTGCCCTTGTCGTAGTCCTGCAGCACCAGCGCCGAAGCCCCGGACAGGTGTCGCGCAACACGCTGCGCGATGGTGGCAGATGCGCCATCGGGCAGTGCTTTTTCGAAGTCCGTACGCAGCAGCTGCTGCTTCTGACTCAACACCCGCAGTTTCAGAATGGTCGGCCAGTCCGTACGCTCGATGAAATCGCACTCAACTCCGGCAGCAGCCAGTCGGTCGCGCAGTGTGGCGCCCGCTTCATCCGCGCCAACGATTCCGATCAGCGTGCAGCGGGCGCCGAGACTGGCGACATTGAGGGCCACATTCGCAGCACCCCCGGGTCGGTCTTCGATGGCATCCACGTCCACCACCGGCACGGGTGCTTCCTGAGAAATGCGACGGGCAGCACCAATCCAGTAGCGGTCGAGCATGACGTCGCCAACCACCAGCACGTGTACAGACTGCAGCGACGGTAATCTCATGGGGGCCGGATGGTATCACAGGGTCGGGCTGCTAAACTCCGCGCTCCCCGGCCGAAACCACCCCCGGAGCCACGAGCCGATGCCACGCATCAAAAAGCGCAAGCGGATCTTTGATCCGAGAGTGTGGCCCACCTGGCTGCTGCTGGGTCTGGTCTGGCTGCTGGTGCGCCTGCCGCTGTCCGTTCTCTATCGGCTCGGTCACCTGCTCGGAGCCATCGTCTACCGTTTCGGCCGTTCGCGCCGCCACATCACCGATGTGAATCTTTCACTGTGTTTTCCGGACCAGGACACGGCGACGCGGGATGCACTGAGCCGCGCCTCCTTTCATCACACCGCACTCGGCGCCCTGGAGACCATGATGGTGTGGCTCAATCCCCGCCGGGACGTCTGCGCGGCGACGACCCTCCACGGTGTCGAACACCTGCGCGAGGCGGTGGCTCAGGGCCGGGGGGTGGTCCTGCTGGGTGGTCATTTCACCGCCATGGACATCATCGCTTCCGCACTGAAGCCGCTGGACATCGATGTCATCTACCGGGAGAACAAGAATCCGCTGTGGGAATGGTTGCAGGTGAGCGGCCGACGACGATTCTTCGACGGTGTCATCGAGCGCGAGAACACCCGGGAGATCCTGCGCAGGCTGAAGAGCGGTCGGGCGATCTGGTATGCGGCGGATCAGGACTACGGCCGCAAACACTCGGTGTTCGCACCCTTCTTCGGTGTGCAGGCGGCAACCATCAACGCAACGGCGCGACTGGCGCGGTTCAACCAGTCGCCGGTGGTGTTCATGAGCCATTTCCGGAACCTGGAGACGCGTACCTGGTCGGTGCACTTTCATCCGCGCCTGGAGAATTTCCCAACTGGCGACGACGTCGGTGACGCCACCCGCATCAACGGCATTCTCGAAGACGCCATCCGCCAGCACCCGGAGCAGTACCTGTGGATGCACCGGCGCTTCAAAACCCGGCCCGAGGGGGAGCCCGGCCTTTACTGATTTCCGGTCGACGGCCGTTGTCGAACCGCCCGCTGACGTTCAGTCCCGCCGGTTAACTCCGTTATCGCCCCGGGGGGACCCCCTGAAAAAAGAGATCGTCCAGACGCCGGGCCACCGCGGCGACGGAGAATTCCCGGCGCGCCCGTTCGATGCCCTGTTGCAGCTGCGCATCGAGGCCTGCGTCCGCGCTGCCCGCGGCCTGGTGCACCGCCTGCAGAGCCTGGGCGATCGCCGCCGGTTCGGCACGATCGAAGTAGAAGCCGATCTCACCCAGCACCGAGCGCGGACCGGGCGAGGGTCCCGCCACCACCGGCACACCGGCGACCATGGCCTCCAGGGCGACCATGCCGAAGGCTTCGATGTCTTTGGAGACCAGCAGCAGCGCATCCAGTCCTTTGAGCAGACGTCGCGCATCCGGCACGAATCCGCAGAAATCCACGGGCAGACCGGCCGCCCGCGCCTCCATCACAGCGCGTAGTTCCCCGTCACCGATCACCAGCAGGCGTGCCCCGGGCAGGTCAGTCTGCAACGCCGCCAGCGCATCGATCGCCAGCAGCGGTCGTTTCTTCTCGACCAGCCGGCCGAGCAGGCCGATGGTGAAACTTCCCTGCACAATCCCCAGCTCGGCCTGTGCCGCTTCCCGGGACAACAGTGTGGCGTTGAGGCTGTCGATATCGATGCCGTTCGGCAGACAGAGCGCACCCGGCACCGTGGCAGCCAGCTCCGCCTGCACCGCGGGGGACACTCCGGCAAAGAGTATGTTGCGGGCGAACAGTCGCCGCTCGAGTCGTCGCTGCAGGCGTTCGAAGAAGCCGAATTCATGGGCGATGGTCACCACCCGGGGCAGCTTCAGGCCCGTCGCCCGCAGGGTGCGGTAGGCGCGATAGCGGTGACAGATGGCCAGCAGCGGTTCCGGGCCGGCGGCAATATGGCTGCGCAGACCGGCGGCAATCGAAGCGGACCGTCCTTGCGCCGCAAGATCCGTCAGGTACACCGTGTCCACCGCACAGCCGAGACTCGCACCCGCCGCGGCATAGACGTCGCAGATGTCGCGAAAGGGCGGGTGATCGTTCGGACAGACCTGGAGGATGCGCGGGAATCGGATAGCATCTGTCGCCGAGCCCGCCGCCACGGCCGGTGCCGGGTCAGGTGGCGACGTCATCGTCCACAGTCTTGGTCACCAGATAGTCCTCCAGCACCAGATACTCCAGATCCGAGCCGAAGAACATGTTCAGCGCATCCTGTGGCGTGCACACCACCGGTTCACCCCGGCGGTTGAGGGAGGTGTTGAGCACTACCGCATTCCCGGTCAGTCCCTCAAGGGCTTCGATCAGTTCGTAATACCGGGGATTCTGTTCGCGCTCGACAATCTGCACCCTGGCGGTACCGTCTTCGTGCACAACTTCGGGTATGCGCCGCTTCCAGGCTTCGTTGACATCGAAGGTGATGGTCATGAAAGGCGCCGGATGATCGGTCTGGATGATGTCCGCGGCGACCCGGTCCAGCACGCTGGGGCAGAACGGTCGCCAGCGCTCGCGGAATTTAATCTGCTCATTGATGCGATCGGCGATGCCGGGGGCATTGGGACAGCCGAGAATGCTGCGCGCACCCAGCGCCCTTGGTCCGAACTCCATGCGGCCCTGAAACCAGGCGACCGGATTACCGTCCGCCAGCAGCTGTGCCGTCTGTGCCGGCACATCTTCCAGCTTTTCCCAGGCCACACCTTCCCGGCAGGCTTCGAGGGCGTCGAGACAGTCATCGTTACTGAAGCAGGGACCGAGGTAGGCGTGGGTCATGCGGCTCAAGTGCTCGCCACGCCCGGCAGCAACGAAGGTGGCCGCACCCAGCGCAGTGCCCGAGTCGCCGGAAGCCGGCTGCACAAACAGCTCCTGCACATGGTCGAGGGCGACGATGCGCTGGTTCAGTTTCACATTGAGCGCACCGCCGCCGGCGAAGGCCAGCTGCCCGGTTTCCCGCAGGATGCCGCCCAGGTGGGTTTCGAGCAGTTTGAGACACCAGTGTTCGAACAGCGCCTGCATGGCGGCGGCATAGTCGATGTAGGGCTCATCCGCCATGTCGCCGCGACGTCGGGGTCCCAGCCATTCGATGAGCTTGTCGCTGAAGTAAAAACCCACACCGTCCTCTTTATGGCGGCGCAGGCCGACGGTGTTCACCAGGGTGGTATCCACCTCGAAACCCCGGCCGCTGGGGCGGATCAGTCGGCTGAAATCGAAGCGGTTCGGATCGCCGTAGGGCGCCATGCCCATCACCTTGTACTCGCCATCGAGCATCTCGAAGCCCAGGTACTCGGTCATCGCGCCGTAGACACCGGAGAGGGAATCCGGGTCGTAGTATTCCTTGATGCGATGAATGCGACCGCCTTCACCATAGCCGAAGAAGGTGGTGGCGTATTCGCCCTTGCCATCCACCCCCATGATCGCCGTCTTCCCGGTAAAGCCGCTGAGATGATAGGCGCTCGAGGCGTGGGCCAGATGGTGCTCCACCGGCACGAACTCGGTGTCGTGCCAGTCGATGCCGAGCTCCGCACCCACATCGAGGACCCGCTGGCGGTTGCGGCGGTAGCGCCGGTTGCCATTGAAAATCGCATCCAGCGCGCGATCGGGCGCATACCAGTAGCGTTTCGCGTAGTGCCAGCGCGCCGGTGTAGTCAGCGGTATCGGTGCATAGGGAAAGGCCACCACATCCACCTTGCGGGGGCTGATACCGGCCGCCCGCAGACAGTAGCGGGCCGCCTCCAGGGGCATCCGGTTCTTCGCATGTTTGTCGCGGATGAAGCGTTCTTCTTCGGCGGCGGCTACGATTTCGCCGTCCACCAGCAGTGCGGCGGAGGCATCGTGATTGAGCGCCCCCGACAGACCCAGGATGATCACTTAGCAGTCCGACTGGCGTTGAGGTGCGCGCACTATAGCAGTCCGGCTGCGCGAAAGGCCGCCTCGAAACGGGCCCGCAGCCCAGGCTCCCAGTTCTCGAGAAAGCGGGCGATGTCCCGGGCGGATCCGGCAATGTGCGCATCCTGATCCGTCCCCCGGATTGCGCCCGCAGCCAGAGTCATTGCATCCAGATCGATGAGATGCACCCGGTCCCGATGGATGAGGAAGTTGCTGGCCTTGGTATCGCCATGCACCAGGCGTGCCGCGCGCAGGGCGGCGAACAGTCCGACCACCTCGCCAACGCGCGCCGCAATGCGATCCTCAGCCCCGCTCCCGAGTGCCTCCTGCAGTTCCACACCCAGGTCACGGTCACCCAGATCCTCGAGCAGCAGCCAGGCCCGGGGGCGCCAGGGACCCATGCCTTGTTCGAGCAGTGCCAGCGGTCGGGCAGTGGGAATTTCCAGCAGTCGCAGCAGGGCGCCATAACTCCAGGCGCGCCGGAAACGCGGCAGCGGACTGAGCGAACGCCGCAGCGCCTGCCCCCAGCTTTTGACGTTGTAGCGCTTGATCACCAGGCCGGTCGCCGCCCCCGGCGCCACCGCACAGCGGGCGACCGTTGCACTGTTGCCCGCCTTGAGCAGCCCTCCCCGGTTCAGCAGATCATCAGGGGCGGTGAAAAAGGTTCCGGGGATCTGCACATCCTCGGCGCGAACCCGGATACGCAGTGAGGCCGGGGCTTTTTCTACCTCGAACTCGGAGCAGGTACGCCGGGTTTTCTTCAGATAGCGGCGATAACGGTCCCGGCGCGCTGCGGCCAGAGCCACCTGTGCCGGAGCTGTGTACTCCGTCGCCGACCAGGCGCGCGCGTCGAGATAGGTGCGGATGAGGGCCGTCATCCACCCGTCCGCCACCGGCGGGAACTGGGCGAGCAGTTCACCGAGATTGCCCAGGCTGTCCTGGGGCGACAGCGCGCGGCTGCCGGTGCGGATGCCATCACCATCCACCACATGGAGCTCACCCGCGGCAGTCAGGAAATTACCCAGGTGGGGATCCGTATGGGAGATACCCCGGGCATGCAGATGCGCGAAGAGGCGTACCAGCGCATCGACCTGTGTGGTGTTCGCCACGTCCAGGTTCTGCGCATCGGCCAGATACGCGGTGACGATGCCCACTCCGGTTGCCTGCTGTACCAGTGCCAGCCGCTCCGGCACCCGGGCTCCGGCCACCCGCAGCGCCTCCAGACCCACGCTCTCACGATCCCGGTAGCTGACAGCACCTGCACCGATGAACAGCTTCAACACCGCAGGACGGCCCGCCCACCGGGTGCGAACGACCAGCCGACGACCCGGCAGGTGGCGCAGAATCTGTTCACAGTGCAGGACCTGTTGTGCCTCCGCCAACCCGGGCGGCAGTCCCTCCTCCCGGACCTCCAGGTCGAAGGGGACTTCGATATCAACCAGACTCGACGCTGCAAAGGGAGGTTCGAGTTGCGCCTTCATGGCTGAAATTTTCCGGCGGTGAGTCCCTTGCGCTCACCTTTGCGGTAAAGGGCCAGTGCACGCCGGTACACGGCCGCCCAGCGCCGACCGTTTTCCCGGAACTCCTCGGCCAGCGGGCGCCCGCTGTAAACCCGGACAAAGCGCAGCCAGGCACACTTTCCCAGCGGCAGGTCCAGGGCGGAATACAGCAGCGCCGCCAGATCGCGCTTACGCCAGCGCCAGGGCAGTTGCTCGAAACGCAGCGCACGATGCAGATCGAGAACGCCGAGCGGCCCATCCGGCTGGTGCCGATTTCTGAGCAGATGACACAGATAAAAATCCCGGTGCACGAGGCCCGCGTCGTGAAAACGCCGTGCGAAGCGGGCGACCTGGAGCACCAGTGCGCGCCGTTCGAGTCCACCCGGTGTAACCTGCAGCCAGGGCAGGGTCAGGGTCTCGAGATCGTCGTAACCTTCAAGTTCATCGCACAATACAAAGGAACGACGCCGATGGGCGGGGCCGGTGGACTCTGCGAAGGCGGCCACCCGGGGTGCGACGATGCCGACGCGTTCCAGATACCGGCAGGCCTCGTACTCGTTGCGCGCACCGACGATGGGCTGCTTCAGCGACAGCCAGCTCTTGAGCATTTCGGCGACGCCTACCCCTTCATGAAACTTCAGAAAGAACCAGCGTCCGCCGAGTTCGACTCGACGCGTGCTGCGTCCTGCCACTTCCCGATAGACGGTGCCCTCAAGTGCTGCGGCGGCATCGAGCAGGTCCTCTTCCGGGAGCAGGCCGCGCAGGTCTTCTCTCAGAAAACAGTCAGTGGGCATCGCACACCGCTGCAGTACCTGCGCCCATGCGACGCTCGATCACGGCCACGGCCTGGTCTGTCTGGCCATAAAGGTCGGCGGTCTGGCCGAAGCGAACGCCGTTGGCCGACCAGCGCGCCCGTGTGGTCCGATCTTCGATCGCGCGGGCGAGAATCGAGTTCAAATTCTCCTGGGAGAACGGGCTTTCCACCAGCACACCGGCATCGGCCTGTTCGACTAAGGGTGCATAGCCGCACACGTCGGTCGCGATCACCGGCAGGCCGGCGATGATGGCTTCGATCAGTACGATGCCGCCACTTTCCATGTACGCGGGATGCAGCATCAGATCCGCACCCTGGAGAAAGCGGGGAATGTCATCGCGCCCTTCGAAGATGCGCAGCCGATCCGCCACGCCGAGACCTGCCGCCAGATTCTGAAAAGAGCGGGGATTGTCCTGACCGATAACAAACAGCCGAACAGATGCTCTGAGCCGGTCCGGCAATGCGGCGACCGCGGCCAGCGCTCGATCCAGTCCCTTGGTGACGAAGCCGGATCCGATCAGCAGCAGAAGTGTCTCGTCATCGGCGATTTCGAATTCGCGGCGGAACTCGCAGCGCAGTTGTGCAGCGTCTGCGCCACGCCGGCGGTCCGGACTCACCCCCGGGGGCAGGAGGTGCATACGGGTATCCGGCGTACCGTAGTACTCATGGAACTGTTCGCGCTGCTGTGCGGTGATCAAAAGCACATCGGTGTCCACTTCCGGATCGAAGACCGCATGTTCGAAACGGGAGAAATGGCGATAGCGGCGCGTCTGCCGATACAGGGGCGTTCGCAGCTGCCGTGCTTTCGCCTCATAGCAGGAATCTGCGGCAAAGTAGACGTCCAGACCCGGCATCTTGTTGAAGCCGACAAGGCAGGCCGCAGGGCGCCAGGCAAGATCCGCATGGACCCACTTGGCAAACAGTTCATAGCGCGAGGGATTGGTCACGGCATCCACGGGTACTCTGATCAGATCGAAACCTTCCGGAAGTGGACCCTCCCAGGACAGGGTATAGACGCGCACCCGGTATCCCCTGGCGAGACAGGCTTCTGCGATACGCAGAAAATCCCTCTGCAGCCCGCCGTAGGGAAAGAACTTGTACAGCGCGAACGCGATCAGCCTGCGTTTCTGCCGGGCAAAGATTTCGAGATAGTCGACGGCGCGCTGCGGAAGTTCGAACAGTTCGGATCGCTTCGATGCCGCTTTGCCGTTGCTGATCCACTCCGCGCGACGCTCGGAAGTCATGAGTTCAACCAGCTGCCTGTTGAAATGCTGCTGATCGAAGGGCAGCGGCGCCAGTAGTCCTGCATCCGCATCGCGCAGATATCCGGCATATCCGCAATTGGCTGTCACCAGCGCGGGCAGTCCGGCAAACATCGCTTCGAGAATCACCATGCCCGCATTCTCGTCGTAAGCGGGGAGCAGCAGACCGTCCGCTGCGAACAGAAACCTGGGCACGTCGTCCCGGCCTTCGGCAAAGAAGGTGACCTGTTCGATGATGCCCAGTCGCACCGCCATGCGCCGGAAGGGTTCCGCGTTGTCATGCCCGATCACAAACAGACGCACGCGTCCGGACAGGGAATCAGGCAGCGCGTGGATCGCCAGCAGCGCACGATCGAGGCCCTTCTTGATGAAGCCCGAGCCGATGAAGAGCAGCAGCAGATTGTCTTCCGTAAGCTGAAATTCCGTGCGCAGTGCGGTGCGGATGGGCCTGGTATCCGGTGGCGCGATGCGGTCTGTCTCGATGCCCGGGGGCAGGCTGTGAAAGCGCTCGGGCGGAGTGTCGTAGAAACGCCGGAAGGTCGGCGCCTGCCTTTCTGAAATGGTCATTATCTCCGTCGACACATGAGGATCGAACACGGCCCGTTCGAAGCGGGAGAAATGCCGGTATCTCGACAGTGCCCTGTACAGCGCGCCGCGCTGACTGCGGGCCTTCTCTTCGTAGCAGGAATCTCCGGCGTAGTAGGCGTCGAGCCCGGGCATCTTATTCATCCCGACAAGCAGATCAACGGGGTGATCCTGCAGATGGGTGTGAACCTCGGCGGCAAATCGTTCATAGAGCCGGTGATTCGACAGCGCCTCCACTTTCACGACATGCAGTTCGATATCTTCTTCCGGTGGCGGTGCGTTCCAGCGTATGACATAGAGACGAACCCGGTGACCGCGGCGCAGGCACTCCCTGGCGATCTTCATGAGATCGCGCTGAATGCCGCCGTGGGGAAAGTACTTGAACAGGGTGAAGGCGATCTGCATGGGGCGACTCAGTCCACCAGCCGCTCTATGGCAGGCCAGATCTCTTCGGGTGCGAGTCGCGCATAGCAGGCGGGTACGACCGTCCGGCCCTGCCAGTGCTGGGCAGCGCCCCGATAACCGCAGTCGCGGCGCAGACAGGGTGCGCAGGGGAAAGAAGCCTGCAGATTACTGGCCCTCGCACCCCGGGCCCCGGTGAGCGTTGCATCCGTGCTGCCATAGAGGGTCAGGGTAGGCACCCCCAGCGCGGCGGCCAGATGGCTCAAGCCGGAATCGACCCCCACCGCGAGCGCCGCAGCGGAGAGCCGATCAATCAGCGTATCGATGGTCATCGCGTCGAGCACCTCGACACCCGGGAGTCCAGCGGCAATCCGTCCGGCACGCGCCTGTTCCTCGCCGTTACCCCAGGGCAGCCGCACTGCAAAACCGCGCTCACTCAGGCGACGTGCGAGTTCGGTCCACATCGGCTCAGGCCAGTGCTTGCTGGTCCAGGTGGTGCCATGCAGCAGCACGCACTCCCGCTGCGCGCGGTCGCCTTTCCCATTCCGGGAATCCCCGATAGCGAAGCGCGGTTCGGCGTCCGTCATCCGGTAGCCGATCGCCGCCGCAAAAAGTTGCCGGAGCCGGTCCACGGCGTGCTGTTGCCGCCGCACCGGGTGACGGCTGCCGTAGAAGAGGCTGGCCGCACCCTCCCTGGCCGATGCCCAGTCAAAGCCCGATTTACGGCGGCCCCGGGCAAGCAGGGTGACTGCCGCGCTTTTCAGCAGTCCCTGGGCGTCGAGGATCAGCGAGTAGTCGCGCTCCCGCAGCTCCCGCCGGAACTGCGCAAGGTCGGCTCTGTTGGCATAGAGGCCGCGCCGCCAGCGCCGCCAGGCGATCGGCAGGACGCGCCGCACCGCCGGGTGTCGCGCGGGTATGCCCGCAAAAGCTTCCTCCACCACCCAGTCGAAGGTTACTCCATGGGCGGCGGCATCAGAGACAGCCGGCAGCGCGTGCACCACGTCACCCAGCGAGGACATCTTGATCAGCAGCACGTGCATTACAGACTTGGAGCCATCGATCGCATCGACGCTATTAAAGCACTTCGATCACCCGCTCCGGGCTCAAGTCTTTCAGACAGCGCAGGTGGCCCAGGGGACATTCACGCTGAAAGCAGGGGCTGCACTCGAGATCCAGTCGCAGCACCCTGGCAGCAGCGGACAGGGGTGGTGTGAAATCCGGCGAGGTGGAGCCGAACAGGGCAATGACCCGTCGCTCCAGCGCACAAGCCACATGCATCAGGCCCGAGTCGTTGCAGACCACGTCGTCTGCCATCGACAGCAGGTCCACCGCATCGGTCAGGCTGGTCCGCCCGGCAAGATTGACCAGGCCCGTAGGTACCAGGGTTTCGATCTCCCGGCACACCGGGACGTCATTCGGGGAGCCGAGCAGCCAGACCTGGCGACCCCTGGCCACCGATGCCCGGGCCACCGCGGCGAAGTGCTCGGCCGGCCAGCGCTTGGCCGCACCAAATTCGGCACCCGGACACAGCGCCGTGATCCCGCTGGTGTGGATGCCGAGATCGGTACACAACCGGGCAGCGTTGTCCGCATCTGCAGCCAGCCTCGGCAACGGCAGGGGGTCCGGCAGTCCCTGCCCGGGTTCGAGACCGAGGGCGACGAACTGCTGGATCATGAGCGGACAGGCGCTCTCATCCAGCGTGCGCCGGTCGTTGAGAATCAGCAGGCGGGACTCACCCGACCAGCCGGTACGCCTGGGGATACCCGCCCACCAGGGAATCAGCGCGGATTTGAAACTGTTGGGCAGCACGATGGCCTGATCGTAGTGTTCGCCCGCCAACCGGCGCGCCATTACCCGGCGCGCCGACCAGCCCAGCTCTCCATGTCCGACATCCAGGCGATGGGTCTGGCGCACACCCGGCATCCGCGCACCCAGGGCAGCGGTCGCCGGCGGTGCGAGCAGATCGATGGACAGGGTCTGATAACGGGCGCAGAGCTGCCGGATCAGCGCATGGGCCATGACCATGTCGCCCACCCAGGCAGGCGCCACGATGAGGACATTCACGTGCGCACGGGTGTCAGCCACTCGGGGAAGGCCTGGCGCTTGCCCCGCACCTGCTCGAAATAGAGACTCTGCAGCCGCTCGGTGATCGGGCCCCGTGCGCCACTGCCGATACGCCGGCCATCCAGCTCCCGGATGGGCAGCACTTCCGCGGCGGTCCCGGTGAAGAACGCTTCATCACAGATGTAGACCTCATCCCGTGTGATACGCCGTTCCACAAGGCAGAGACCGAGCTCCCGGGCCAGGTGCATGACCGTATTGCGGGTGATGCCATCCAGACAGGAGGTGAGTTCCGGGGTGTGGATCACTCCGTCGCGAACGATGAAGACGTTCTCGCCGGTGCCTTCCGCGACATAGCCTTCGTTGTCCAGCATCAGCGCCTCGTCGCAACCTGCGTCGATGGCTTCGTGCAGCGCCAGAATCGAATTGATGTAGTTGCCGTTGGCCTTCGCCTTGCACATGGTGATGTTCACATGATGTCGCGTATAAGACGATGTCCGCACCCGGATACCTTTGTCCCGGCTTTCCGCATCCATGTAGTTGGGCCAGGGCCAGGCGGCGATCACCAGATTGACCGACAGACCTTTTGCCCGCAGTCCCATGGCTTCGGATCCGAGATACACCATGGGGCGCAGATAGCCTTCTTCCAGCTCGTTGGCCGCGAATACTTCACACTGGGCGCGACTCACCTGCTCGGGCGTGAAGGGAATCTCAAGCTCGAGGATGTGGGCTGAATTGAACAGACGCCGTGTGTGTTCATGCAGTCTGAAGATGCAGGGCCCTTTCGGGGTCAGATACGCGCGTACCCCTTCAAACACCCCCACGCCATAGTGCAGCGTGTGTGTGAGTACGTGCACTTTTGCTTCGCGCCAGGGAATCATCTGACCGTTCTGCCAGATCCAGCCGTCCCGATCTGCTAAGTTTTCCGACGTCATAAGGATCCTCGATTCCTTTTCAGGCCGTTGTCTGCTCCCCGAAGACCAGCGTCCAGATGGTGCGTACCTCATCCCGGTAGGTCGCCAGGGTCAGCGATGCCCGTTCCCGGTCCGGAATGTCCAGCACGCTGCGATGCCACTCCGCCCGCAGCGCGATGTAGGCCTTCCGGAGCCTTCCAGCGGCACCCGACGGCAGCAGCTCGAGTCGCTCCACCGCATCGAGAATGCGGACATTGTCCGTAAATTCGGTGAGTGACGGATGCTGGTGGGCCCAGGCCAGGACCAGGTATTGCACCATAAACTCTATATCGACGATACCGCCTGCACCGCGCTTGAGATCCGCGTCCTCGTCTTCCAGCAGATGCTCGCTGATGCGTTCCCGCATCTTCAGAATTTCATCACGGAGGGTGTCGCGATCCCTTTCCAGGCCGAGAATTTCACGCCGTAACGCTGCAAAGCGTTTTGCCAGCGCCGCATCTCCCGCCACCGGCCGGGCCCGCACCAGCGCCTGCTGCTCCCAGGTCCAGGCGCGCTTGTCCTGATAGTCAGCGAAGGCGGACAGGGAACTCACCATGGTGCCCGCGCCACCTGATGGTCGCAGGCGGGTATCGATTTCGTAGAGCGCGCCGCTGTAGGTGGGCGCGGTGAGCACATGCAGCAGGCGACGTACGAGCCGCTGCAGAAAGGGGCCGGCGCCCTCCGGAAGGTCGTGCACAAAGACCAGATCCAGATCCGATCCGGGGCCGAGCTCTATGCCGCCCAGTTTGCCGTAACCCACGATGATGAAGGGCCGTGGCTGGGCGTATTCCGGAAAACGTTCGAGATTGGCATCCCAGGCCATCCGCAGGGCCGCGTCGAGGACCGCCTCCGCGAGGAAACTGAGGGCATCGCTCACCTTCATCAGCGGCAGGGTGCCGCGTACTTCCGCCAGGGCAACACTGAACACATGGTGACTCTTGAATTCGCGCAGCACATTCAGTGCCCGCTCTTCGTCTTCGCCTGCCGCCTTGAGGTCCTCTGCGAGGGATGCGGAAAGCGTGGCACGATCAGGCACCACACTGAGCTGACGGCCATCGAGGAGGGCATCGAAGAATATCGGGTGTTCGGCGAGCTGCTGAGCCAGCCACAGACTGGTGCCCACCAGATTCAGCAGATGTCGGAGTGTGTTGGGGTTTTCGGCGAGCAGCGACAGATAAGCCGAGCGCCGCAGCACCGCCCTGAGGATGGGTGTCACCCGCTCCAGAATCAGGTCGGACGACGGACCCTCTCCGGCGGATTCGCGCAGATGCTGGAGCAGCAGAGGCATGAGCCGATTCAACCGGGTCCGCGCATTTTCACTGACCGCGGGTCGATCCCGGGCACTGACCAGCCCGAGCAGCAGCGCGCTGCTGGCCTCGATTTCCTTGAAGCCGAAGCGCTGCAGACGCGCCGCGTCTGTGGGCGCACGCCACAGCGCGGTTGCTTCATCTTCTCCTTCAGGCTGTTCACCGAGCAGATCTTCGAACACCTTCTGGATTTCCACGCGATGGCGATCGAGCGCCGCGAGAAAGCCTGCGTAGTCGGCGAAGCCCCGGGACACGGCGAGACGCAGCCGGCTTTCCGGCGCTGCCGGCAGCTGCTGGGTCTGACGGTCGGCCTCGGCCTGGAGGCTGTGTTCGGTATCGCGCAGCATCCGGTAACCGGCAAGCAGGGCGTCGACCTTCGGCGCTTCGAGCAATCCAAGGCTGCCGAGTGCCGGCAGCACTTCCAGTAACCGCGGCGATTGCAGGACATGCTCCCGGCCACCCCAGATCATCTGATGCATCTGCACACAGAATTCCACATCCCGGATCCCCCCCGGCCCGAGCTTTACATCCTCGGACTGGTGCCGTTCGGCGATCAGACGCGCCTTCATATCGCGCAGCGCATCGATGGCACCGAAGTCGAGATAACGGCGAAACACGAAGGGGCGCAGATCTGCGAGCAGCCCGGTGCCCTCGGCGATATCCCCGGCACAGGCCCGTGCCTTCATGAGTGCGTAGCGCTCCCAGTCCCGACCCTGGGTGGCGTAATAGTTTTCGAGGTTGGCAAAGTCCACCGCGAGGGGGCCGCTGGCGCCATAGGGTCGCAGCCGCATATCCACCCGGAACACGAAGCCATCCACCGTCAGCGCATCCAGCGCCTGGATCAGCTGCTGGCCTACCCGTACGAAGAACTGCTGATTGGTTTCTCCGGATTCGGTGCTGCCCGCTTCCGGGTAGGTGAACACCAGATCCACGTCCGAAGACAGGTTGAGTTCTTCCGCGCCGAGTTTCCCCAGAGCAAGGACCACCAGCTGCTGAGGCCTGCCGCTGTCGGCACCCAGGGGCACACCGCGCCGCTCGCAGTTCCATGCGTATACCCGCTCCAAGGCCGCATCGATGAGCAGATCGGCCATGCTGGAGCAGACGTGGGTGGTCTCCTCCAGCGGTGCCAGGCCCAGCACGTGGCGCCACACCAGCCACAACTGGTGGCGCTGGCGCACCGATCGCAGCGCGCACTGCAGACCGGCCATGTCGGTGACCGCATCGAGCTGCTCCGTGAGTGCGGCTGCCAGATCTGCGGCGCTGGCAGGTTTATCGAATCGCCCGCGCCGCAGCGCATCCACCAGCCAGTCTTCGTGGCGCTGCGCGGTGCTGGCTGCGAATTCACTCAGAGAAAAAACCCGCACCAGGGCTTCCCGGGTATCTCCGGTCAGACCGGCGGATTGAATTTCTGTCAGGTATCCCGCGGCCCGCAGGCCGGCCGCGCGGAGCGAATCAGGGAGCGGAATCAACTCTGTGACGCAGGAGCGACGCGCAGCACTTCGGAGATCGTCGTCAATCCTGCACCGACTTTCTGTGCCCCGGACAGCCGCAGGGTGCGCATGCCTTCTTTCATCGCCACCTTGCGCAGCCCTTCGATATCGGTCTCGGTCTGCACCAGCCCCTGTACCTTCGTGCTCAAAGGCAGCAGTTCATAGACCCCCATGCGACCCAGGTAGCCGGTGTCCCGACACTCGAGGCAACCCCGGGGTGCATACACCCGGGCCGGCGGCTTCGCCCGGAAGGGGTGGGTGAGCAGCTGCCAGGCTTCGAGGTCGACGTTCTCTTCGACCTTGCAGTGCGGGCACAGGGTTCGCACCAGACGTTGCGCCATGACACCGAGCACGGTGGCTTTGATCATATAGGCAGGCAGGCCGAGGTCGAGCAGTCGGGTGATCGCCGTGGGCGCATCGTTAGTGTGCAGGGTGGAGATCACCAGGTGACCGGTCAGCGCCGCCTGAATCGCCATCTCCGCGGTTTCCAGATCACGGATCTCACCGACCATGATGATGTCCGGATCCTGTCGCAGCAGGGCGCGGACACCCTTCGCGAAAGTCACACCGATGTTCTGCTGCACCTGCATCTGGTTGAAGGCGGGCTCCACCATTTCAATCGGATCTTCGATGGTGCAGACGTTCACCTCGTCTGTGGCCAGCTGCTTCAGGGTGGAATAGAGGGTGGTGGTCTTGCCCGAGCCGGTGGGTCCGGTCACCAGAACGATGCCGTTGGGCTGATTGATCATGCCATGCCAGCGCTTGTAGTCCTCACCGGCCAGTCCCAGCTCGGAAAAACTGCGCAGCAGTACATCCGGATCGAAAATCCGCATCACCATCTTCTCGCCGAAGGCGGTGGGCAGCGTCGACAGGCGCAGTTCGACTTCGTCCCCTTCCTGGGACTTGGTCTTGATTCGGCCATCCTGGGGGCGACGTTTTTCCGCGACATCCATGCGGCCAAGGATCTTCAATCGGCTGGTCACCGCCGCATTCACCGCACCCGGCAGTTCATAGACGTGATGCAGCACGCCATCGATGCGGAAACGGATCAGACCTTTCTCGCGGCGCGGTTCGATATGGATATCACTGGCCCGCTGCTCGAAGGCATAGTTGAGCAGCCAGTCCACGATGTTGACGATGTGCGCATCGTTGGCGTCCGGCGATTTGAGCGTGCCGAGTTCGAGCATCTGCTCGAGGTTGGCGATACCGGAGACCTCGAATCCCGCTTCCTCAGCGCGGGAGACGGACCGCGCCATGGTGTAGAACTCGAGCATGTATTTATTCAGGTCCCGGGGATTCGCCACCTTGCGCTTGATGCGCCGGCCCCGCAGGGTCTGGGTGAGCATGCCCTCCCACTGATGCATGAAGGGCTGGGCACTGGCGATCACCACTTCGTCGTCGTTGACCTCGAGCACCAGGATGTTGTGGCGCTGAGCAAAGGCGTAGGACATCACTTCGGTCACCGCATTCACGTTGACCTTCAACGGATCGATGCGGGCATAGGGCTGGCGCGACTTGGCCGACAACCACAGCGTCAGGGTATCGAGGTCGAGTTTGTGGCCGGGCTTGTTGCGATTCTCGTATTCCCGATCCGCCACGATCTCCATCGGATGCTGCAGCAGTTCTTTCTTGGTACGGGGGGCGATGAGAATGTCTTCCGCCTGACGCTGGCTGATGAATTCTTCCCGCACCAGGTCATCGAGCAGCGAAGGGAGGTCTAGCAGACGCTCTGCAAGCAGATCCGGCTGGTCGATCAGTCGCTCCGACAGGGAGGACTCCCGCGGCTGCGCACCATCGGCCGGTATCCCTGCGGCAATCGCCGCGTCGTCCGCTGTCATATCGGCAGACGCCTCCGGCACCGGGTCTGCGTCACCGGTCAGTGGCTCGTGCGCGTGATCGCGCGCGACATCGCGCGCGACTTCCAGCATCGAAGGTTCGGGGAATTTGGGCGAAGCCGCAGCCGGCACAGCCGCGGCGGAAGATCCGCGCGTGCTGGGTGCCGCCTTCTGCGGTTCGCGTGGTGAGACAGGATTGGCCACGTAAGTCCCTGATTTAGCCAAACTTTAGCATCCAGACGAGCAGTTAACGGCATGCCAGAGGCAATTTCAACCGACTTCTCGTCGGCAAACATGACAGCCATCACACACCCGGCCACAGTGCCGGACATGTGGTGTAAAATCCGCGGCCCTTCTCCCGGCAAGAGTCTGCACCCTTGGACACGAGCGGCTACACCCGATGGTTCCGGGATTCAACACCCTACATCAGCATGCACCGCAACAAGACCTTCGTGGTCCTGCTGGAGGGTGAAGCCCTCGATCACCCGAACTTTGTCAACATCGTGCACGATCTGGCCCTGGTGCACGTCCTGGGTGCCCGCCTGGTCATCGTCCACGGTGCCCGCTCCCAGATCGCCAATCGCCTGCCGGACGGGGTATTCCACAATGGCCGCCGGGTGACGAGAGAAGAAGACCTGTCCATTCTGCTGCGTATTTTCGGCGAGCTGCGAACCCGGGTGGAGGCCTTGTTCTCCACTGGCCTGCCCACCAGTCCCCTGCGGGAAACGGAAATCAGTGTGGTCAGCGGCAACTTCGTCACCGCCCGCCCCCTGGGCATCATCGACGGGGTCGACCACCAGCTCACCGGCTGCACCCGCAAGGTGCACGCCACCCGGATTCACGGGGCTCTCGGCAGCGGTGCACTGGTGCTCATGTCGCCCATGGGGTATTCGTCGTCGGGTCAGGTCTTCAATCTGGCCTCGGACGAGCTGGCGGCAGACGTGGCCCTGGCCATCGGTGCAGACAAACTCATCGTGTTCAATGACAGCGGCGCGCTCACGGACGGCGATGGCGACCGCATCTCCCAGATGAGCCCGTCCCAGCTGCAGAGCATCGCCGAGGCCAACGGCGATCCGCAGCAGTCACAGTATCTGCAATCCATGGTCCGGGCGTGCCGCGGCGGCCTGAAGAGCTGTCAGCTGGTCAGCTACAGCGAAGACGGCGCGCTGCTCCGGGAGCTCTTCACAGCCCAGGGTGCCGGCACTCAGATCCGGGAAACCGGCAGTGAGTTCATCCGTCCTGCAACCACGGCGGATGTTGCCAGCATCGTGGAAATGATCCGGCCGCTGGAGGAGTCCGGTGTGCTGGTGCGACGCTCCAGGGATCGACTCGAAGCGGAGATCGAACATTTCCTCGTTGCCGCCATCGACAATACGGTGATCGGCTGCTGTGCGCTTTATCCCTACGGTGATGCAGTGGAACTGGCCTGTGTGGCCGTGCATCCTTCTTACCGCGACGCCGACCCGAGTGTGGGCCTGAGTCTGCTGGAAGCCGCCGAGAAGACCGCGCGCACCATGGGTGCCGGACGCCTGTTTGTACTGACCACCCAGACCCGGGACTGGTTTCTGGATAACGCCTTCGTGGATGCACCCATTGAAGACCTGCCGGCACCGAAACAGGCCCTCTACAACTTTCAACGCAATTCAAAAGTGATGATCAAACAACTTGGAACCAAGGCATGACCAGCAAGCGACCTTATTCGTCCACCATCGTCGATGGTGTCACCCACGCTCCCAGCCGGGCCATGCTCCACGCAGTGGGATTTACCGATGCGGATTTCAGCAAGCCCCAGATCGGCATCGCTTCGACCTTCAGCATGGTCACGCCCTGCAACATGCACATCAACACGCTGGCGGACGCGGCCGGCATGGGCGCAGACGAAGCGGGCGGCAAGAGCGTGCTGTTCAATACGATCACCGTCTCCGACGGCATCTCCATGGGCAGTCCGGGCATGCGCTACTCGCTGGTATCCCGGGAGGTTATCGCAGATTCGATCGAAACGGTGGTCGGCGCCCAGGGCTTTGATGGATTCGTCGCCATCGGCGGGTGCGACAAGAACATGCCCGCCTGCGCCATCGCCATGGCGCGGCTCGACCGGCCGAGTGTGTTTGTCTACGGCGGCACCATTCAGCCGGGTGCTGAGCGCCGCGACATCATTTCCGTGTTCGAAGCGGTCGGCGGACATGCCGCCGGCAATGTTTCGGACATCGCGCTCAAGGAAGTCGAGCGCACGGCCATCCCCGGACCCGGCTCCTGCGGCGGCATGTACACGGCCAATACCATGGCCTCCGCCATCGAAGCCCTCGGTCTGTCTCTGCCCAACAGCTCCGCACAGGAAGCCGTATCCCAGGCCAAGCGCGACGACAGTTATCGTGCGGGTGCCGCGGTGTTCAATCTGATCGAGCGCGGTCTGCGCCCGAGCGACATCCTCTGCCGGGAAGCCTTCGAAAACGCGATCACCACGGTGATCGCCCTCGAAGGTTCAACCAATGCCGTGCTGCATCTGCTGGCCATCGCGCATGCCGCCAATGTGCCCCTGTCACTGGCAGACTTCAGCCGCATCGGCGCCCGGGTACCCGTGCTCGCCGACATGCGTCCGGCCGGACAGTACGCGATGAGTGAACTGATCGCGATCGGCGGCATCCAGCCACTGATGAAGCGACTGCTCGACGAAGGTCTGCTGCATGGGGACTGTATGACGGTGACCGGAAATACCCTGCGGGAGAATCTCGCGGAGGTGGCCGACTATCCCGCCGGTCAGCAGATCATCCGGCCCTTCAGCAATCCGGTTAAGAAGGACTCCCATCTGGTCATTCTGCACGGCAATCTGGCCCCCGAAGGCGCAGTCGCGAAGATCACCGGGCACGAAGGGCTGGTGTTCACAGGCAAAGCCAAGTGCTTCCAGGGCGAGGAGGCCGCCATGAGCGCGATCATGGCTGGGGTGATCGTCAAGGGTGATGTGGTCGTGGTGCGCTATGAAGGTCCACGGGGTGGACCCGGCATGCGTGAAATGCTCTCACCGACCAGCGCCATCAATGGCCGCGGGCTCTCCAAAGACGTGGCACTGATCACCGACGGACGTTTCAGCGGCGGTTCCCACGGCTTCGTGATCGGCCATATCACGCCCGAAGCTTTCGAAGGCGGACCCATTGCCCTGATCGAAGACGGCGACACCATCACCGTGGATGCCGAAGCACGGGAAATCCGTCTGCAGGTGGACGACGCGGAAATCGCGCGACGGCGGGCCCGCTGGCAGCCACCTGCGCCCTACACCACCCGCGGCGCGCTGGCGAAATACGCGAAGCTGGTGAGCTCAGCGAGTCTGGGCGCAGTCACCGACCTCTGACGGCGGACGCCCAGACGCGCCGGCACGCGGTGACTGCCGGCACCCTGTGACCGGGTGCTCAGTTCATCGCCCCGCCATGCACTAGCATGAAAGCTCGCACGGCGGACGAGCCCGCGGACTGCAAGCATGGATGCCCCGAGAACCTGGATCTTCCAGCGCGTCTTACTGGTGACGCTGATCTCGATCGCCGCCTCGGTGGCGATCACGCTGGCCATTACCTGGTTTTTTACCGGCGCCTTCCAGCTCGGCATGGGCCTGTTCATCGCGATTTTCGCACCGGCTGTGATCGCGCCCGTGGGCAGCTATCAGTACATCTCCCTCACCTGTCGTCTGCGCACAGCCAACGAGCAGCTGCGCGTCCTGTCCGAGATCGATTCGCTGACCGGCGCCCTCAACCGGCGACGCTTTCTCGAACTCAGCGAACAGCAGCTGTCGCTGGCCGCTCGACACGGCTACCCGACCAGTCTGCTGGTCATCGACTTCGACCACTTCAAACAGGTCAACGACCGTTATGGCCACGCCGGTGGCGATCGGGTGCTGGTGGAGATCACCGAAGTCATACGCCGGACCATTCGCGACTCAGATCTGCTCGGCCGGGTCGGTGGCGAAGAATTCGCACTGCTCCTGCCCCATACCGCCGGACAGGGTGCCGCACTCCTGGCCGAGCGGGTCGTGCAGGCGATCCGCGCCACGGCGATCGACGCCGCCGATGTATCGATTCAGGTCACTGTCAGTATCGGTGGGGCAACCTGCGAGAGCAGCCGCACTCCGCTGGATCAGCTGCTGCACAGCGCCGACGAACAGCTCTACGAGGCAAAACAGGCGGGCCGTAATCGCGTGCATATTTCGCCTGCCGCGGGAGATATCGACCGCCGCTACCAGGCCGCATCGTGATCAGCACAAGGCCTGCGCCTTCTGCCGCGGCGCCGCAACGGGGACTCATGTACCCGCCAGCCGCGAATTGCATACCTGGGTCCGGCAGGACAGAATCGGAAACCATGACGTCGAACAGACAGCCAGGACCGCATCCGTTCGTCACAGCACTCTGTGCCGTGGTGTTTTGGCTCGGCGCAGGCATGCCGAGTGTTCAGGCCGACAGCGCCGCATTGGCACTCCCGACTGCCGCGGCAGACAGCCCTGGGACCGCAGCAGACGGTGTTGCGGGGCTGCGCGCGTCCCGCATCCTGGTGGACAAATCCGAGCGCCTCCTGACTCTCTTCAGCGCCGGCAGGCCGATTCGCCAGTATCCGATTTCCCTCGGTCTCAATCCCCGGGGGCACAAACTCCAGGAAGGGGACAAGCGTACCCCGGAAGGCATCTATCTCATCGACTTCAAGAACCCGGACAGCGCCTTCTACCGCTCCCTGCGGGTTTCCTATCCGAACGAGCGGGATCGCCTGGCCGCCGAGGAGCGCGGCTACGAGCCCGGCGGACAGATCATGATCCACGGCACCCCGAACGGCCGTCTGATCCGAACTTCGAGCAGCTATGGCTACGACTGGACCGATGGCTGCATCGCGGTCACCAATGCCGCCATGGATGAGCTCTGGCAACTGGTGGATCTCGGAACACTCATCGAAATCAGACCCTGAAACCTGCGGGCACACAATGGACTGGAAAATCTTCCTCACCGTCTTCGGCACCGTTTTCCTCGCTGAGCTGGGGGACAAAACTCAGCTCGCCACGCTGCTCTTTGCCAGCCGCGAAGGGGTCAGTCTGCTCACGGTGTTTCTGGCCGCTTCCGCCGCGCTGATCGCCACCACCGCGGTCGGTGTCGCCGCGGGCAGTTTCGTAGCGGACCAGATCGATCCGAAGTACCTGTCCTATGTCGCCGGGGCAGGCTTCATCCTGATCGGGCTGTGGACGCTCTGGACCGCAGCGAACTGATGCTGCAGTCCGTTTAAACCGGGTCCCGGGTGTTGACGCCGTCCAGAGGATAGATGGGCCGGCGCACTCTGCTGAATGTGAGCTGGGAGTAGTCTGAGGTGCACACCCCGACCCCGGCGCATTCCACTGTCTCCCGGACCAGGGGAGCAAATCCAACCCGGTAGTGGATGCGGGATTTCAGCATCAGAAAACGCCGGGAGCGCGGCTCGATGCCCAGGGAGCGGAAACAGCCCGGATCGAAGGGTTCGATGTGCCGGGAAATGACCACCACATCGACCGATCCGATACGCAGCACGGCCGTCCTGCCCATGTTCATGGTCAGACCCCGGGACATCGCAACGGTGGCCGGGAAACGCCCTTCGCTCAACAGTTTTACCGTGCCCGTCACCCGCAGTGGTCTGCTCTGTACCTTGAGTGCCGGCATCTTCAGCTTGCCGCCAAGATCCAGGCTGATTTCGTTGCCGATACCGGCCGCTTCCATCTGCGCAACGGCTGCCGGATCGAAGATTCCGAATACGGCAACGTCTTCCAGGCCCTGCCTGAGAATTTCCGCCAGTACTTCTGTGGTATCCATGGTGCCGCCCGATGCCGTGTTGTCGTAGTGATCCAGCAGCAGCACGGGGCCATCGGACGCCCCGGACTCACCAAGCTGTTTTGCCCGGGCCACCGACTCCTCGAGCGGGTCGACCTTATAGACGAAGGCGGCTCTGTCCTGCCACGCCTGGTCGAGCAGTTCATCGCGCCAGCTTTCAGCCAGCGCCCGGTCGGCGTCTGTCACCACCACCACCGACAGTCCGGCGTTGTAAATGTCGGCGTGGGGAAAACCTGTAAACAGACTCACCGCGATACCGCCCTGGGCTTCCATTTCGATCACCCGCTGCTGCAGTTCCCGATTGGGGAAGTCGTCGGTACCCTGGCGCATCACATGCGGCAGCATGGGTGCATTACCCCAGACCATGGTGGGGCGCACTTTTCCTGTCACGCAATCGAGTATGGCTCGACCGCCTCTGAGGGCCGTGCCATCCATGTCGATGTGGGGATACGTGTGATAGCCTGTTATGAGCGTGGCGTGCTCGACGATGGCCGGATACAGATTGGCGTGCATGTCCAGCGCAACGGCAATCGGCAGGCTGGGTGCGATCTCCCGGATCCGCCTGAGCAGTTCGCCCTCGCCGTCTTCATAGGTGCGCGTGACCATGGCACCATGCAGATCCAGCATCAGCGCGTCGCAGCCACCGGCCACCGCCGCCAGTATCTTCGCGCACGCATACTCGAAGGCGTCGTCTTCCACAGGACCCGAAGGCGGGGCTGCCGCCACCACCGGAATGGTCACCCGGGCGCCGACTTCGGCAGCCGCCTGCAGATAACCGCCGACACAGCTGGCGGTGCCCCGATAGGTTCGGATCGCCTCCTCTCCTTCCAGGGGCACGCCGCGGCCACCGGAGAAGCGATCGAGATCTGTGAGTACCGGCGAGAAGGTGTTCGTCTCGTGACTGAGTGTGGCTATGACAACGTGCATGGATTCACCCTGGATCCGACGGTTGCGGATGTTCTGTGTAGCTTGAGTGGAAACCACCGGCATTCGGCATGGGGACTGCGGGTAGTGAGCGGGCGTTCAGCTCATGATTCTCAGCGACGATGCCATTGAGAAAAAGCACATAGGCAGTGAGCGCGTAAACCTGATCGTCACTCAGGGAGCCCGGACTCTGGTAAGGCATCGCACGACGCACGTAGTCGAACAGGGTGGTCGCGTAGGGCCAGTAGCTGCCGACGGTGAGCAGTGGTGCCGGTCCGGCGAGCGACCCCTGGCCACCGGCGAGGCGGTCGTTGATGCCGCCTGTCCCGTCAGCTCCGTGACAGGCCTGACAATGTACGGCATAGAGTTCGCCGCCAGCGGCGGCGCTACCCGAACCCGCGGGCAGACCCGTGCCGTCGGGCAGGATGGTCTTTGCCAGGGCGCCGATCTCCGCCGCGGTGAGCGGCTCACCGAGGTCCGGATTCAGCCGCTCGCCCCAGCCCGGGCTGGTAAGCAGAAGCAGGGTGACCAGCTGAACGTAGATTGCAACGCGGCGGCCTGACGCACTGCCCAGCGCGCGCCACAGTTGTACGCGCACCGCAAAAAATCCAGAAAACCTCTGCGCCCTATACAAAGGCATTGTGGATCTCTCCCGCTGCATCGATCTGCCAGGCCTGAATGCCATTGAAATGATAGATGGCGCCAGGTGCCCGGGACTCGACCAGGGCCGCGCGGGTTGGCTGCACCGCACCGGTTTCGTCCGTTGCCCGGGAAAGCAGCTGACAGGGTGCGCCGTTCCAGCGCCAGGCGCAGCGGAATCGACACAGCGCCTGGGGCAGGGGGGGTTCGTCCAGATGGGCCGGAGCCCAGCTGCGTCCACCATCAGCTGAAACCTCCACAGTGCGCACCCTGCCCGCCCCGGACCAGGCCAGTCCGCTGATCTGATAGACGCCGGGTTCTCCCATGTGAAGTCCCGGTGCAGGGCTGGTGATCACGGATTTCACCCCCATCGGGAAAGTGAACAGAGCCGCTTTCCCATCCGGTCCGAGATCCGAATATTTCGAGGTTTCATAGCGCGTCATTGCCGGTGCGGCAGTGACTTCGATGCGCTGCAGCCATTTCACGCTCATGTTGCCTTCATAGCCCGGCAGGAACAGGCGCACCGGGTAGCCGTTTTCCGGTCGCAGCCGTTCACCGTTCTGATAAAGGGCGATGAGTGCATCGTCGAAGGCCTTTGCGAGGGGCACGCTGCGGCTCAGGCGGGCGGCATCCGCCCCTTCCGCGATCAGCCAGCGCGCCTGGGGGAGCACGCCCGCTTCCTCGAGCAGGGCGTTCAGCGGCACACCGGCCCAGTCACTCTGGGAAACCAGTCCATGAATCTCGCCGCAGGTCAGGGTTGCGGGCACTTTCGACACCTGGATCCCGCTGTTACCCGAACATTCGAAGAACTGCAGCCGGGACTGCATCGCATAGCGGGTGAGCGACGCCATGCTGAAGCGCAGAGGACGACGCACGAGACCATGGATAACCAGACTGTGCTGCTCGGGATCAATAGCGGGCACACCGCTGTGGTGTCTCTCGAAATGCAGTCCGCTGGGTGTCACCGTGCCTTCGAGGCGCTCCAGCGGAGTGCGCGACGCGCCACTGCCGGTGGTGCCTGGTTGTGACCCTATACCCACACGCTGGACACGGTGTTCATGCGCCGAAGGTTTGCCGTAGCCGGAAAGGGGTGCCCCGGGGGCCACACTCCACGCCGCCCGCGGAGCGCCCGCCGCCTGTGCGCTCAGCAGCAGGCCGCCGCCGAACAGTGACGTGGTTGCCCGGAGAAACAGGCGCCGATCGAGCAGCCCGTTGCCCGCTGCAGGAATCCGTGTCGAATCCCAGTCCTGCATATCGCCCCGCCCTTGAATTTCCCTCCAGCCCCGACATGGTATGCCATCCCGGGGTCCGGGTAACGACGGTGTCATCCCGGGTGACTCGAATGGAACCATGCGGCATTATCCCGACAGAATGAATCGATCCGGGAGCACACGCCATGACCGTCCGTCCACTCTTCGCTGCACTGCTGGCGCTTACGCTGCCAGCCTGCACCCCGGAAGTCGGCAGCGATGCCTGGTGCAAAAAAATGGTGGACACACCAAAGGGCGACTGGACTGCCAACGACGCAGCCAGCTTCGCGAAACATTGCGTTCTCAAGACTTACAACTGACCACCCGCACGGGCAACCCCGCCAGCCCAGCCGCTTCTGCCCGCGCTACGGCGCTGGTGCCCGAATCCTTTGCCGTGCCTGAAGGACTCGAACACCCGGACTTCCGGCTCCGTAAGCTGACGGAAGATCTGACCCGATCCGACTACGAAGCAGTGATGGCAACCCGGCAGCGACTGCGGGCACACAGCCCCAATGGCTGGCCCAGGATCGGCTTCACCCTCGAAGAAAACCGGGCCGATCTGATCCGTCACGAGACCGAATTCGATGCGCGGATCGCCTTCGCCTACAGCGTGTTGGCGCCCGCTACTGACGAGGTGATCGGCTGCGTGTATATCAAACCCTCATCCAGCGCCGACGCCGAGGTGTATCTGTGGATGCGGGAAAAGGAACATACTGCAGGCATGACGCCCGAATTGTTTGTAACGGTGCAGGCGTGGTTGAGCAGGTGCTGGCCCTTCGCCACCATAGACTTTGTCCGGCGCGAGTACTACCCACTGGTCTAGGGGGCCGCGCGGCGGCACCGGGCACCACCCTGCAGCAGGGAGTGAGGTCTCATGCCCATCGTGACGATCGAAATTCTCGAAGCAGACCCGGCCAGTGGTCTGACAGATCTGCCGGATGCGGTGAAGCTCCAGGAAATCGCCGATGACCTGGGTGCGCTGTTCGGATCACAACCCTCGGGAACCTGGGTCAAAGTCCGCCGTCAGCCGCGCCGGTACTACGCGGAGAACGATGTCGTCCTGGACCAGGACCTGAATCCGGTGATGGTGGAAGTGCTCAAGGCCGACATCGGCGACACCGAAGCGCTCGCCATCGAGGCGGCCGCGGTGTGCAGCGTGGTCGCCCGCAAACTGGGTCGCGACACCGATCATGTGCACGTGGTGTATCTGCCCTCTGCACGAGGTCGTGTGGCATTCGGCGGCCGCCTCGTCCGCTGATTGTGGCAGACACCGAGCCCGGGGCGCCCGTCGAGCGCGCCTTCGATGAGTTCATCGATCAGCATCCGGCATCCGTGCGGCTGGTCTGCTGGCGATCGGGCCCACAGCAGAGCGGAACAGACTCTCAGCACAGTGGACATCTCGAAATCGAAACCAAACATGGTCAGGTGGCCGTCATCGATCACCGCTCCGGCGTCGTCTACCGGCACCCGCCAAGACCCCGGGGCACAGCCCCGGAGGACGACCGCTGCTGGCGCGATCTCACCGCCCGTGTGCCGGTGGCCTTCGACGGGCGACCGCAATTCACAGCCATAGCGCCCAGGCGTGACCACAAGGGCACGCTGATCGCCTGGCGTTTCGAACTGAGTACCGGCTGCGCCTTCGAGTTCCACATGCATCCCGACCATCCGGTACTATCCACCGATCCATAGCGTCTGGACCGTCTGATGAATATTGCCACCGCAGCTGCCCTCATATCGTTCTCCCTGCTGGCTTTCCCGCAGGCGCGGGCAGACGGACCGGCCGTACTGCTGGACGCAACCGGATTCAACACCGTGCTGGCCAGGGCGGACGAGCGCCTCTACATATCGGGCCAGCCCACTCCCGAGGGCTTCGCGCGCCTGCGTAAGGAAGGGGTAACCACGGTGATCAATCTGCGCACCGAGCCGGAGATGAGTGCGCTGCCTTTCGATGAGGCCGCCACCCTGGCGGACCTCAGTATGGACTACGTCCATCTGCCCTCCGGAGGACCGGACACGCCATACGCGCCGGCAACCCTGGAACGCTTCGCAGACGTTCTGGCCACGGCAGAGGGGAAGGTACTCCTCCACTGCACGGTGGCCTGGCGCGCCAGTCACCTCTATGCCGCTTATCTCTACCGTCACCGTGGGCTCTCCCTCGAAGATGCCATCGCCCGGGCCAACGGAATCAACTTCGGCGGCCTGCCGATTGAAGGCTTTCTTGGCGAATCGCTCGAAGTTCGCGCCGCGCAGTGAACGCGCCGGGCGATCTCAAGATCAGGTAACAGATGAAACACAAGGCGCTGCAGATCGGGACCGCGCACCCGGACGACTACGACGCGCTGCTGACCATGAACACCGCGGCCGTGCCCGCGGTGAACCGGATCGATCGGAATCTGCTCGAAAAGCTGCACCGGCAGGCCGAAGTCCTGCTGGTGGCCCGGGAATCCGCGGCGCCAGGAAGCCCGGCGGGATTTCTGCTCGCGCTCAACGAGCAGGCCGATTACGGCAGTCCGAACTTCCTCTACTTCCGGGACCGCTATCCCAGCTTTGCCTACGTGGATCGGGTGGTGGTTGATCCCCGGGTACGCGGCCAGGGGATCGGCAAGCGCCTCTATCAGGCACTCATCGAGCACCGTCGCAACCAGGGTCTGATCACCTGTGAGGTCAATGTCGAACCGCCCAATCCCGGTTCCCTGTCGTTCCATCAGCGCATGGGATTCAGGGCGGTGGATGAGCAGGCCACAGAAGGTGGCAACAAGCGGGTTGCGCTGATGGTTCTGACCTTGCCCGGCGGACCCCGGCGTCACAGCGTGGATGCGTACCTGCCGGATTCCGATCCCTCATGACCCCCGCCATTCGTGCGCTGGACGCGGCGGGTATCCCCTATCAGGTACTGCGCTACCAGGTGGACGAGACGAGCAATCTGGGTGTGGCCGCGGCTGCCGCACTCCGCCTGGACCCGACCGTGGTGTTCAAAACGCTGATCTTCGAATGGGAGGG
Organism: Pseudomonadales bacterium; assembly: GCA_041395945.1. Lineage (NCBI taxonomy): Bacteria > Pseudomonadati > Pseudomonadota > Gammaproteobacteria > Pseudomonadales > Pseudomonadales bacterium. The sequence goes on from JAWKZN010000003.1 coordinate 243,292, forward strand.
TGGCAACCACGGCGTCGCGGTCATACCGGTCGCCGAATCCCTCGACCTGAAGGCGCTGGGCCGTATCTGCGGAACAAAAAGCGCCACCCTGGCACCGGCCATCACGGCCGAGCGCCTGACAGGTTATGTGATCGGCGGTATCAGTCCCATCGGGCAGAAGCGACAGCTCCCGACCTTCATCGACAGCCGGGCGCTGTTACTCGACACCCTCTACATCAGCGCAGGGCGACGCGGACTGGAACTGGGAATCGCTTCCCGGGACCTCATCGACTGCTGCCAGGCCCGGGTCGCGGATCTGACCACCGCGCATCGAGCGAACGGGCCTTCAGCGATCGGGTGAGTCACCCGAATCAACGCCGTTTGTCGTTCGCCTCGCTGACCCGCAACGGACGCCCGCCGACCTCTTTGTTGTTCATCTCGGCGATCGCCTTTCCGGCCGCATCGTCATCCATCTCGACAAAGCCGAAGCCGCGTGACCTGCCGGTTTCACGGTCCGCAATCACAGTCGCGGAGTGCACCGCTCCCATGGCTTCGAACATCGTGCGCAGTTCCGCGTCGTCGACGCTCCAGGGAAGATTTCCCACGTACAGTTTCTTCATAGCGCTCAATTCACAGGTGATTCCATACCCCGCGGCAGTTACAGCCCTGTCCCGGAGCCCGGCCATTGTTGCGCCAACGGGAATAGGGTACAACCACAAACCTTCCAGAGCAGGCGAGGCTACCCACCATGCTGGGCACAGGCGACCGAGCACCGGACTTCACGGCCCGTGACCAGGAGGACGTGAGCCATAGCCTCAGCGATCTGCTGCAGCGCGGTGCCGTGGTGGTCTACTTCTATCCGGCGGACTTCACACCCATCTGCACCGCGGAGGCCTGCGCCTTCCGGGATCGCTTCGAAGATCTCAACGCGGCCGATGTTTCCATACTGGGCATCAGCCCCCAGGGCGCGGAAAGCCACCGTCGCTTCGCCACCACATACGGCCTGCCCTTTCCGCTGCTCTGCGATCAGGACAAGAAAATCATCCGCAGCTACGGTGTCGACGGCCCTCTGGGTTTCGGTGTGCGCCGGGTTACATTTCTCATCGGCTCCGACGGCATCATCAAAGAGCGCGTGGTCTCCGACCTGTTTGTCGGCAGCCACCTCGATCTCATCAAAAAGATCCTCGAAAACAGACCCCCGCAATGAGTGCAGCTCTGACACCCTTTCATCTCGCAATTCCCGTGCACGATCTTGTCGCTGCACGGTCCTTTTACGGTGATCTTCTGGGTTGCGCCGAAGGCCGCAGCGCCGATCACTGGGTCGACTTCAACTTCCGCGGCCATCAGCTGGTGTGTCATGTAAGCGATGTCGCCCGCCCATCCGGCTCGAATCCTGTGGATGGCCACGATGTACCCGTGCCTCATTTCGGTGTGGTGCTGACCATGGCGGACTGGCAGCAGCTCGCCGATCGACTGCGTGCCGCGAAGACCGAATTCATCATCGAGCCCTATATACGTTTCGCAGGTGAACCCGGCGAACAGGCCACCATGTTTTTTCTGGATCCCAGTGGCAACGCGCTGGAATTCAAAGCGTTCAAGGACATCGATGGTCAGCTGTTTGCAACCTGAGCCGGCTGCATGCCAGGCAGCAGCACATGAATGAACGGATCGGAAAATTTCTGGATGCCCTCAACGCCACCTGGCAGCACGGCGATCCGGACGCGCTTGCCGCCTTCTACCATCCGGATACCGTCATGCTGCCACCGGATCTCGAGACACCCATTGTCGGCCGCGACGCGGTGGTTGCGAGTTATCGGGACTTTTCCGAATCGGCTACCCTGCTGGACTTCTCGGTCACCCGCTACGAGACCTTTTCCTTCGCATCGCGTCCGGGGACGCCGGTGGTTCACATGGCGCACATGTACTTCGACGTACGCTACGAACTGCAGGGCGCGACTCACTCGGAAACCGGGCTGGAGATCTACAGTCTGCTTGACTCCGGCGAGAGCCTGCAGATCGTCTGGCGTTGTCAGACCGTGCTGGACAGCCGCATCGACTGACTGCCCGCTTCGACTCAGAACAGACTGAGCAGACGCGTCGCCGTGTCCCTTACCCGCTGCGACAACAGATGCGCACACACAAGTCCAATCGCGATGCCGATGGCGTCCACCAGCAGGTCCTTGAATTCAGCCACGCGCACCGGCAGGAAATGCTGAGCCACCTCCAGCGCGCAGCCATACACCAGCATCCAGCCGGCGACCTGCAGATGGGGCGTTTTCCCGGCGCTGCGCGGACCCGTTTCCAGCACCAGCACCAGGGCAAAGGTCAGGTAGATGAAAGCCCCGGCATGCAGGACGATGTCACTCAATCTGAACACCGGGTTGTCCGGCAGGTCGGGCACCAGGGCAAGCCAGGTGCAGACTCCGAGGGGCAGCCAGAACGCCAGGTGAAAAAGGATTCTGAGGATGCCGAACAAGCGGCGCTCAGTGTTCAGACATGCGCGGCACGCGCCGAATACTCGTGCACGCAATCCACCAGCGCTTTCACGTTGTCTACCGGCGTCTCGGGAATGATGCCATGGCCGAGATTGAAGATGTGTCCCGGTCTGCCGGCAACTTCGTCGAGAATCGCACGGGCCTGACGCACCACCGTGGCGCGATCAGCGCACAGCACAATGGGATCCAGATTCCCCTGCACGGCTTTAACCCCCAGCTGCTGCCAGGTCTGCAGCAGGGGCACGCGCCAGTCGAAGGCAAGCACATCGGGCCCGGCTGCGGTGGTGGCTTCCAGCAGATGACCGTTACCCGTACCGAAGTAGATGACGGGCACTGCATTTACCGTGGATTTCAGGGCTGTGATCATGCGCTCGAGATGGGGCAGCACATACTCGCTGAAGTCCGCAACGGACAGGGCGCCCACCCAGGTATCGAACAGCTGCACTGCCTGCACACCGCTGTCGATCTGCAGCTGCAGATAGCTCACCAGCTGAGTGGTCAGCTTGTCGAGCAGCTGATGCCACTGCCCGGGCGCTTCGTACATCATCTTCTTCACGTGTACGTAGTTGCGTGAGCCGCGACCTTCAATTGCATAGGAAGCCAGGGTAAACGGCGCACCGGCAAAGCCGATGAGCGCTATGTCTTTCGGCAGTCCGCTGAGAATGTTCTTCACGGTCTGCGCGATGTAAGGGGTGGCTTCCAGCGCCGGTTGCACTCGCAGATCCTCGATGTCCCTGGCGCTTCGCACCGGGTTGGCAAACACCGGGCCCTCACCGGCCTTGTAGTCGAGATTCAGGCCCATGGGCTCCATGATCGGTAACAGGTCGGCGAACATGATGGCCGCATCCACCCCGAGGATGCGCTGTGCGTCCAGAGTTGCCTGGGCGGCTTTCTCCGGATTCTTGAAGAACTCGAGGCTCGGCAGCTTGCCCTTTACGGCATGGTATTCGGGCATGTAGCGACCCGCCTGGCGGTTCAGCCAGATGGGCGTATACGGCGTGGGCCTGGCTGCACAGGCATCGAGGAAAACGTTGCTCATGAAATGTGGAGCGTCCCGGGGTGATTTCAGGTCGCGGGCACCTTAGCAGACGCCGGGCGCCCGTCAACCAGGCGAAACGGCCGGCACAGTCCCAGACCGCGCAGGTTTCTGACGGGCAGCGGTTCAACCCGCCGGGCCAGCACCGGGTCCTGGCAGATCAGCAGGGCAGCATTTTCAGACAGGAGAATGCCGCCGGGCGGGGCGTCCGCCTGCAGGCGGCTGGCCAGATTGACCACCGAACCGATCAGGGTGAAATCCAGCCGATCCTCGCCGCCCCAGTCCCCCACTGCACAGTAGCCGCTGGCGATGCCGGTGCGGGTATGCAGGGACACCAGCAGGCCACGCTGCCTCCAGCGTTCGGCCAGCGCAAGCAGGGTTCGATTCGCCTCCACACACAGCTGCGCGCAGCGGACGGCATCCCGGCTCCGCGACAGCTCCGCGGAACCGCTTTCCTCAAAATAGACGAGCACCCCGTCGCCGAGAAACTTGCCGAGTTCACCGCCCCGATCGGCCACCAGATCGGCGAGACTGGCCAGGTAGTCGTTGACCACATCTGCAACCTCCGCCAGGGGTCGGTCCGCCACCAGCGCAGTGAATCCGACCACGTCGATAAAGGCCACGGTGACCCAGCGGTGTACGGGTGTCTGACGCAGGGTCGGGGTAGACAGCAGCAGGCGCCCCACCGAGGCAGGGAGATACCTCGCCAGACGGGAGTTGGCATCCTTCAGCGACTCGGATTCACGCACCGCGACGGCCCTGCGCGCCTGCAGGCGCCGTGCCTGGCGATAGCTCACCAGCGCGATGCCGATGGAAAAGGCATACAGCAGGACGATCGACACCCAGACCCGCCAGATGAATGGGTCCGGCATGGCGATGGGCACTGCGAAGCCGCCTGAGATCAGCCAGGATGCAGCGGCGAGAAATCCACCCTTGAACAGCAGCCGTGGACCGCCATGGGCGGCCACCCCCGTCAGCAGCACACAGGTCAGGACTACTCCGCTCCAGAAATCGACTTCGGCCAGCACACTGGCCAGAGGCACGAACAGGCAGTCGAACTGACACAGTGTCGATTCTTCCACCCCCCAGCGCGGGGCGAGTCGGGCGAAGAGCAACCATGCCGCTGCTGCGGCAGCCAGGAACATGGGATCAGGACGCCCTCGCTCAAACGCCAGGGCCAGACCGAGCAGGGCAAATCCAAGGTAGCCGAGATCCCGGAATCCTCTGGCGCGCGCGCTCTGCCGATGTGCATCCACCCGTCATTAATAGAATCAACCGTTCGGGGTGTGGAGGCGTAGTCTCCCAGAGGGGGTGTGGGCCGAACGCCCCACCAGTGTATAGAGCCGGGCGGCGTGGATCAGGCGAATTCCGCGTCCGTTGCCACGATCGCGGCGAGTCCCAGCAGTACCAGGGTCACACTCAGGATGGCGTCGCCGTGCAGCAGCACGGTCAATTCCCGGCCCCAGAATGTCAGGATCGACCCCAGAGACAGATTGCTCATTTCCAGCACCGCAACACAGATCAGACCCACGCTGCCCAGCACCAGTGCCCGCAGCCGCGCCCGGCGGCGCATGCGCTGCAGCACTGTGCCGGCCACATCCGGCATATCCAAGGCCGCCCGCTCGGTGGCAAATGCACGCTGCAGCAGGTCATCCAGGGGATCGTCGTGTTTCATACCCCAACCTCTATCGCGAACTTCTCGCGTATCTTTTCTTTGGCCCTGTGTATCTGGGATTTCACCGTTCCGGGCGCCCTGTCGAGCATGGCCGCGATTTCCGTGGCGCTCAATCCCCCCGCATAACTCAACACCAGCAGGGTGCGCTCCTCGTCTGATACCGCGCCCAGCAGGCGATCCAGTTCGGGCAGCAGGTCGCCATGATCCGGTGTGGTGAGTGCGCCGGCGGCCTGGGATGACGCAGCGGATACATCCAGAGACTCCATGGCCTTCTCCGGCGGCCACCGCCTCAGGTGCTGGAGAAACAGGTTGTAGGCAATGCGGCTCAACCACCCGGCAAAGGATCCCCGGCCTTCGTAGTGCTCGAGTTTCGACCAGGCCCGCAGGAACGTCTCCTGGCAGAGGTCTTCCGCAGCTGCGTGATTACGGCACAGACGCAACAGCAGGTGATAGATCTGGCGCTGATGACGGCGCATCAGGACAGCGAAAGCCGCGCCATCCCCCAGCGCCAGCACCGCGGCCACCAGCGACTCATCGCCGGGCGTCGCGCCGGCCTGGAAGTCTTTCAGCGCTTCTGCGCCGACGTCAGGCGCCACAGCAGCAGATAACCCAGACCGATGAACGCCGGGATCGCCGCGATGCCGAGCAGGTCGGCCTCCGCAAGACCCAGGGCCATCCCTGAAATACCCAGGGCAACGGCGATCAGCACCACCCCTTTCCGCAGATCTCTCTGGCCACCGAAATCGGTACCCAGCGCTTCGAGCATCTCGGGCGAAAGGGGTTGTCCCTGCTCGATGGCCGCGCGCACAGTCTGCTGCACGTCCGCGCGGGAGCGGTAGCGGAAGAAGAAGACACAGCACAGCACGAGGGCGACACTGAGCAGCGCGACGATGGGTACGAGTTCTTCCAAGATGTACTCCTGACTCTGACGGTTATCCAGCAGATAGCCGCGCGGCCAGGAACGGTTGCATGGAAAGAGAAAAAAACCGGCAACCGCAGGCCAACCACTCAGTCATCGGGCAGCGGCCGGAGTGCCCTGGGGTCAGACCGAACGTCCCATGGTCGGATCCTGATCGGCCTCGTAGTCCACCCCGTCGATACCGAAGCCGAAGATTTTCAGAAAATCACTGCGGAATCCTTCCAGATCGGCGAGCTCGCTGAGGTTTTCCGTGCTGACCCGGGACCACCGGCTGCGTACTTCATCCTGAATTTCCGGCGCCAGTTCCCAGTCGTCCAGACGAATGCGGCCTGCTTCGTCCAGATTCAACGACGCCCCGTCAGCGAGCTGGGTGGCGAACAGCCGGTAGACGTGCTCGATGATGCTCTCGTGTCGGCCTGCATCCTTCATCACCCGGAACAGCAGTGAGGCATACAGCGGCACGGCCGGAATCGCCGCGGAGGCCTGGGAGACGATCGCCTTGAGGGTCGCCACCCGGCCTGAACCCTGCAAAGCAGCGAGTTTCTTCGTGATGGCCCGGGCGGCCCGGTCGAGATCTTCTTTCGCTTTGCCCAGAGTGCCATCCCAGTAGATGGGCCAGGTCAGATCACTGCCGATGTAGGTGAAAGCAACGGTACGGAATCCCTGGCTGAGCACTCCGGCGCTCTGCAGTGCTTCGACCCAGAACTCCCAGTCTTCGCCACCCATCACCGCCACGGTGTTGGCGGCCTCTTCCTCATCTGCCGGCTCCAGATCCACTTCATGGACCACGCCCCTCTCCACATTGAGGGTCTTGATGTGTACCGGTTCACCCAGCGGTTTGATCGCCGAACGATGCAGCACGCCGGTTCGGGGATGCTGACGCACTGGCGAGGCGAGTGAGTAGACGAGCAGGTCGATACTGCCCATGTCTGCCCGGATGCGTTCGATCACCCGTGCCTTCATGTCGTCGGAAAACGCATCTCCGTCCAGGGAGCTGGCGTAGAGGCCGGCCTGGCGCGCCGCCGCGTCGAAGGCGATATTGTTGTACCAGCCTGCGGAGGCGGTCTTGTCTTCAATCGGTGGTTTTTCGAAGGACACGCCGAGGGTCGCAGCACCACAGCCGAATGCGGCGGTAATTCTCGAAGCAAGACCGTAGCCTCCTGAGGCACCGAGCACGAGCACATTGGGCATCGTGGCCTTCACAGGACCGAGGCTCTGCACCCGGGCGATCTGCTCATTGACACTGGCAGCACAGCCGTCCGGATGTGCAGTGGTGCAGATGAACCCGCGGATTTTCGGTTTGATGATCATGCGTGGCCCGCATCGACTGAAAGTGTGGCGATCATACCTTGGCCCACCGCCCAGTGCATCGCGGCATCCACATCGATCATCCAGGGTCCGTCGCGGCGGATTTCCACGCGCAGTGCGTGTCCGTCGGTCAGCTTGTGATCCCGGTCTCCATCCAGTGCCAGTACACCGGGCCCCGCAAATGGCACCGCAACGTTGAAAGCAATGGGCGTGACACTGCGGACACAGACATTGCGGAACAATCCCGGAGAAAGTGGCGCTGGAAAAACGGCCGAATCGGCACCCGGCGGGTTGCGGTGATCCAGTTCCACCAGCAGTCCACCGTCGTCGGCCTCCCGGACAGGGTGCAGAAGGCCACCGATGGGCGACATGCCGATGGCTGTGGGCAGCGCTCTGGTCAGCAGAATGCGCTCGATCCGATCCGCGTCGAACGGCAGCAGATTGCCCACATGATCCCGGCGCAGCAGCACCGCATCGATGAGACCCACATCGGGTAACTCATGTGCCGTATCCGATGCGCGCCTGCCGCTGACATGCAGCACCTTGCAGCGCCGCCGCACATCCGCTGCATCGAGAGCGCCTGAAGCCTGCAGTCCGGCCACCATGCCGGCGATGGTCGGCTCGGCGAGTACCGGAAAGACATTGTTGGTGCCCGTAGACAGGGCAATGAGATGTACATCCTCCGCTGCCCGGGCAAGTTCCGGATCCCCGGCCGCCTTGCGCAGACCGCGCACGATCGCCCGATTGGTGCCGTCACCACCGAGCGAAACGATCACACGGCAGCCGGCCCGCAGAAAGCCCAGCAGATTCGCCTCGGTATCCGCTGCCGTGTTGGTGACTCTGTTATCCAGTACATGACAGCGCACCGACAGACCGAGATATTCCAGCGCCGCCGCCGCAATATTGAACGGTTCCTTCGCGACGTACAGATCGGTTGCACCCATGGCGTGAGCACCTGCGGCGATACGGGCGACGATGTCACGCTTCGCCTCGTGGGTCATGTTGGTGGCGCGCGCGGCAAGCCTGCGGACGTCCCGCCCTGACATCGGGTTGACAAGAATGGCGACACGCACGCGCTTCTGATCGGCAGATGTATTCATCGGATCAGATACCGCTCGAGAAACTGCACAGTGGCCGCATTCTGGTAATCCCGATTGATCTTGCGCCGGAAACCATGCCCCTCGTCGAGGGCCACCACATACCAGACCGGTGTGCCTTCCGATTTGAGCGCCGCAGCAATCTGCTCGCTCTCGCTCGCCGGCACCCGCGGGTCATTCGCACCCTGAAAGATCAGCAGAGGACGGGTGATCGAAGCGACCTGATTCAGCGGCGAGATCGACTCGAGGAATGCCCGCATATCCGGATCCCGCTCATCGCCGTACTCGGCCCGGCGCAGGTCGCGACGGTAGTCCTGGGTGTTGGTGAGGAAAGTGACGAAGTTGCTGATGCCCACGGACTCCACCCCCGCTGCGAGCCGATCGCCGTAATGCACCAGCGATGCCAGCACCATGTAGCCCCCATAGGAGCCACCCGTCACCGCCACGCGATCCGCATCGAATGTCGGCTCGGCGGCAATCCAGTCGAGCAGGGCGCCGATGTCCTTTACCGGGTCCTCGCGCAGTCGCCCGTTGTCGAGTTGCAGGTAGGACTTGCCGTAGCCCGCAGAGCCCCGTACGTTCGGCGCGATCACAGCCACACCCAGCTCGGAAGCCAGGTACTGGCTGAAGGACGAGAATCCCGGTCGATACTGTCCTTCGGGTCCACCATGGATGCTGATCAGCACCGGGTGCGGGCCGGAACCTGGCGGCCGGTACACGAAAGCGGGAATGCTGCGCGGCTGTGCGCCGTCGCGATCGAAAGTTGGGTACTCGATCAGTTCGGGTTCGATGAAGGAGGTCCGATCCAGCCCGCCGACTTCGCTTTCTGTCCAGCGAGTCAGGCGGCGCTGCGCGATGTCGATGGTAAACAGATCAGAGGGTGCCCGGGCCTGGTCTATTGCCAGCGCCAGCCGCTTACTGTCCGGGGAAAACAGCATCCCGCTCAGCACCCCTACCGGCAGTGATGGCAGCGCCACCGGCGTACGCCCGGGCAGCCGCAGGATGCGCAGCCGTGAGGCTCCCGCCTCATTGAGACTGAAAGCCAGATAGCGACCGTCCGCAGAGATATCCAGGCCTTCCACGTCCCAGGGCGTGTCGGAAGTCAGCACGCTCAGCGCACCGCTATCCAGATCCAGATAGTGCAGTCGCATGAATTCCGCGCCGACATCGGACGTGAAGTAAACGCCTCTGCCATCACCGCTGTAACGCAGCTCACCAATCGCCGCCCGAATCGAAGGGTCGAGCAGCGGGCGCAACGCGCCGGTGTCCATGTTCAGTTCATAGGCACGCGACTCGTTGATCGAAAGGTACTGCACAACCAGCATCCGATCATCGTCCGGGGCGAAATCCGCCGCCGACCAGGCACCAGAATCCGTTTCCAGCAGCACTGAGCGATTGCCTTCCAGGTCCTGTATGTGGATGTCCCAGTTTTCGCCATTACGCTCGGTGGTGCTGTAGGCAAACCGGTCTGCGGCATTCGACCACACGACCGCGCTGTAACGGCTTCTGCCATCGGTGAGCAGCCGCGACTCGGCATTCTTCCAGTCGTGGTAGAACAGCTGGTAGAACTCGCTGCCGCCAACGTCGCGCGCATACACGAACCCGTGGGAACTTCCGGTTGGCAGGAACGCCTGGGATACCGGCTCGTCGAAGAAGGTGATCTGACTGCGGGCACCCTGGGGGCTGGCAACCTGATGGAGCTGATAAGTGTCTCCGAAGCGGGTGGTGATCAGCAGTTCATCGTCCACCCAGCCGCTCAGGTAGGCGGCGCGTGTATTCTGATACTGCTGCAGACGCGTCACCAGGGTCTGGGGAATTTCCGGAACACCGTCGATCACCAGATTTCCGGACTGCCGGAGCCCTGCCCCATCTCCCGGCACGGAAGTTACGGTCGGTCCGCTCTTACAGCCGGGCAGACCGACCGTCAGCAGGATCAGCAGCAGCCCGCCGCCCAGGTTTCGGCAATTGTGCATCGGATTCATTCTCCCACCAGCGCTGACCGGACTCCTGCTGCCCGGTTCGCGTATGCTCATCAACCCGTACCGGACAGAATCAGTCTGACCTCAGGTCCGGCTGGACACTAGGGAACCTCTGATTAAGTATCAAGCTCAATCAGCCGGCGCATCCAGTGCACCTTTGAAATTATGAATGTCTGTCAGCATCTTCAACCCGGACGGTATCCGCTGGTCATAGATCGGGTCCTCGATGATCACCTCGGCTTTACCGACGCCATCGCACACTGCCATGAATGCGGTTCGGCCCTGATGCTGGAAATGCTCGACTGGCAGGGCCGTCTGCGCCTGTTCCGTGTCAGCGCCCTCGCAGCAGACTTCGTCGCACAGCTGCTCCGGGATCTCGATCGCGGCAGCTGTGATCTCGATCGCGCAGGTGCCCAGATCGCTCAGTTCCAGCAGATGCACGCGCGCATCGACGCGCTGCTGCTGCTGGACAGCGGCGTGCCGGAGATCCTCGCGCTGAAACCGGCCGGCGCACAACCACTGCCCCGCTCGAGCTGGCGTGAACTGCCTTGTGATGGCAGGCGCATCAGTCAGCTGCTGGCGCAGAACTGACGTCTGCCCGGTCGTAGATGGAGATCGTGAAAGATGCGCTGTGGCGCTCGTCTGCCGGAAATTTCTCGGTACTGGTTTCGCGCCAGCGCGACCAGTCCACTTCGGGAAAGACTGTGTCACCTGCGGGGCTCGCGTCCACCCGGGTAACGTAGAGACGGGTGGCCACCGCGAGTCCGAGGCGATACACGTCCGCGCCACCCGCCACCATGATCTCGCTGCTGCCATCGAGGCGGCACTGGGCATCGGCGATTCGCAGCGCCTGGGCGAAGTTTGTCACGACCTTGACCTGGTCCGGCGCGCCCGCCGGTCTGTAATCGGCCGCCCGGGTGAGAACGATGTTGGTTCGCCCGGGCAGCGGGGCTCTGAGTGTCTCGAAGGTCCTGCGGCCCATGATCACGGGTTTCCCCAGGGTCACCGCCATGAAGAACTGCAGATCCTTCGGCAGCCGCCAGGGCAGCTTGCCGCCTGCGCCGATTACGCCGTTGGCCGCCATCGCCCAGATCAGGGAAATCTTCATCGACAGGAAGTACCGGGGTACCGGATCAGAATCTCCCTATACCGCAATGGGCGCCTTGATAGCACCGTGGCTGCGGTAGTCGATGAGTTCGATGTCGTCGATACTGAAAGCAAAGATGTCTTTGACCTGCGGATTCAGACGCACCCGGGGCAGCGGCATGGGCAGGCGGGTGAGCTGTTCGTCCGCCTGCTGCAGATGATTCGAGTACAGATGGGCATCGCCGAAGGTGTGCACAAAGTCGCCCGGCTCGAGGTCACAGACCTGGGCCACCATCTGGGTGAGCAGGGCGTAGGAGGCGATGTTGAAGGGCACGCCCAGGAAGATGTCCGCGCTGCGCTGATAGAGCTGGCAGGACAGGCGACCGTCCGCAACATAGAACTGGAACAGCGTGTGGCAGGGTGGCAGCGCCATGGAGTCCACCTCCGCAACGTTCCAGGCACTCACAATGTGGCGACGGGAATCCGGATTGGTACGGATCGAGTGCACGACTTTCGCGATCTGGTCGATGGTGCCACCTTCCGGCGTCGGCCAGCTGCGCCACTGGGACCCGTACACCGGGCCGAGATCGCCGTTTTCGTCCGCCCACTCATCCCAGATATGCACGTTATTGTCGAGCAGATAGCGGATGTTGGTTGCACCCTGCAGGAACCACAGCAGTTCGTGAATGATCAGGCGCATTGCCACTTTCTTGGTCGTGACCAGCGGGAACCCCGCCTGCAGATCGAAGCGCATCTGATGGCCGAATACGCTGTACGTCCCGGTTCCCGTGCGGTCGGATTTGTAGGTGCCGCTGCTGCGCACATGGCGCATCAGATCGAGGTACTGTTTCATGCTGTCGGCCGGTTGAAGAGGCTTGCTGCTGGTGCCGGAATCCTCAGGCAGCAGCCGTTTGCAGGCGCCTGCCGTAGAGGAACAGCAGAATACCAACGATGATCATCGGGATCGAGAGCAGCTGCCCCATCGTCAGAAAATCCAGGGCAATGAAACCCAGATGGCTGTCCGGCTGCCGGAAGTACTCGGTGCAGAGCCGCAGCACGCCGTAGCTCGCAAGAAATACACCGGACACCGCCCCCAGCGGACGTTTCTGCCGGGAATACAGCCAGACCACCGCGAACAGCACCAGGCCTTCCGCAAACGCCTGATAGAGGGGCGAGGGATGGCGGGCAAAGGATTCCCAGGCACCTGTGCAGAGCGGGTTGATGTTGCGGATGGCATCGGCCGCACAGGGATAGATCACGCCGAAGATCGAGTCGGTCATCCGTCCGGGCAGTTCGGTATTGGCGAAATTACCGAGCCGGCCCAGCCCCAGCCCCAGCGGCACCAGGGGTACCACAAAGTCGCTCACCTGCAGAAAACTGCGCCGGGTGTGACGGCCAAACCACCACAGTGCCAGCATGCCGCCGATGAGACCGCCGTGGAACGACATGCCGCCATCCCAGATGCGCAGCAGCCACAGCGGATCCCGCAGAAACTGATCAAATCCGTAAAAGAACACATAGCCCACCCGTCCGCCGAGTACCGCACCCACGGCGCCATAGAACACCACGTCGGAAACCGCCTGAGCCGTCCAGCCGCTGCCGGGTTGCGCAGCCCGGCGGTTGCCCAGGTACCAGCAGGCGGCAAAGGCGCAGAGGTAGGCCACGCCATACCAGCGCACAGACAGGGGCCCGAAAGAGAAAATCACCGGGTCGATGGACGGATAATGCATTCAGATCCCTTACTCGTTGTTGGGTGGCGTCTGTTGCGAATCCCCTGCTGTCCATCGGCTGGTTGTCGCTCAGGCTGCCAGCATCGCTGATACCCTGCCTCGGGACGGATTTGCTACACTCGCCCGCCGACGCGGTCCGCCAGTACGGCGGCTTCGACCACCGGCCTGTGGTGTGATTCTATGTGTCTCGTTCTGTTCGCTTATCAGCCGGGTTCTCACCGGCCCCTGGTCGTTGCAGCGAACCGCGATGAATTCTACGCCCGACCCGCCCTTGGCGCACACCACTGGGAAGATTCGCCTCATCTGCTCGCCGGCCGGGATCTGACCGCCGGCGGCACCTGGCTGGGTGTTACCCGCCAGGGCCGTTTCGCCACCGTCACCAACTTCGCCGAGGAAGGACCCGCAGGTACCGCAGCGGACCGGGAGTTGAGGTCAAGAGGGGAGCTGGTGGAAGCCTTTCTGAAAGGCAGCGACAGTGCGCACGATTTTGCCCGTCAGGTACACGGACACGATTACCGGGGATTCAATCTGCTGCTGTTCGATGGCCGCAGTCTCGTCTACACCTGCAACAGGGGATTCACCGAGGACCTCGGTGCCGGTGTGTATGGCCTCACCAATGCAGAACTCGGTGCCACCTGGCCGAAAGTGGTCGGGGGCACGGCTGCCCTGACCCGCCTCCTCGAGGCGGACGCCTGCGACGATGCGCTCATCCGGCTGCTGGGCGACGAAAGCCAGCCACCCGACAGCGAACTGCCGCACCGGGGCAGACCCATCGAACTCGAAAGGCGTGTCGCGCCCTGCTTTATCCGCGGTGATGACTATGGCACCCGGGCGAGTACCGCGGTGATCTTCGAAGGGGATGAAATCCGTTTTACCGAGCAGAGCTACGCTGCCCGGGGCGTGCCGGGAGCGCGCACCTCATACCGTTTGCAGACTGGCCGGCCGGCCGCTGAGCGGGAGTGAGTCAAGGCATTCAGGGCACGTCGCCGCGCCGTTGCTACTTGTGCAGAGGTACGCTGGCAGGCTGCTAACGGTGATGGCCAGGCATCACCCGGGCCAGTCCGGCTTCGGCGAGCTGCTTGCGCATGAAATACTGAATTTCCTGGGCCGTATCCATTTTCAGTACCCGGGCGAGCATGCGCCGCGCGTCCGAGCGGCGGATGTTGCGGATCACCCACTTCACCTTCGGCAGGTTGGTCGCGTTCATCGACAGCACGTGATAGCCCATGGCCAGCAGCAGCACAGCGCCTACCGGCGTGCCGGCCAGCTCCCCGCAGATGCCCACATATTTCTGTTCCTTGTGCGCAGCACGGGCCACCTCGCGCAGTGCGTGCAGCACGGCAGGGTGCGTGTCCTGATAGAGGCTCGCCACTCTCGGGTTGTTGCGGTCGACGGCGAGCATGTACTGGGTGAGATCATTGGAGCCCACCGCGAGAAAATCCACCATGCTGGCCAGCCGATTCGCCTGGTAGACGGCGGCGGGCACCTCCACCATCACACCCACCAGGGGCGGCTTCACATCAATGCCTTCTTCGATGACTTCTGCGTAGGCGCGCTCGATCAGTCCTCTGGCTTCACTCACCTCGCTGATGCTCGAGATCATGGGCAGCATGATGCGCAACTCGCCCTTGAGCCCTGCGTTGGCCTTGATCATGGCGCGCGCCTGCACCATGAAAATCTCCGGATGATCGAGGGTGATGCGGATGCCGCGCCAGCCGAGAAAGGGATTGTCTTCGACAATCGGGAAGTAGGAAAGCGCCTTGTCACCGCCGATGTCCAGAGTGCGCATGGTCACCGGTCGCGGTTCGAAGGCCACCATGTGCTCCCGGTAGATGACCCGCTGCTCTTCCTCACTCGGGAAGCGCTCCTTGGTCATGAAGGGTATCTCGGTGCGGAACAGGCCTATGCCTTCCGCGCCCCGATCCAGCGAGCGGGAAATGTCGCCGGTCAGTCCGATATTCACCCAGAGCCCGATGCGCGCACCATCCAGGGTGACCCCGTGCAGGTCCTTGAGATCTTCCAGCTCGGTGGCGAATGCGCGTTCGCCATCGGCAAAGGTCCGGTAGTGCTCGATGAGACCCGGTGACGGGTTGCAGTACACCTCGCCGTAGAAGCCATCCACGATCATCCGCTGGCTGTCGATGTGGAGGATCGGCAGGTCGACCGCACCCATGACCGCGGGTATGTCGAGGGCCTGGGCCAGAATGGCAACGTGAGAATTCACACTGCCGCGCACGGACACTATACCTTTGAGCTTACCCGCCGGGATGTTGGCCAGCATGCCGGGGGTGACCTCATCTCCCACCAGCACGGTGTCGTCGGGAAAGTAGGTCTTCTTCGAGCGGATGTCCTGCAGATAGGCCAGCACCCGCAGGCCCAGATCCTTCACGTCCGCCCCCCGCTCGCGCAGGTAGGCGTCTTCCATCTCTTCGAAACGGCGCAGGTGTTCGTGGATCACCTGTTTGAGCGCGCCCTGGGCCCAGGAACCTTTGCGGATCCGGTTGCGGATATCACCGGAAAGCGCATTATCGTCGAGCATGTGCAGATAAACGTCGAACAGCGCCAGTTCTTCCGGCGGCAGGCTGGCAGAAAACTGCTCCATGATCCGCGTCATGTCGTTGCGGACCGATTCCACCGCCCGATCGAAAATCTGCAGTTCGAGGGTCACATCCTCGACCATCTTCTCGCCCACCGACTCCAGGCTTGCCTCGGGGTGCACGACTACCGCGGTACCCAGACAGACACCCGGAGTACCGCCCACGCCCCGGAACATCGCATCCGCCCGCTCCAGGGCCGGTTCGATGCTGCCATGGAAGAGCTTGGCCATGTCACCGGTGGCTTCCGCGTGGGCGATGATGGTGGCGAGCTGTGCGGACAGGGTGACCAGGAACGCCTCTTCGCTTTCATCGAATTTGCGGCGTTCGCGCTGCTGTACCACCAGCACACCGAGCACGCGCCGGTGATGCACGACCGGCACACCGAGAAAGGCATTGAAGGATTCCTCACCGAGTTCAGG
Organism: Pseudomonadales bacterium; assembly: GCA_041395945.1. Taxonomy (NCBI): domain Bacteria; kingdom Pseudomonadati; phylum Pseudomonadota; class Gammaproteobacteria; order Pseudomonadales; species Pseudomonadales bacterium. Next base: position 259,612 of record JAWKZN010000003.1, read on the forward strand.
CACCAGATGAAAGCGAGGGTGCAGGGTGGCGTTGTCGAGGTTGATGGGTTCTGACCGTTCCGCCACGAGCCCCACCAGGCTCGACTTGCGGCCGAGCCGGAGTTGACCGGCAGACACTTTGTTGAAACCTTCATTAGCCGCGCACATCAGCTGCTCGCCCTGGGGTTCCATCAGGTAGACCGAGCAGACCTCCGTGCCGAGCGCCTTGCGGATGTCGTGTACGAGCAGGCTCAGCGCTTCGTTGAACGTCGACGCTCTGGCGACGTCTTCCACGATTCTGCGCAAAATGCTGAGCATCCTGTTAACCGGAGCCGGTCAATACTGGCGGTGTTGCAATGCGGGCAGCTCATCACCCGCCGGTAGATGGGGGGCAAGTTCCTTCAGCGCCCGCCGGTAGACGTCGCGCTTGAAATCCACCACCTGGCTGACCGGATACCAGTAACTGACCCAGCACCAGTGATCGAATTCCGGCTTGTCTGCTCTTTCCACGTCCACCAGTCGATCCTCGCCAAGAATGCGCAGCAGAAACCACTTCTGCTTCTGGCCCTGAAAACCGGGGGTGGAGTTGTATCTGCGCATGTGCTGCGGAATGCGGTAGCGCAGCCAGCCGCTGGTACAGGCCAGTACTTCGACGTGGTCGCGCTCCAGCCCGACCTCTTCGAACAGCTCCCGGTACAGCGCATCTTCGACGGATTCCTTCGCTTTGATACCGCCCTGGGGAAACTGCCAGGCATCGTGGCCGCCTACCCGGCGCGCCCACAGCACTCGGCCCTGATCATTGGTCAGAACTATGCCGACATTGGGACGAAAGCCGTCTGCATCGACCACGACAACAGGGTTCCCGATTAGATTGAATCGCGATGATTGAACCCTAATGGGGGAAAAATTACCAACCAGCGCCCCTCGATGGCAGGATAGCGACTTCATCGATCAGAAGTCTTGAGGGATTTTTCGTGGTCAACAGCCTGAGGACCCGCACCTTAAAGGCACCCGCCTTGCGGGCACCCGCCTTGCGGACACACACCCTGTGGACACCCGCCCTGTGGACACCCGCCCTGTGGACACCCGCGCAGCGGACGCACGGCCGGTGAGCAACCGACTTGGCGGAGAAACCAGCCCCTACCTGCGCCAGCACGCCGATAACCCGGTGGACTGGCAGCCCTGGGACGCAGCCGCCCTGGCGCTGGCCCGGCACAGCGGTAAACCCATTCTCCTGTCCGTCGGCTACTCGAGCTGCCACTGGTGCCATGTGATGGCCCACGAATCCTTCGAGGATGCGGCCACGGCACGGGTGATGAACGAGCACTTCGTGAACATCAAGGTCGATCGGGAAGAGCGACCGGACCTGGACAAGGTCTACCAGCTCGCCCACCAGGTGCTCACCCAGCAGACGGGCGGCTGGCCGCTGACCATGTTCCTCGACCCGGAAACCCTGATGCCCTTCTTCGGCGGCACCTATTTTCCGAAGACGCCGCGCCACCAGCTGCCCGGTTTCGTGGATCTGCTCATGCGCATCAGCGAGACCTACACGACCCGGCGCGAGGAGCTCAACGAACAGAGCGAGCGCCTGAAAAAGGTGCTGGACGAGATCGAACACAGCGGTGGCAGTGCCGCAATCGAAGGCTACGAATCCCTGACCAGCGACGAACGCAGCAAGGCGGACCGGGTGCTGATCGACGCTGCGCTGGAAAGTCTCAAACAGCAGTACGACAGCGCCGAAGGCGGCTTCGGCACCGCGCCCAAGTTTCCGATGCCGAGCACGGTGGACCGGCTGCTGCGCCACTGGGCGTTTGCCGACCGCAACCGGGAATGTCTGGACATGGTGATGACGTCCCTGACCCGTATGGCCCGGGGTGGTATCTACGATCACGTCGGCGGCGGTTTCTTCCGCTACGCCACCGATCGCAAATGGATGATTCCCCACTTCGAAAAAATGCTCTACGACAATGCCCAGCTGCTCGCGCTCTATGCCGATGCGCTGCGCATCGGTCCCGATGAGCTGTTCAGCCAGGCCGTGCGGGAAACCACCGAGTGGCTGCTGCGAGAGATGCGGCACACCGGCGGTGGTTTCTACGCGGCACTCGATGCGGATTCGGAAGGGGGAGAGGGGCTCTTCTATCTCTGGCGGCGCGACCAGCTGAAACGGCTGCTCGATGAGACCGAGTATCTGATCGTGGAGACCCTCTACGGAGTCGACAAACCGGCCAACTTCGAAGGGCGCTGGAACCTGCATCGCCACGATGCCTGGCGCTCGGTGGTCGAGCGACTGTCACTCCCCAGGGCCGAAGCCGACGCCGCGCTCGCCAGCGCCCGGAGCAAGATGCTGGCCGAGCGGGATCTGCGACCGCGACCGGGCCTCGACGACAAGATCCTCACCAGCTGGAACGGTCTGACCATCCGCGGTCTCGCCCGGGCTGGGATGGTGCTCGATGAGCCTTCGTGGATCGATCGGGCCTGCGAGTGCGCGGACTTCATCCGCACCAGCCTGTGGGACGGCCAGCGCCTGTCCGCCACCTGGCAGCAGGGCCGGGCGCGTCATCCCGGTTATCTGGACGATTACGCCAACCTGCTCAACGGTCTGCTCACCCTGCTCGGCGCCCGCTGGCGGGAGACGGACGCCGCCTTCGCCCGTGCCCTGGCGGATGCGGTGATCGAGCAGTTCTACGACACCGAACAGGGCGGCTTCTTCTTTACCGCACACACGCACGAACGCCTCATCTACCGGCCCAAGCCGACCCTGGACGACGCCCAGCCACCCGGCAACGGCGTCATGGCCCAGGTGCTGATGGAGCTCGGGCATCTGTTCGGCGAGACCCGTTATCTGGAGACGGCGGCGGCGACCCTGGACTGGGCCAAGGGCAAGATGACCCAGTTTCCCGCCGGGCACTGCTCACTGATCTCGGCACTGGAACTGGAACTGCGCGGACCGGAGCAGATCATCATCCGCGGGCCCGCCGACCAGCTCGCTCCCTGGCTCGCGGTAACCCGCAGCGGCTACAAACCCTGGCGTTCGAGTTTCGCCATCGCCTACGAAGACAACCGCACCCTGCCCGCCTACCTGCCGCGCCTGACCAGCGCCGATCTGCGCAACCGGACGGTGGCCTATCGGTGTGAAGGGATGTCCTGCTCGCTGCCGATCGAGTCTGTGGAGGAGTTGAAGAAGGTCTGCGGTTGAGGAGTATTCACCCATCTCGGCAGACGAACTGATTAAGTCTGCTTTCATCAACTTCGCTGTAAGAGAGCGCGAGAAAAACCCTCTTATGCATGAAGCCAACCTCACGCGTTTCGGACCGAGTACCTACACCTGCGCACGCGGCAAGCCGACAAACCACTCTGCTACATTCAAGGCCATCGACGGTAACGCCAGGCTGGTACTTCAGATGCGCGGCATCGATAACGCGCGGATCAGCATCAACGACCAGAACATCGGCGCACCGCAGCAGCTCCAGGGCGATGGAGAGGTCGTCATACCGCTGACCCTGGCGCAGGAGAACCGCATCGCAATAAGCGTTTCCGGCGAGTCCGACGCCTCACTCGGCGTGCGCATCACCCAACTCACCCGGGCCGATCTGGGACTTCTGCGTCAGGGCTATTTCGGGCTCAACACCAGTGACATGGAACGCCAGCGCGCCTTCTACGCAACGCTCGGCTTCATCGGTGAGATCTATCCGGCCGGACCGGAGACGAGCACGACCTTCGCACGCTCTCTGGGCTTCGAGGACAACTACCTGATCCATGTGTCACTGCACAGCCTGACAAACCCGCCCACGCCGCCCTTCGTCGACACGGTACAGTTCCGCGGCGATTCCTATCGCAGCGAGCCTCCCTACGACAGGCTGAATCACATCGGCATGGCCTATGCCACCTATTCGACCACCGACCTCGATGACGCATTCGACTCTCTCAGGTCGAAGCATGTGGCGTTTGTTTCACCGCCGACTACCGCACCCGACGGTGAGCGGTTTGTTTTTTTCAAAGACCAGGACGGCGCTTTTCTCAAACTGATGGAGGCGCCCGGGGCCGGGAAGCGGACGCCTGGCGCCAATCTCGTGCGGCTCGCCAACACCAACATGAACGTGACGGATCTCGAACGCTCGCGGGAGTTTTATCGGCTGCTCGGATTTACCGAAACGAAGCCCCGCTCCCAGGCAGGTTCCGGCGCCTTCGCCGCCGCACACGGTTTTGAGGGATCAATCGAATTCGAAGGCGAAGACATCAGCCTCGGTGCAGGTACGGACGGTGCGACGATCCAGTTGCGGCGGTGGCTGCGTCCCTTTGATGACGCACCACCCTACGCGCCACCGGTCAATCACCTGGGTATCGACCGGATCAATTTCTATGTGAAGGATCTGACCGCGACGGTCGCGACGATGAATGCGCTGGGTTTCAGACAGCTGGGACCGATCGGCGGCAGCTCTGAGATCGGCATCGTGTTTTTCTTCGATCCCGACGGCATCAAGGTGCAGTTCGCAGGGCCGCAGATCAGGTAGGGGCAGCGCGACCGATACCGGCCTCAGCCCGGCTGCCAGGCCAGATCCAGCTCCCGCGCCGCCTTCACATCATCGAGCCGCCGCACCGGCAGACTGTGGGGTGCGCCGGTCACCAGTTCGGGTGCAGTACGCGCTTCTTCGAGAATGGCAATCAGCGCATCCGCGAAGCCGTCGAGTTCCGCCTTGGTCTCGGTTTCCGTCGGCTCGATCAGGAAACACTCGGGCACCAGCAGCGGAAAATAGGTGGTGGGGCTGTGGTAACCGTAGTCGAGCAGACGTTTGGCGATGTCCATCGCGGAGACATTCAGCGTCTTCGCTTCCTTCTTGAAGGTCAGGATGAACTCGTGGGTCGCACGCCGGTCCGGATAAGCCAGCTCAAAGCCGGCGGCGGCAAGCCGACGGGCGAGATAGTTGGCATTGAGGGTGGAGTACTCACCCACCCGATGCATGCCATCGCGACCGAGCATCAGCGCGTAAGCCAGCGCCCGCAGCAGGATACCCGTGTTGCCCATGAAGCCGGAGAGTCGGCCGATGCTCTGGGGCAGGTCGGCTGCGCCGAGCCAGCGGAAACGCTCCCCTTCTTTACCCACGATGGGCAGCGGCAGGAAGGGCAGCAGGCGCGAGCCGACACCCACCGGGCCCGCGCCCGGACCGCCGCCACCATGGGGGGTGGCGAAGGTCTTGTGCAGATTCATGTGCAGCACATCGAAGCCCATGTCACCCGGCTTCACCTTGCCGAGAATGGCATTGAGGTTTGCACCATCGTAATAGAGCAGACCGCCCGCATCGTGAACGGTCTTCGCAATGGCCTCCACCCGGCGTTCGAACACTCCGCAGGTAGAGGGGTTGGTCATCATGAGGCCGGCGGTCTGGGGACCGACGGCGGCTTTCAGCGCCTCCAGGTCCACGTCGCCGGAGCGATCCACCGGCACCTCGGTAACCTTGTAGCCGCACATCACCGCCGTGGCCGGATTGGTGCCGTGGGCCGCGTTCGGCACGATGATCTCGTTGCGTGCCAGATCGCCCCGGGCCTGGTGATAGGCGCGGATCATGGCGACCCCGGCGAATTCACCCTGGGCGCCCGCCATCGGAGTCAGCGACACACCCTTCATACCGGTGACATCCCCGAGAATTTCCTGCAGCTCGAACATGCAGGCGAGGAAGCCCTGGCTCACCGATTCCGGCGCCAGCGGATGCCTGCCGAGGAAGCCCGGCAGGCTCGCCGCTTTGTGCGCGCCTCTCGGGTTGTACTTCATGGTGCAGGAGCCGAGGGGGTAGAACTGGGTGTCGATGGAAAAGTTCTTGCGCGAAAGATTGGTGTAATGGCGCACCGCCTGCAGTTCGGAGACTTCCGGCAGGCGCGGCGGGGTTTTGCGGCGCAGGGCGGCCGGGATGTCGCCGGTGGATTCTGCGGCGGTGGATGTTCCTGCAGCGACGTCTGCTCCTGCAGACGCTATCTGCTGCGCCCGCGCCGTACGCCCCGTGACACCCAGATCGAATATGGTCTTCACCGGTGGTGGTTTGATACCGCTCATGACAGACACTCCGCCAGGGCACCCGCATAGACCTCGATGTCGTCCGCCGTGCGCTGCTCGGTGGCGCAGATGAGCAGCGCGTTCTCCATCCCGGGGTAACAGGGGCCGAGCGCCAGACCGCCGAGCACACCCCGGGACAACAGTTTTTCCACCACACCCGCAGCCTCTACCGGCAGCTGCAATACCCGTTCGTGGAAGTAAGGTCCGGTGAACGGCTCGTTCACCCCGGGAATCCGGGTGAGTGCTGCGATCAGGGCGCGGGTGTTGGCATGGCAGGCTTCGGCCACGGCCAGCAGTCCGGCACTGCCCATCAGGCTCATATGAATGGTGGCAGCGGTCACCAGCAGCCCCTGGTTGGTGCAGATGTTCGACGTGGCCTTGCCCCGGCGTATGTGCTGCTCCCGGGCCTGCAGGGTCAGGGTAAACCCGGTGCGTCCTTCGAGATCGCTCGTCCGGCCGATGATGCGCCCCGGCATCTGCCGCACCAGGGCCTGCTTCGCGCATATGAAGCCGAAGGAGGGTCCCCCGGATGCCATGGGAATGCCGAAAGGCTGGCCGTCGCCGCAGGCGATGTCTGCACCTTGCGCACCCCACTGACCCGGCGGCTGCAGCAGCGCCAGGCTTAAGGGATTCACCACCCCGATGGTCAGTGCACCGAGGGCGGCTGCGGCGTCGGTGAGGGCATCCACATCCTCGAGCAGACCGAAGAAGTTCGGCTGCTGCACCACCACGGCGGCGGCATCGCCCTGGGCAGCCAGGGCGGCAGGATCGATCACACCCGCCGCCGTCATCGGCACTTCCACGAGCTCGATGCCCTGACTCGCCACGATGCTCGCCAGGGTCGCGCGGTAGTGGGGGTGCACGGTGGCCGCCACCAGCACCCTGCGGGACGGCGACTTGCGGTTGGCCCGGATGGCCATCAGCACCGCCTCGGCGAGTCCCGAAGCGCCGTCGTAGACCGAGGCGTTGGAGACATCGAGCCCGGTGAGCGCCGTCATCATGGACTGGAATTCGTAGATGAGCTGCAGGGTGCCCTGGCTCGCCTCCGCCTGATAGGGCGTGTAGGCGGTCATGAACTCGCCCCGGCTGGTCAGATCCCAGACCGCGGCCGGGATGTGGTGGTCGTAGCTGCCGGCGCCGAGAAAGCACAGTCCAGGACGATCTGCCGCCGCCCGCTCGCCCAGCTTGCGCAGCATGGCCATCTCACTGATGCCGGCGGGCACGCGCGCGAGCCGGCCGGACCGGAGACCGGCAGGGATTTCATCGAAGAGCTGGTCGATGCTCTCAACCCCTATGGTCGAGAGCATGGATTCAACTTCTTCCGCCGTGTGGGGAATGAAGGGCATCAGTGTTCGTCCGCTTCGCAGACCTCGCTGTAGCCTTCACTGTCGAGCAGTTCTTCCAGCTCGGTGACATCGTCCGGTTCCATGCGGAAGAACCAGCCGTCTCCGTAGGGATCCTGGTTGACCATCTCCGGGGTGTCCTCGAGGGCTTCGTTGATGGCGACGACGGTGCCGGTGATCGGCGCATAGATGTCGGAGGCGGCCTTCACGGATTCGACCACCCCGGCTTCGGACTGCACGGAGATCTGCTGGCCCACCTCGGGCAGTTCCACATAGACGATGTCGCCGAGTGCTTCCTGGGCATGATCTGAAATGCCGATGGTCACCGTGCCGTCGTCTTCGAGACGGGCCCATTCGTGGCTGGTGGCATATTTCAGCTCTGCTGGAATCTCACTCATGTTTTCACCTTCCCCTCGATGATCACTGTTACCGGTCGGATGGACCGGCAGGTTTTCTAACCGCTATTGCCTGCGGCTGCTTTGACAAAAGTATTTACCGGCTACTTGTAGACGCGTTTGCCGTGGCGGACGAACGGTGGCCTGACGATGCGCACCGGCTGCCGACGCCCGCGGATGTCGACCTCGGCGCTGCCTGTCGCGGCTGCGGGCAGGCGTGCCAGCGCGATACTGTACCCCAACGTCGGCGAAAATATACCACTGGTGACCGTGCCTTCCCCCGCGCTCGTGAAGGCCTGCTGGCCGTGACGGAGAACGCCTTTGCCCTCCATCACCAGACCGGTGAGTTTCTGCGCAACACCCGCCGCTTTTTCCGCCGCCAGCGCTGCGCGGCCAATGAATTCCCGCTCCTCCGGCTGCCAGGCAATGGTCCAGCCCAGGTTGGAAATCAGCGCTGAAGTGGTCTCATCCATGTCCTGACCATAGAGATTCAGGCCCGCTTCCAGACGCAGGGTGTCTCTGCAGGCAAGTCCCGCCGGTGTGACACCCGCAGCCAGAGCCGCCTGCCACAGCGCCTTCGCGGCAGCGCCAGGCAGGATGACCTCCACACCGTCCTCACCCGTGTAGCCGGTGCGCGCAATCATCTGCTCGCCGGCTTCGAGGAAGGTGAAGGGCTTCAGCGCATCGATGCCGCCCGCACCCGTGAGTTCACCGCTCAACCCCACCGCGTCCGGCCCCTGCAGGGCGACCATGGCAAGATCCCGTTCGAACAAGCCCACCCCTTCGTCGTTGTGATCATTGAGCCACTTCAGCACCTTGTCCCGGGTACCCGCATTCACCACCAGCCGGTAGTCGGTCGCGCGCCGATAGACGATGAGATCGTCGACCACTCCGCCACCCGGATTGAGCAGGGCGCCATAGAGCGCCCGACCCGGGCTTTCCAGACGACCGACATCATTGGCAACCAGCCGGCGCAGGAAATCCAGCGCGCGCGCACCCTGCACATCGATCACCGTCATGTGGGAGACGTCGAACATTCCCGAGCGCTCCCGCACCGCCTGGTGCTCGGCGATCTGGGAACCGTAGTGCAGGGGCATTTCCCAGCCGGCGAAATCCACCATCCTGCCGCCGGCGGCGACGTGGGAGTCATAGAGGGCTGTGCGATTTTTCATGTTTGCCTGTCGTGGAGATTCAGGAAGCTTCGACCCGGCGGACCGGGGGAGCGCCGGGGCCTGGCTATTAAATCAGAGTCTCCCCAGCGCCTCGCGGATGAACTGCTGTTTCAGGGGTGCCGCCCGATTCAGCCAGCCGACACCGACATTGCGCAGCAGCTGTGCCGCGGGGCTGTCGGCGGCGTAGACCTGTTTGAAGCCGCTCATCAGCCTCAGCATGAACCGGGCGCGGGCGCGCCGCTGCCGGGCGAAGGCGCGCCAGAGTCCGGCAGCCCCCGGGTCAGTGCCCCGGGGCAGGGTGTCGACCCCGTCCAGCAGCTCGCGGACATCCTCGAAGCCGATATTCGCGCCCAGGCCGGCCAGGGGGTGCACGACCCGGGCGGCATCTCCCAGCAGCAGAACCCGGGGAGTCGGGTTGAAATCGTCGACCAGCTGCTGGGCGAGGGGGAAGGTGTGGCGCTCGGCCACCGCTTCGATGGCGCCCAGACGATGTTCGATGGCGCGGCCGATCTCAGTGCAGAAGTCCGGCTCCGGCAGGGCGAGACGGCGCCCTGCCTGGTCCGGTGACTGGGACCAGACCACCGAGCTGATACTTGGCTCGCGGCTGGGCAGCAGGGCGAGGGGGCCATCGAGGAGGAAACGCTGCAGCGCCACACCCTCATGGGGTGACTCGGTGCGCACCAGGGTCGCCAGCGCTTCGTGGCCGGTCGGGAAGGTCGCCAGCCGGGTACCGCTGAGTTCCCGCACGGTGGATCGGGCACCATCCACGCCGATGAGCAGGCGGGCGTCGTAGGTTCCGCCGTCGGTACAGAGCCGGATCCCGGCGGCGGTCTCCTCGATCGCTTCGAGCCGCTCGCCGAGTACCAGCCGGATGCCGGGTTCGACATCGAGTGCCCGCCACAGGGCGGCCAGCGCGCGGCCGTTCTCCACTATCCAGCCCAGTTCCCGGCGTCCGACTTCCGCGGCGCTGAAAGACATGGCCTCGGTGCCCCGTTCTTCCCAGACCTCCATGCGTACATAGGGGGCGGGCTGCAGCTCGGCCCAGACACCCACCGCCGCCAGCAGGGCCTGGGAGGCCGGGGCCAGGGCGACGTTGCGCACATCCATAAGAAAGCGGCCGTCGGCCGGAACCGGCCGGGACCGCTCCAGCAGCAGAACCGACCAGCCGCGACGCGCAAGCGAAAGGGCCGCCACCGCGCCCACCAGACCGCCGCCGACGATGGCCGCCTGGTATTCGGGGTCCACACTCATCCCGATGCTGCCATCAGATCTTCAATATCGGATCTGGCCTTCGGCGCGGCCGCCGTGAGGACCTCGGCGCCTGCGGAGGTGATCAGCACATTGTCTTCGATGCGGATGCCGATGCCCTGCCAGCGGCTGGCGAGGTGGGCGGTCGCCTCGCTGCGGGGTATGTAGATGCCCGGCTCGATGGTCAGCACCATGCCGGGTTCCAGTTCCCGCCAGGCACCGTCGACCCGATAGTCGCCGACATCGTGGACGTCACTGCCGAGCCAGTGGGAGGTGTTGTGTGGACACAGCGGCCGATAGGCTTCGGATTCGAGAATCTGCGCCGCATCGCCGGTCAGCAGTCCGAGTTCGAGCAGACCGTCGACCATCACCCGGGTGGCCACCTGGTGGGGTTCGTTGAAGGGTACTCCCGGTCGACAGGCGGCGATGGCCTGCTGGTTGGCTTCCAGGACGATGTCGTACAGGGCCGCCTGGGCGCGACTGTAGCGACCGCTCACCGGGAAGGTGCGGGTGACATCGGCGGCGTAATGCTCGAACTCACAGCCGGCATCGATCAGCACCAGATCGGGCTTGCGCAGCACCGCATCGTTGCGCACGTAATGCAATACACAGCCGTTTTCCCCGCCCCCAACGATGCTGGGATAGGCCTCGGAGCGTGCACCGTGGCGCATGAACTCGTAGATGAGTTCGGCCTGCAGCTGGGTTTCGTTCATGCCCGGCCGGCAGTTACGCATGGCGCGCTCGTGGGCCAGACAGGTGATCCGCGCCGCCTCCCGCATCACCCGGATTTCAGCGGCGGACTTGTACAGGCGCTGCTCGTGCAGCAGATGCTTCAGGGCCACGAACTCGCCCGGCGGGATCGCACCGCCAGACTCCCGCGCCCGGATGCTGCTCACCCAGCGCATGAGCCGCTCATCGAAGTCCGGATATTCGCCCAGGGTGATATAGATGCGCTCCCGGCCTTCGAGCATGCCCGGCAGAATTTCATCGAGATCGCTGATGGGAAAGCCGTCGTCTACTTCCAGCCAGTCTCCGGCGCGCTCGGGCCCCATGCGCTCGCCGTCGTAGAGTTCTGCCCGGGGATGGCGTTCACGACAGAACAGGATCACCTCCCCATGGGCGCGACCCGGGGCCAGCACGAGCAGGGCGTCCGGCTCGCCGAAGCCGGTCAGATAGTGGAAATCGCTGTCCTGGCGGAACAGGTACTCCGTGTCCCGGTTGCGCAGCTTGCGGCCGGCACCCGGAATCACCGCAATGGAATCCGGCTCCATCAGGCCCATCAGCGCCGTGCGACGGCGCTTGAACTCACTCTTCGGGATTCTGTTCGACATCGTTCAGCAGACTGATCAGCAGCAGCGCGCCAACCTTTACGAATTCTTCGAGCTCCACGAAGTCCGCCTCGGCGTCCTCGCTGGCGGCATCGTCTTCGACCTCCACAGCGGCAATCGCCGCGAAGTCTGCGACAATTTCCTTCGCCTGCTCGTTCATGCTGTCGAAGGACACATCGTCCCGGCCTTCCAGGCCGGCGCTGAGCCCGGCCAGGAAGCTCTGCGTCCACTCACCCAGCGCTTCGAGGCGCTCGACCAGCGGCACTTCATCCTCGGGCAGCATTGGCGTAAAGCTGAAATCCTGCTGGTGCAGTGCCTCCACCGCTTCATTGACAAACGCCTGCACCGTCTCCTGATCCGCAAGCGCCTCTGCACCCAGCAGATCGACCAGAGACTGCACCAGAAACACCTGCGGATCTCCCACGGCAATGCCGATCACGGCCCCATGCAGCTCACTGACCGACAGCGACGCCACCGGCCCGTCAATGGCATTCATCGCCAGCGCAGTCAGATCAGACAAGATGCACAAAACCAATTAAAGGAAGGCGCCCATGCTACCAGATCACCGGCCGGCGACAGCGCTCGCCCGCGCACCTGGCCCGACTGAAACAGCTGGAGGCGTCGGCGTCACAGGGGGTTACCTGGGCCGTGTAGCGCAGCCAACCGGCAGCGGATTGACGCCTGTTGCCGGCGGCCTGGCGCCGGTAACAGGCGGCAAGTCCGCAGAGGGCGGGCACCGCGGAGCGGCTGCGCGAGGCACAGGCAACCCCCTGTGACGCCGACAACCCCAGCAGATCCAATCGGAACAGTGCCTGATGCGAGCGCTGTCGCCGGTCGATTCAGTGGCTTCACATGCTGTGATTTTCCCCGCAAACTATCGTCCCTTGCGTTTTGTAGAAGTAATTGGCATGGCTGGCGACGACTGGGCTGCGCTGGAAAATCGGGTCGAAGAGCTGATCGAGCTGTGCGGTGTGCTGTCCCGGGAAAACCGGGCACTGCGCGCCCAGCAGCAGAACTGGACTACCGAGCGGGCCAAGCTGATCGAAAAGAACGAGCTGGCGAAGAGCCGGGTCGAATCGATGATTGTGCGGCTGAAGTCGCTGGAGCAGGAGTCATGAGCGATAGCACCACCGTCAGTGTGAAGATCCTGGGTAAGGAATATCAGGTTGCCTGTCCGCGGGAAGAGGTCGATGCGCTGAACGCGGCCGCCCGCCATCTCGATGCGCAGATGGCAGCGATCCGTCAGTCCGGCAAAGTGTTCGGCATGGATCGCATTGCGGTGATGGCGGCACTCAACATCACCAACGAGTATCTGTCCAACAAGCGCGCGGTGGATACCACAGAGCAACTGGTGGATTCCAAGGTCAGCCGGCTTTCCGAGCGTCTCGGTCGAGTACTTGCAGATCACAAACAGCTGAACCTGTAACCCACTTCTCATGTCAAGCGGTGTCAGCCGCGTCGTTTTCGCTATACTCCATCCTGTCTCCTGGGATGTGCGCCAGCTGGTGTTGTCCTTGAGCCGTTATAGATACCCAAGGAGTCCTGGTTTTGTGTCAGTGTGCACGTCCGTCGTCACACCTCGTGTGTGACCCGGGAAGCCTTAGATGCAACACTCGGCCTCCGCCTTGAGCCGAGACGGTTCAGGGCTAACCGGACAGCGGCATTTCGGGAGACAACCTTTCACTGCTGCGCTGAATCAGGAGTATCCCGCAATGAGCGGCGGACGCGCCCTGAAACGACAGCGGGCATGAGAACCAACCGCGATGAATGTCCGGCAACGTTTCCGCACAGCACGACGCAACCTCGATCGATTCGAACAGAGTGAACACGCCCTCGCGGTGAGTCGCGCTGCAGCCTGTTCCACACTGCTGCTGGGCAGCGGTGCAGTGGGTGCTTATCTTTCGAACGCAGCAGATGGCGAACTCGACACCCTGCCACTGCTGCAGAGACTCTGGTCGATGTCGAAAGTGGTGGCGGTGCCCGTGGTCGCCGCCCGGCAGGCGCACATGAACTTTTACCGGCTGACGCCGGATGCCCGTCTCCTGCGTAACCGGTTCGGTATCGGCGAACCACCGATGGGATCCCCTTTCATGCACCCCCTGGGTCTGTCGCTGCTCTTCATGCCGCTGGTTGCATTCGATGACCAGGGCAACCGGGTCGGAATGGGGCTGGGGTTTTACGATCGCTTTCTCGGTCGCCTGCCCGCGACCCTGCGCCCACGGCTTATCGGTCTGGCCCATGAAGTTCAGCGCAGTCCGGCACGTCTCGAGCACAAGCCCTGGGACATACCGCTGGATGGCGTGATCACCGAAGCGGGCTGGCAGTCATTCACAACTGTGATATGACGCGCCAGGCTGCAGCACTCTGAGGTCTGAAGCTATGAGGTCCGAAGAATGGCAGTAAGAAAAATCATCCGCATGGGACATCCGACATTGCGTCGTGCTGCCCTGCCCCTCGCGCCGGATGAGTTCGGCACCGAGGAACTGCAGCGCCTGGTCGCAGACATGATCGACACACTGCACGACTATGGCGGTATCGGTCTGGCAGCGCCCCAGATCGACGAGCCGCTGCGGCTCGCCATCGTGGAGATGTCCGGCGGCCCTTCCCGCTATGGTGAAATCGCCGCGCTGCCACTGACGGTGTTCGTGAATCCCACCATCGAATTGATCGATCCGGCGACTGCCGGCTACTGGGAAGGTTGTCTGTCGGTGCCGGGTCTGCGCGGTTTCGTGGAGCGACCGCAGCACATCCGCGTCAACGCCCTGGACATCGACGGGAAACGACAGCAGCTGGAGCTGCGCGGATTTCCAGCCACGGTGTTTCAACACGAGTTCGACCATCTGGACGGCCGCCTCTACATCGATCACATCACGGATACCCGCAAACTGGTGTTCGAGGAGGAGTTCGAGCGCTACATCCTCTCCGAGACCGAGCTATCGGATGACCTCTAGTTTCAGCGGGCTCTGCTCGAGGAAGCGCACTTCGCCGCCCTGCGCCATGCACCAGCGTGCCGAGGTGTTGCGGCTGCCAGCGGTGGCCTGTTGTGCGGCGTAGGTCGTCCGATCGGCGGGCAGAAGCCCGCCAATACCAATTCCCATACCGGCATGCCTGATGGTCTCGCCCAATGCAGTGCGCAGAAGTTCCACCGGCGCTGTGCAATCGGTGTGCATCACAAAGGGTGGCGCAGCAGATGGCGCGCTGGACCCAATGATCCGCACACCACGGGTATCGAGCAGGGGATAGCTGTGAGCATCTATTGCGGCCAGATCGACGACTCCGCGCCGAAGGAGGGTGAGGCTGTGTGCATGGGAGCCGCTGATCATCAGGTCGACGTCCGGCAGATCATGAGTCTCACACCATTCGAGCAGCGCATCGCAACCCGAGCGTGAGCTCGGAGCGTTGACCGCCGCACGTTCGGGTTTTCCCCGGAAATTCGAACGCTGCACGATGTGACTGAAGTAGGTGCCTGGCGGGCAATCGAGATCGGCAAATACGGGTGTCGCGAAAGGCTTCAGATCACGGCCGTGCTCGGCGAACAGATCCAATCCGCAACATTGGCTCAGCAGCAATTCGGACAGGCGCCACAAGTCGGACGGTGCACGGGTACGGTCGAGCGATTGCGGCAGTCCGGCGATACCGCGTTCCACCAGGGCCTGTCGCAAGTGCGACCAGAAGCTATCGAGGTGCTGTCGGGCTGGTGGCAGGTCGTACCAGGGCAGGCTCGCAAGCCATTTCACGCTAGCGCAGAAAAAGCTCATAGGCCGGATTCCCGGTCTCTTCCCAGTACCGGTAACCGATGGCTTCGAGATTGGCAGACAGACGTTTGCGCTCCTGGGTGACTTTTACTCCGGAAGATTCGAAGCCCACCAGCACCCGACCCCAGGCCGCGCCATGATTCCGATAATGAAACATGGTGATGTTCCATTCCGTGCCGAGCACCGACAGAAAGCGCAGCAGCGCGCCGGGTCGTTCCGGAAATTCGAAGCGATACAGCAGTTCTTTCCGGGAAGTGCCCGTACGCCCGCCCACCATGTGGCGCACGTGGAGCTTGGCGGTCTCGTTGTCGGTCATGTCGGTCACGGCGTAGCCGCTTTCCTTCAGCTGGCTGACCAGACGCCTGCGTGCATCCTTTGCGCCTACCTGAAGACCCACATAGACATGAGCATCGTCACCGCCCGCGTAGCGGTAGTTGAACTCCGTAACCGTATTCTTGCCCAGGGCCCGACAGAACGTTCTGAAACTGCCTTTCTTCTCCGGGATGGTGACACCAAGCAGCGCTTCGCGCTGCTCGCCGATCTCCGCACGCTCTGAGATGTGGCGCAGGCGATCAAAGTTCACGTTGGCACCACTGACGACGGCTACCAGTTTCCTGTTCTCAATCGATCGGGCAGCGCAGTATTTTTTCATTCCGGCGACGGCGAGCGCGCCCGCCGGTTCAGCAATGGACCTCGTGTCATCAAAGAGATCCTTGATCGCGGCACAGATCTGATCCGTGTTCACGGTGATCACACTGTCCACGCACTTTCTGGCGATGCGGAAAGTCTCCTTTCCGACCTGGGCGACGGAGGCACCATCGGCAAAGAGGTCGAGGGTCTCATAGGGCAGCGTTACCCGGCGTCCGGCGGCGAGTGCGGCCGACATGCAGGCTGAGCCTTCTGCCTCGACACCGATCACCCGGGTAGCCGGAGACAGGTACTTCACATAGGCGGCTATGCCGGCAATCAGCCCACCGCCGCCGACCGGAACAAAGATCACATCCGGCGCACCATGGTGCTGATTGAGGATCTCCATGCCCACGGTGCCCTGGCCCGCGATCACGTCGACATCGTCGAAGGGGTGCACGTACACGTAGCCTTCTTCCGCCACCAGCGTGCGGGCATGACCGGCTGCGTCATCGTAGGTATCGCCGTGCAGCACCACCTTTGCACCCAGTGCGCGCACCGCGTCGACTTTGATGCTGGGTGCGTTGTGTCCCATCACGATGATCGACTTCAGACCCAGCTCACGGGCCGCATAGGCAACGCCCTGGGCGTGATTGCCGGCAGAGGCCGCAATCACACCCCGGGCCTTCTGCGCGTCACTCAACTGGGCGATCTTGTTGTAGGCACCCCGCAGTTTGAACGAGAACACGGGCTGCATGTCTTCACGCTTCAGCGACACCTGATTACCAAGACGCTGGGTCAGCAGACGGGCAGGCAGCAGGGGGGTTTCCACGGCGACGTCATAGACCCGGGAAGAAAGAATCTTCTTTACGTACTTTTCCACTTGGCATCGATCGGTTACTGTCGGCGGCGAGTATGAACCAAGACGCCCAGAAACGCAGTGCCGCACAGGCCGCCATCGCCCATATCGAACCGCGGCTGAACCGCCACAGCATCGTGGGTGTGGGTACCGGTTCCACCACGAATCTGTTCATCGACGAACTCGCCGCGATCCGCGGCAAGTTCGATGCCTGTGTGTCCAGTTCCGAGGCCAGTACGAAGCGCCTCGAAGCACACGGCATCCAGGTGCTCGATCTCAATTCCGTGGACGAGGTGACCGTGTATGTGGACGGCGCCGACGAGGCCAACAGCGAACGTCAGCTCATCAAGGGTGCCGGGGGCGCACTGACCCGGGAAAAGATAGTGGCAGCTGCGGCGCTGGAGTTCGTCTGCATCATCGATCAGAGCAAACGGGTCGACGTGCTGGGGCGCTTTCCCCTGCCTGTCGAAGTCATACCCATGGCCCGGGGACTGGTCGCCCGTGCGTTGCGCGATCTCGGCGGTTCGCCCGAGTGGCGTCAGGGCTATGTGACCGACAATGGCAACCTGATCCTCGACGTACACGGTCTGCAGATCGTCGATCCTCCCGCGCTCGAATACCGCATAAACAACATCGTCGGCGTGGTCTGCTGCGGCATCTTCGCAGCCCAGGCAGCAACACGGGTGCTGATGGCGGGGCCGGAGGGTGTGGTGTCCTTCTAGCGGACACCCCGCTTCCTGGCGGGACACCCCGCTTCCTGGCGGGACACCCCGCTTCCTGGCGGGACACCCTGCCTCGCAATGGTGACGGACGCGCAATGCCGCATGCTGGCATCAGACGTTCACGGCAGAAGCTTCCCCGGATTCATGATCCCGTCCGGATCAAAGACACCCTTGAGCTGGTGCATCAGATCGATCTCCGGTGTGCTGCGGCTATAGGAGAGAAAGTCTTTCTTCAGCAGCCCTACGCCATGCTCGGCTGAGATCGAGCCATCCCTTGCCAGCACCTGCTCGAAGATTTTCGGACTGATGGTATGACAGCGCTCATAAAACTCCGCACCGGAGAGTTGATCGGGTTTGAGAATATTCAGGTGCAGGTTGCCATCGCCAATGTGGCCGTACCAGCACACTTCGAAATCCGGATAGCTGTCCCGCACCAGCGCGTCGATGTCGTCAATGAACTGCGGCATCAGCGAGACCCGCACGGAAAGATCGTTCTTGTACGGTGTGTATCCCGAAATACTTTCTGAGATACCCTCCCGCAGCTGCCACAGGGCCTCGGCCTGGGCAACGGACTGACTGAGCACGCCGTCCACCACCCAGCCCGCCGCCACCGTTCTTTCAAATACCTGCTCCGCAGCGGCAAGCTCGGTTTCGTCGAATTCGATCAGTGCGTAGAACGGAACTGCTTCACTGAGCGGTCGCGGCAGATCCCGATGCGCGCGCACCTTGGTCAGCGCCATCTCGGAAAAAAATTCGAAAGCGGATGGACGCAGTGCCGCGTTGAATTCAGCCAGCACCTTCAGAATATCCGCGAACACAGGCACACCCAGCACCATCACCCGCTGCGGAGCCGGTGCGGGTGCCAGGCGGATCTGCGCTTCGACAATAAAGCCCAGGGTACCTTCGGAGCCGATAAAGAGGTGGCGCAGGTCGTAGCCGGTGGCATTCTTCACCAGTCCGTGATTGAGTTCGAGGACTTCGCCACTGCCGGTCACGACCTTCAGTCCCGCCACCCAGTCCCGGGTGAGGCCGTAGCGGATGACCTTGATACCGCCGGCGTTGGTCGCGATGTTGCCACCGATCTGACTGGAACCGGAGGAGGCGAAATCGACCGGATAGCTGAGCCCTTGCGAGTCGGCAAATTCCTGCAGAGCCTGGGTGACTACACCGGCCTGACAAGTCACCAGACGGTCCGCCGCATCAAATTCGAGGACGCGATTCATCCGGTCGAAAGACACCACCACCTCGCCATTGCCCGCCACCGCCCCACCGGACAGCCCGGTTCGACCACCCGAGGGCACCAGCGCAAAACCTTCCTGCCGGGCCAGCTTCACCAGGTTCTGCACGTCTGCCACGGACTCGACGAACACGACCGCAGCAGGGGCGACCGTAAAACTGCGGGTCCAGTCCCGCCCCCACTGAGCGAGGGTGTCGGGATCCCGTTTCAGCTGCCTGTCTGAGAACAATTCATCGAGCGCGTCGGTCATTTTCGCTTTCATCGGTCGCAAGGGACGCTAGTATATGCGCCCTTCGACGCCCTGACCGCCCACCCACGCCCCCTGGAGAGTTCATTCCGTGGCACAGACTTCCTTCGACAAAGCCAGAATCCGGGTGCTGCTTCTGGAGGGTGTGCACACCTCCGCACTGCACAGCCTGAGCGCGGGCGGCTACGACAACGTGACCAGACTGGATCATGCACTGCAGGGTGCTGAACTGGACGCCGCACTGAAGGATGTACACATCCTCGGCATCCGCTCCCGCACCCAGCTCACCGAAGAGATCATCGCTGCGGCCGAACGCCTGATGGCCGTGGGCTGCTTCTGCATCGGCACCAATCAGGTAGCGCTGGCGGCAGCAACACGTGCCGGGATTCCGGTATTCAACGCACCCTATTCGAATACCCGCAGTGTGGCGGAGCTGGTGCTCGCCGAAGCCATCCTGCTGCTGCGCGGCGTGCCTGAGAAAAGCGCCCAGATGCACGAGGGCAACTGGCAGAAGTCGGCGCGCGCATCATTCGAAACCCGGGGCAAGACGCTGGGTGTGATCGGCTACGGCAACATCGGTTCCCAGCTCGGCGTGCTGGCAGAGGGCCTCGGCATGCGGGTGGTTTTCCACGACGTGGTGAAGAAGCTCAATCTCGGCAACGCCACCCAGGTCGACACACTCAAGGACCTGTTGCGCCAGGCTGATGTGGTGACCCTGCACGTGCCGGCCACACCTGCCACCCGCAATATGATTGGAGCGAAAGAGCTGACGTTGCTGAAAAGCACCGCGGTACTGATCAACGCCTCCCGGGGCAATGTGCTGGATCTCGATGCACTGGCCAGCCGGTTGCGCGAGGGGCAGCTGCTTGGTGCGGCGGTGGACGTGTTTCCCGAGGAGCCGAAGACCAACGGGCCGACGTTCGCATCGCCATTGCGCGGACTGGGCAACGTGATCCTCACCCCCCATGTCGGTGGCAGCACGCTCGAGGCCCAGGAGAACATCGGCACGGAAGTGGCCGAAAAGCTCATCCGCTACAGCGACAACGGCACCACTGTGTCTGCGGTGAATTTTCCGGAGGTCGCACTGCCGGAGCATCCCGGTCAGCACCGCCTGCTGCACATTCACCGCAACGTGCCCGGTGTGCTTTCCGCCATCAACCAGGCACTGTCGGATGCCAATGCCAACATCGCCGGCCAGTACCTGCAGACCAATGCGGAAATCGGCTACGTGGTGATCGATATCGACGCGGACTATTCCACCGATGTGCGCGCCGTTCTTCAGACGGTGCCCGGAACGATTCGTACGCGAGTGCTGTTCTAGCCTGTCTGACACCGAGTTCAGGAAGTTCGGATAATGGTTGATCAGGGCGCGGGCGAGGACCTGCAATCCCGGGCCTCGTTCGGCAGCTCCGCTGTGCCCTCGTATGCCGATTTGCCTCGTGCAGGAACACGAGTCAAATCGACACACTCGGCCTCACTACACGGCCCGAGATTGCAGGTCCTCGCCCGCGCTTGATGAATCATTCCGAGCTTCGTGATGGCTCGTCTGGCTGGCCGTCGGGGAGTGCCCGCGGTCCTGTGTCGGAGCGACTTCGAGGCTTGCGGACGCGCTGTTAGTCGAGGAATCTTGGTGCCAGCCACTCGAACATCTGGCGCCGGATGTCTTCGGATTCGTTGACCAGATGATGACGGGCGGCTGGAATCTCCAGGACTTCCGGTTCGGTCATCCGCCGCAGCGTGCGCAGATTGCGCTTCCAGCCCACGGTCTGATCCGCATGTCCCTGTACCACCAGGGGCCGGAATGGCAACTCGCCGTAGCGCTCGAAGCGCGTCATCCAGGCCACCATCGCGGTCACCCAGGCAACAGGCAGCGTGCGGGGCGACAGCGGATCGACGGCGAGCAGCTCGAGAAATTCCGGGTTTTCCGCATTGGGTGTGAGCACCCGCGGACGCTCGGTGATGGTGCGCCGGGCGATTTCGTAGACGATGCGGGATCTGCCCCAGTTGGCCGGGCGGATCAGCGGGGCCAGCAGCGCGACCCGCCCGAAGTCCCGGGTGCCGTGCTGCACCAGGTACTCCATCGTGACCGCTCCGCCCATGCTCTGGCCGACGATGTGCCAGGGCCGCACGAGACGATCACCAGCCGCCGCCAGAGTATCTGCGAGTGCGGCCACGTACTCGTCGAAGCTGCCGATGGTGGCGCGGGGGCCGCTCGACAGCCCGTGGCCTGGCTGATCGAAAGTCAGCACGTCGTAGCCGGCATCGAGTAGAAACCCGATCAGGTGGCCATAGAGTCCGACGTGGTCGTAGTAGCCGTGACAGACCACCACTGTGCCCCGGGCTGCTGTCTGGGAGAAAAGCTGGGCGACAATCCGGTGGGCGCCACTGCGGACTACGCCGATGTGATGACGTACCGGCTGGCCGTTGCTGAGAAAATCGAGATGATAGTAACGGCGGTAGCCCGCCGCCGGGTCGCCTGTAATCGCGGCCGCGGGAGCGAAGGACGACAGTCCGGCTGCGAGCGTTTCGGGCTCGAAGGAGACAGCACCACGCCGGTAGGTCACCCGTCCTCCCGTTATCCGGCGCTCAGTTCACCACCGGGTCAAGCCTGCCGGCTGCGTAGTCCATGAACATCCGCTCCAGTGACAGCACCTGGATCTTCGCTGCATTACCCGCAGTACCGAAAGCCGCATAGCGATCCAGCACCACGGCCTTCATGGCCTTCTGGCTCTCACCCAGATACTTGCGCGGATCGAATTCGGATTTGTTTTCCGCCAGATAGCGCCGGATGGCTGCGGTGGACGCCAGTCGCAGATCCGTGTCGATGTTCACTTTGCGCACCCCGTGGCGGATGCCTTCCTGAATTTCTTCCAGCGGCACCCCGTAGGTCTCGGGTATCTCGCCACCGTAATCGTTGATCAGCTTGAGCAGCACCTGGGGGACCGACGACGAGCCGTGCATCACCAGATGGGTGTTCGGGATACGCCGATGGATCTCTTTAATGCGGTCGATGTCGAGAATGTCGCCTGTCGGCGGCCGGGAGAACTTGTAGGCGCCATGGGAAGTGCCGATCGCGATCGCCAGCGCGTCCACGGCCGTCTGCTTCACAAAGTCTGCCGCCTGCTCCGGATCCGTAAGGAGCATGTCGTGGGTGAGGGTGCCTGCGGCGCCGACACCATCTTCTTCACCAGCCTCACCCGTTTCCAGTGAACCGAGACAGCCGAGCTCGCCTTCTACCGAAACCCCGCAGGCATGGGCCATGTCTACCGTCCGGCGGGTCACTTCGACGTTGTACTCATAGCTCGCCGGCGTCTTCTGATCTTCCAGCAGGGAGCCGTCCATCATCACGGACGAGAAGCCGAGCTGAATCGAACGCTGACAGACCGCCGGTGAGGCCCCGTGGTCCTGGTGCATGACCACCGGAATGTGGGGAAATTCTTCCATCGCCGCCAGAATCAGAT
This sequence comes from Pseudomonadales bacterium, assembly GCA_041395945.1. Classification (NCBI taxonomy): domain Bacteria; kingdom Pseudomonadati; phylum Pseudomonadota; class Gammaproteobacteria; order Pseudomonadales; species Pseudomonadales bacterium. Next base: position 282,031 of record JAWKZN010000003.1, read on the forward strand.
GCCGGAGGAAATTCGGCCCGGCATATTTGCGCGCTCCCGCCGAGGCCTGCACGATCACCGGCGAATCGGTTTCATCCGCGCCTTCCATGATGGCGCGCATCTGTTCCAGATTGTTGACGTTAAAAGCAGGCACCCCGTAATCGTGCTCTGCGGCATGATCGAGCAGCTGACGCATACTGATGAGTGGCATGAACGTTCTCCTGTATTCCTTTGTTGATCGGACCCGGCGTTGATCAGACCCGGCGTTGATCGGACCCGGCATCGGTCGGACCCGGCCCGCCTGGGGTGATCGGGAGTTCCCTGCCCAGGCGTTACTGCGCCGCGCGCTCCGCAAGTATGGCAACCGCCGGCAGCGTTTTTCCTTCCACAAACTCGAGGAAGGCGCCGCCCCCCGTCGATATGTAGGACAGCCCTTCGCGCACACCGTACTTGTCGATGGCAGCCAGAGTATCCCCTCCACCCGCAATGGAAAATGCCGAACTTGTGGCGATGGCCTCGGCCAGTACCCGGGTGCCTTCGCCGAACTGGTCGATCTCGAAGACGCCGACCGGGCCGTTCCAGAGAATTGTCCCGGCGGCGGCCAGCCGCTCGGCAAAGCGACGGGCGGTCTCCGGCCCGATATCGAGGATCATTTCGTCGTCTTCGACCGCATCCACCGCACGCACAACGGCGGTCTCAGCCTCGTCGATCCGTTTACCGACCATGACATCCACCGGCAGGGGTACATCCACCCGGGTCGCGATCTCCCGGGCGGCGTCGACCAGATCCGCTTCCACCAGGGAGCGGCCGATGTTGTAACCCGCGGCAGCTATAAAGGTATTGGCAATGCCGCCGCCGACGATCACCTGGTCGGCGAGTCCGGCAAGACTGCCCAGCACTTCGAGCTTGGTGGAGACTTTGGCACCGCCGACGATGGCGATGAGCGGGCGGGCGGGCTCACTGAGGGCCTGCTCGAGCGCTTCGAGTTCCGCGCACAGCAGCGGGCCTGCACAGGCCACCGGAGCAAACCGCGCCACCCCGTGGGTGGAGGCCTGGGCCCGGTGGGCGGTTGCGAAGGCGTCCATCACGAAGATGTCGCAGATCCCGGCCAGGCGGCGGGACAGCTCGTCGGAATTCCCGGTCTCGCCGACCAGAAAGCGGACATTTTCTAGCAGCACCAGCTCACCGGGTGCCACCCGTCCTGCGGCAGCGAGATCGTCCAGCAGGGGAACCGGGCGACCCAGCAGCTCCCCAAGGGTCTCGGCCACCGGCGCCAGGGAGGCTTCCGGGTCGAAGCGGCCTTCCTCCGGGCGACCCAGGTGGGACATCAGGATCACCCCGGCGCCCGCCGCCAGTGCCTGTTCGATGGTGGGCAGAGCGGCCCGGATCCGGGCATCGCTGGTGACTTTGCCGTTTTTGATGGGGACGTTGAGATCCTCCCGGATCAGCAGCCGGCGCCCCTGGATGTCCAGGCCCGCCATCTCCTTCCTGGGCAATTTCCGGCTCCCCGGTGGTTTCGCGGTTGTCATCGCAGCCCCCCCAGGACCCGTTCGACCGTGGCGACCACGTTTTCCGGCGTCATGCCGAGTTCGGCCATGGCCTGGGGACCCGGCGCGGACAGACCGAAGGTCGGTATGCCCACCACCGCACCATCGAGACCAACGAAGCGATGCCAGTAGTCCGGATGGCCGGCCTCCACCGCCACCCGGGCCCGGCAGGTGGCAGGTAACACGGCTTCCCGGTAGGCGGCGTCCTGCTGCAGAAAAACATCCACACTCGGCATCGATACCACCCGCACGCCGGGCTTCTGCCCGGCCGGTCCGTCGGTCGCGGACAGCCGCTCGGCCGCCGTCAGCGCCAGTGCCACTTCCGAACCGGTCGCAATCAGGATGGCATCGAGGCTGCCGGTTTCCCTGCGCAGAACATATCCGCCCCGGGCAATGTCCTGAAATGCCTGTGCATCCCGCTCGGGTACCGGGGTTTTCTGCCGGGTGAAGATCAGTGCCGTCGGCTGGTCCCGGGCCGTCACGGCGGCCTCCCAGGCGAAGGCGGATTCCACGGTATCGCAGGGGCGCCAGGTGGACAGCCCCGGAGTGGTGCGCAGATTCGTCAGCTGCTCGACAGGCTGGTGGGTGGGGCCATCTTCGCCCACCGCAACCGAGTCATGGGTGTAGACGAAGATATTGGGCAGCTTCATCAGTGCCGCGAGGCGCACCGCATTGCGTGCGTATTCCATGAAGACCAGGAAGGTCCCGGAGAACGGCCGCAGGCCACCGTGCAGAGCCATGCCGTTGGTGATGGCCGACATCCCGAATTCCCGCACGCCGTAGCTCAGGTAGCGGTCTCCGGCACCCTCCCAGCGGGTGCCGTTGGAGCCGGTGAGGTCCGCGGAACCACCGAATATCTCCGGCAGTGCCCCGGCAATGGCGCCGATACAGCGCTGGGACGACTTCCGGGTTTCCAGGGCTTCCCGCTGCGCCTGGGCATCGGCGGCAACTTTGTGCAGCGCCTCATTCCAGCCCGGGGGCAGGTCGCCGGCCATGCGTCGATCGAATTCGGCGGCGAGATCCGGATGCATCCGGCGGTAGCGGTCGAAGAGGTCCTGCCAGCTGTCCTGCAGTTCGCCGCCGCGAGCGCGGCAGTCCCAGCTCTCATAAAGGTGGTCGGGAATCTCGAAGGGTGCACTCCCCCAGTTGAGGGCGGTCCGCGCCGCCGCAATCTCTTTCGCGCCAAGTGCGGCCCCGTGGACGGCCGCGCTGCCCTGCATGGTGGGCGCACCATAGCCGATCACCGTGCGCACGCAGACCAGGGTGGGCCTGCCGTCGTCCGCCGCCGCGGTGGTCAGCGCCGTGGCCAGCTCCTCGCCGTCGTGGCCGTCCACACCCCGGATCACACGCCAGCCGTAGGCTTCGAAGCGGGCGCCAACGTCCTCACCGAACCAGGCATCGACGGCGCCATCGATGGAAATGCCATTGTCGTCGTACAGGCACACGAGTTTGCCGAGTTTCAGCGTACCTGCCAGGGAGGCTGCCTCGTGGGAGATCCCCTCCATCAGGCAGCCGTCGCCGGCGATCACCCAGGTGCGATGGTCGACCACCGGAAAACCCTCGCGGTTGAAGGTGCCGGCGAGCTGACGTTCGGCCAGGGCCATGCCCACCGCATTGGCCAGGCCCTGGCCCAGGGGACCCGTGGTGGTTTCCACCCCGGGGCACTCACCCCGTTCAGGGTGCCCGGGCGTGCGGGAATGCAGCTGTCGGAATGCCCTGATATCTTCGATGGTGACGTCATAGCCGGTCAGGTGCAGTACCGCATAGAGCAGCATGGAGGAATGGCCATTGGAGAGCACGAAGCGGTCCCGATTCGCCCACCCGGGATCCGCCGGATTGTGCCGGAGCACCTCCCGCCACAGCACTTCGGCGACATCCGCCAGGCCCATGGGCGCGCCCGGATGGCCCGAATTCGCCGCCTCCACGGCGTCCATGGCGAGCGCTCTGATGGCGTTCGCCCGTTCTGTTCTCGATGACATGTCACCCCCGTGATGGCGCTTTGCCCGTATGGTCGGACTTTCAGCATTGGCTCGCACGCCTTTGCGTGCGGGTGTCCGCACAGGGTCTGTGCGGTTGTCTGCGCGGCGCTATTGTCGCGGCTCGCCGACCGGATCGCAATTATTGACCGGCGGGTGTCCGCAGCTGCCGGGGTCGGGGCCGGGACAGCGGTCCTGCGGCACACTTCCTCATCACCCCCTGCATTAAAACCGCTCACATCCACATGAACATCGCCGAGGCAGCGGGCGGGTCACATCAGTTAGAATCTGCGCCTCTTGCGACACAGAAGTTGCGGTGCGGAAGCCGCGCGATGCCGCGGTGAACGTGCCGACACCGCCAACACGCCCGCCCCTTCAATCCAGTCAATCAGTCGGCTGCTACCCGGAAAGTCAGGAACGCTAAATGAAAGATTATCAAGTCTTCACCTCGGAATCGGTCTCTGAAGGCCACCCGGACAAGGTCGCTGATCAGGTCTCCGATGCGGTGCTCGACGCCATGCTGGCCCAGGATCCGGAGTCCCGGGTCGCCTGCGAGACACTGATCAAGACCGGCATCGTGGTGGTGGCCGGTGAAGTGCGATCAAACGCCGTGGTGGACATCGACCGCCTGGTGCGGGCTACGGTACGTGACATCGGTTACAACTCCATGGAAGTCGGCTTCGACGCCAGAGACTGTGCGGTGATCAACGCGCTGGGCGTGCAGTCCGGCGATATCGCCATGGGTGTGGACGAAGCCGACGACCACGAACAGGGCGCCGGCGATCAGGGCCTGATGTTCGGCTATGCCACCAACGAAACCGACGTGCTGATGCCCGCGCCGATCACGTACGCCCATCGACTGGTGCAGCGCCAGGCGGAAATGCGCCGTTCGAGCCTGCCCTTTCTGCGTCCGGATGCGAAAAGCCAGCTGTCCTTCCATTACGACGACGAAGGCAACCCGGTGGGCATCGATGCCGTGGTCCTCTCCACCCAGCATGATCCGGACATCAGTCAGGGCGACCTGCGCGAGGCGGTGATGGAAGAGATCATCAAGCCCGTTATCCCCGGCAACTGGATTTCGAAGCACACCCGCATCTTCATCAACCCGACAGGAAAATTCGTGATCGGCGGACCCGTGGGTGACTGTGGCGTGACGGGCCGCAAGATCATCGTCGACACCTACGGCGGCATGGCCCGCCATGGTGGCGGCGCATTCAGCGGCAAAGATCCCTCGAAGGTGGACCGATCCGCCGCCTATGCCGGCCGCTACGTGGCCAAGAATCTCGTGGCCGCCGGTCTCGCTGACCGGGTGGAAATCCAGGTGAGCTACGCCATCGGCGTGGCCGAGCCTACCTCCATCAGCATCAACACCTTCGGTACCGGCAAACTGTCCGAAGAGAAACTGGTTCAACTGGTGCGTGAGCATTTCGATTTGCGGCCCAAGGGCCTGATCGCGATGCTGGACTTAAAGCGCCCCATCTATCTGGCTACGGCCGCCTACGGCCATTTCGGGCGCACGGATCCCAACTTCACCTGGGAGCGCACGGACCGGGCAGAGGCCCTTGCCGCGGCGCTGTAGCGCACCGGGGCATCTGGCTTGAACGATGACCGACACACCCGGAACTGAATCGGCGCCCAGGCGCACTCTGCGTCTGAGCTGTGAATTTTTTCCACCGCGTGACGAAGGCGGTCTGAAGAGTCTCGACGCGGTGGCGGGCAAACTGCAGTCGCTGCAGCCCGACTTCTACTCGTGCACCTACGGTGCCGGGGGCACTACCCGGGACGGCACCCGGGAAACCATCGCCCGCCTGCTGGCACAGGGCTACGCCGCCGCCCCCCACCTTTCGATCGGCAACGATTCGAAGGAAACGGTCTTCGCGCTGCTCGATCAGTATCGGCAGCTCGGCGTGCGCCGGATTGTTGCGCTGCGGGGCGATGCACCCTCGGGCATGGGCGCACCGCGCATCCAGAACAACGCCGAAAAGCTGGTGGGCTGGATCCGGGACCATTCCGGCACTCACTTCCATCTCGAAGTGGCCGCCTATCCCGAAATTCACCCCGATGCGGGCGGTCCCGATCAGGATCTGGAATACTTCCGCCGCAAGGTGGCTGCCGGTGCGGACAGCGCGATCACCCAGTATTTCTACAGCCCCTACGCCTACTACGATTTCATAGAGCGCTGCAGCAGGGCGGGCATCGATATTCCCATCGTGCCCGGCATCATGCCGATCACGAACTTCGAGGGCATCGTGCGCTTCTCGCGCAAATGCGGCGCCGACATTCCGCGCTGGATGTTCAAGCGGCTCGAAGCGCTCGCCGATGACGAGGCCGGACTGCGGGATTTCGGCATCGACACCCTCACCCGGATGTGTGCCGAACTCATCGAGGCGGGCGCGCCGGGGCTGCACTTCTACACGCTGAACCGCTGGGGTGCGACCCGTGCCATCTGTAACCGGCTCGGACTGCTCACACCCGATTCATGAACCAGCGCCTGTACCTTCCCGAGGTACCCGAGGCCGGTGAGCGCACCACGCTCGATAAGGATCGTTCCCACTATCTGCTGCGGGTGCTGCGGCTGCGCGACGGCTCTGAGTTCTTCTGCTTCGATGGTCACGGCAACCAGTGGCGGGTGCGCATCCTGAATACGGAAGGGCGGCGGGTTACGCTCGAAACGCTGGCGCTGGACCGTCAGGAGGCTGCCCCCACCGATCTGATTCTGGCTCAGGGCTGGCTCAAGGGCGGCGCCATGGATACGGTGGTGCAGAAGGCGACCGAACTCGGAGTGAGTCGCATCATCCCACTGGTTACCGAGCGCTGTAACGTGCACCTGCACGGGGCGCGACTGGCCCAGCGTCTGCTCCATCTGCAGCGGATCGCCATCAGTGCGAGTGAGCAGAGTGGGCGCCTCTTCGTCCCCGAGGTGAGTGAGCCCCAGTCACTCACCGGGCTGCTCGCATCTGCCCCGGCATCGCCGGAGCGGCAGACACTGATGCTCGACCTCAACAGTCCGGCCCTGCAGGCGGGCACCAGACCCACGCCACTGCTGCTGCTGATCGGTCCTGAAGGTGGCTGGTCTGAAGGGGAGCGGACCCAGGCGCGCAGCACCGGTGCCATCGCCTGTGGTCTGGGTGACCTGACACTGCGTGCGGAAACCGCACCGCTGGTGGTACTGGCCGCCATCCGTCACAGCTGGCACTGGCAGCGCTGATCGCGCGGCGTTCCAGAAAACCTGCTCAGGCCACCAGTTCCAGCAATCGCGCCGTGCGGCGCTGCAGATCATCGAGATTGCGGGCAAACAGGGGCGCGATCAGCTGGTCGACACCACAGTCACGATAACCGGCAAGCAGCTCCGGCGTGAGCGGATGCCGGTTCGGGCACACGAAGACGGAAATGTCCGCACGCCTGCGGCCGGCCGCCGCGAGCAGTTCATCGAGCCGGGACAGGCGCTCCCGCAGGCGGAGCGGTTCCAGATTGAAGCCATACCAGCCGTCTCCGAAGGTGGCGACCCGGCGCAGCGCGGCGTCGCTCTCACCCCCCACCAGAATGGGGGGATGCGGCCGCTGCACAGGCTTCGGATTGAAGTAGCAGGGGGCAATGTCGAGGGTTTCCCCATGAAATTCCGCGACCTCCTGAGTCCACAGCGCCTTCATCGCAGCGATGTATTCGGCACAGCGTGGCGCACGGGTCGCGAAGTCCATGCCCAGGGCGGCGAATTCCTCGGCCAGCCAGCCGATGCCGATGCCGAAATCCACCCGCCCGCCGGACAGGTAATCCAGATCGGCGACCAGTCGCGCGGTGTAGATCGGCTGGCGCTGGGGAACCAGGCAGATCCCGGTGCCGAGCCGGATGTTACGGGTGTGGGCGGCGATGAAGGTCAGCATCGCCAGCGGATCGATCAGTCCTTTCGGGTTACCGGCAAGACGGCCATCGTCCGAATAGGGATAGCGCGAAGCGTAGGCGGGAAAGAACATCACATGTTCCGGCACCCACAATGAGTGCAGGCCGGACTGGTCGAGGAACTGTGCAGCCTGAACGATATAGTCGACAGGGCTGTCCTGACTGAATGCCAGCGTCGCGCCGATGTGCATGACCTTGCCTCCCGATTACAGTGAGCGTCGAGACTATCGCCGGTACTGCACAGACTCAACGAGCAGATTGACGGTGTCCGCCGCGTTCGCGCTATATTCGCGCCATGCAAAGCGTGCGCACTCTCGGTCATTCCATCTATCGGATCACCCTGCTCGGCGGTTCACCGCAGCGTATCGCCTTCTCAAACCGCAGCATGCTCACGGCACTGCTGTTGCTGGTTGTTTTCTCGATCGCCGCACAGCGCCTTGCACTGCAAAGCGGTGTACTGCAGATCGGCGTCTTCCTTTTCAGCCTGCTCACCGGACTCTATCTGGCGCTGGCCCTGCTCACCCGCCGGGTGCCCCGACAACGCCTTCGGGTTGCCCAGCTTGCCGCTGTCTGGATTCTGGCTGGCTCGCAGTTCCTGCTGCTGCTGTGCGCACCCCTGATCCGCCTCCTGCCTGAGCACTCCGGCTGGATGCAGGCGCTGCCGGTGTCTTTGATACTCATTCCCGTTCTGCTGGGATTAAACAACTGCCTGCGTTTCGCACTTGGAAAAAGAAGCGACAGGTCAATCCTCTATACGCTGCTTTTCGCCCTCTCGGTTGCCGGTTTTTACAGCCTGATGGTATCCCTGCTCGGGATTCTGTTCCGCTGATGTCGCCGGATCTGCTGTTCGAACTGGTTTCCGGAATTCTCATCACCGGCATCGCCCTGCTCGACAGCCTGCCAGACTCTGTGCGCGCCATGCTTGCGGCGACTGTGCTCGTGGCCTTTCTGCGCTTTTTCGAATCGAGGATTCCAATCGAAGACGTGCAGCTTGGCGAAGCATTCTGCAAGTCGAGTCTGGTTGCCATGATCGCCATTCCCTTGAGCGTCTGGCTGCTGCCTGCCTATCGAATGGTTGTGTTTGTCGACGTGTTACCCGAGACGAGCCCGCATCCGCACCCGGGCTGGATGCTGCTGGCCGCTGTCTGGATGACTGGTTTCGGTGCCGCACTGATTGCGCTTATCACAAGCCACCGGAAGACCCGGGCCGCGCTCGAGCTGCAGGAGTTCCACGGGAAGTCCGGAGCACCTGAAACACAGCGTCTGATGTTGCGCCTCGCACACTGGCAGCGTCGCCTGAGTGTGCCGCAGACGCTCAGCCTTGTGCTGCTGAAAGGCGCTCAGCCACGCAACCTGAACTCACGCCATCGCATCGGCTTCCCGGCTGCCGCCCTGCACTGGCCGGTCAGCGCCCAGGACGTGCTGATCATTCAGGCGCTGTGCCGCATCAAACTGCACCATCGCCGCTGGCTGCTGCTGGCTCAGATCCTGAACTGCTGTTACTGGCCGATCACCTGGGCGCCCGCGCTGCAACGCCGCCTGCTCACCACGTTCCAGCTGACGATGGAAGGGCTTGCCGAATCCTGTTTTCTCGATCCGCTCGGCTATCGGAATGCCGTGCGGCAGGTCGAACAGCGTCTGCCTGTGCAGGAGCGCGCGGACACGAAAACCCGCAGCGAGGATGAACGCGCTCCAGACGCGCAACCTGTAGACGCAATCGCCACGCTGCGCCGGATTACCGCTCATCTGCGCGGCTATGTCCACGATCTGGGACGGCTCTTTGAAGCCCCTGGAGAGATCGCCTGGCAGCCGGAGATTCGTGACAGGGATGCGCCAGAACTGCGCTGGGCCGAGCCGTACGACAGGGTTTTTCTGCGCGTTGGCCAGGCTGTTTTTTTCGCGGTGCTGCTGACCGGAGTAACCTTGAAGGAGTCACCGCCGGTCATCGAGTTCGAAGCCCGGGGCTGGCTGGAGGTTAACTGGATGGATCAGTATTTTCGAAATCCGAATCGAAATGACCATCGCCGGGACCCGCTGCTTCCACCGGCCGACTGAAGCCTTGTCTTGCCGGGCAGTCAGCCGGCTCCGGGAAAAACATGATCTGACAGCAACCAGGCTGCAGCACATTCAGCGCAGCACGTTCAGCGCAGCAGTTTCGCTACCGCCGTTTCAATGAAATCGAGGTTCGGGATGACAGCGGACTCAGTACCGACCTTCACGGCAACCGACTCACCGCGCCCGAGCCGGGTGCTTTCGTTGGTAAGATCGTTCGAAGCCAGCTGCACGAGCCGCGGCAGTCCCTCTGCTGCGATGGCGTAGAAAGCCAGACCCTTGGAGTTACGGGCACGATTCATCACCACCAGACAACGACCGCTCCTGCGCGCTTCGGGGGCTGCACCGTTGAGCACTTCAAAACGCACCACCGGCACCATTTCACCGCGCCAGCCGAGCATGCCGAGACACCAGTCCGGTGTATCCGCGAGGGCTTTGACTCTGCGCCAGGGCAGTATCTCGGCGATCGACACACTGGGCAGCAGAAGCTGAGATCCCTGCAGGGGAATCAGCACACAGGAAAGTTCCGCAAGATCTTCTGCCACTTGAGCCGCCGTCACCTGTTAATCCACCAGCCGATCAATGGTTGCCAGCAATTCGTTCTCCTGGAACGGCTTGCCGAGGAAACTGTTCACACCCAGTTGCGCCGCATGCTCCTGATGCTTTTCACCGGTGCGGGAAGAAATCATCACAATGGGCAGATCCTTGAGCCGCTCATCATGGCGCACCTGCCGGGCGACTTCGAAGCCGTCCATGCGCGGCATTTCGATGTCGAGCAGCATCACGTCGGGCCGTCGCTCCTGCAGCAGGGCAACCGCTTCGACACCGTCCTTGGCGACGATCACATCCATGCCCTGCCGTTCCAGCAGGCGGGAGGTCACCTTGCGGACCGTCACCGAATCATCCACCACCATGACACAGCGTGTCCGTACACCACTGCCGAGTGAGCGCTTGCTGCCGAGGAAACTCTCTCCACCCTGGGCGCGGATGAGCGCCAGCAGATCGAGAATCACCACCACGCTGCCGTCACCAAGAATGGTGGCGCCGGATATACCTCCGACTCCGGCAAACTGTGGACCCAGACTCTTCACCACGATCTCGCGGCTGCCCTGCACGCTGTCGACGTGCACGGCGACCGCATGGTCGCCGGATCGAACCAGGACCACAGGGATCGAGCTGGGCTGATTGACCGCCCGGAATTCGCGGCCGAGGTAGTGGCCCAGATAGCGTACCCGGTAGGGAATACCGGCATATTCGAAAGTGTTGCCGTCCGGTGCGTAGAGCCGTTCGAGCTCATTCGGGCTCAGCAGCACAATGCCTTCGATGTTGTTGAGCGGAATCGCGTAGAGATCGTCGCCCACTGAAACCATCAGCGCCCGGTTCACCGAGACGGTGAAAGGTACCCGCAACACGAAGCGGGTGCCGCGGCCGGTGCGTGAGGCAATCTGGATGCTGCCGCCGAGCTGTTTGACTTCGCTGTGCACCACGTCCATGCCTACGCCGCGCCCGGAAATCTGGGTGACCGATTTCGCGGTCGAGAAACCCGGCGCCAGCACGAACTGGATGATCTCATCGTCTCTGAGTTTCGCGCTGTCTGCCATCAGCCCGCGTTCCACGGCCTTGGCGCGTACCGTTTCCACGTCGATGCCGGCACCGTCGTCGCTGATTTCGATCACTACGTCGCCACCTTCCCGGGAGAGCCGCAGATCGATTCGACCTGCTGGTGGTTTACCGTAGTTTTTCCTCAGCTCGGGAGACTCGATGCCGTGGTCGACCGCGTTGCGCAACATGTGCTCCAGCGGCGGCACCATGCGCTCCAGCAGGCTGCGATCCAGCTCACCTTCCGCGTTGTAGGCGTGCAGCTCCACGTCCTTGTTCAACTCACCGGCAACCTGACGGACGATACGCCGCAGGCGGGGCAGCAGGCGGCTGAATGGCACCATGCGGGTGCGCATCAGACCTTCCTGGAGTTCCGTATTCACCCGTGCCTGCTGCAGCAGCAGTGTTTCTGATTCCCGCGCCTTGAACAGCAGGGTGTCTTTCAGATCGAGCATATCCGACGCACTTTCCGACAGACCCCGGGAAAGCTGCTGCAGCTGGGAATACCGATCCATTTCAAGGGGATCGAAGTCCGCATAGGCGGGGCCTTCCGGCCGATCCTGTCGGAACAGAATCTGTGTTTCGGTCTCGATCTCGAGGCGCCGCAGCTGCTCGCGCAGTCGCTCGATCGTCGTCTCCATCTCATCGAGAGAGTTGGTGAAGTCACTTAAGCCCTGCTCGACCCTGGCACGGATGATCGAGCTTTCACCCGCGAGATTGACCAGTGACTCGAGCAGTCCGGAGCCGACCCGGACCATTTCCTGGGCGGTTCGTGCTTCCCGCGGTTCTTTCCCGGCGGTTTTGACACTCGCGCTCTGCGCAGACGCAGGCTCCCGCACGGCAGGGGCCACCGGATCCCTTTTGATGGGGCGGACGTTGCTGGTGGCCGGTGTTTCAGTGTCCGCCGGCTCAGTCTCCTGTCGCGTCCTCCCGGCGGCCGGCGGCTTCGGCAGCTCAAGATTTTCGCCGTGTCCGTGTGACGGGGTTGCCGGTGCGGCATTTCCAGTCGCTTCACCCGAAAGTGCCCGTCGCACTGATGCAAGCAGACCGGTCAATTCGTCGAAGCGTCCGTGCAGGTCGGTAAAGAATTCGCCACCTGTCGCACTGCCATCGCTCTGCACATCGATGAGGAATGACTCGAACTGATGGGTGGCATCGCCCAGCCGGCTCAGTCCGGTCAGCCGCGCACCCCCTTTGAGGGTATGCAGTCCACGCAACAGATGTTCGAGATGCACCCGGTTTTCCGGCTCGGACTTCCACTGGTCGATGTCCGCTTCGAGTGCTTCGAGCAGCTCGTCGGCTTCTTCGAAGAACACTTCGATGATCTCAGCATCGAGGTCGTCCGGCAGCAGATCCTCCGAGGCGCCGGATGACGGCGGCGGGCTCGCTGCCTGTTGCCGCGCCTGCAGCTCTTCCTGCCTGCGGTCGCCGGAGGCTGCCTTCTCTGTCCGTACCTCTGCGGGTCGGCTGCTGCGGGAGGCCTCCCGGGCGATATCCGCCAGCAGTTCATCCGAAAGGCTTTCCAGACTGATCTCGTCATCGCCCAGGGTATCGGTGTCCGAATCGATTTCTGCGCTTTCGAGTCGATCCAGGGCTTCTTCGCGGCTTTCGATTGCCCCGTCTTCCTTCTCAGGCGCCGCCATCTCGGGCTCAGCATCGCTTCCGCCAGCCGCTGCTTCGTCTGCCGGTACATCGAGGTCGTAGAGCGTATTCAGCGCAGGCGGTTCATCCTCGAGGAGCAGGGGTTCGTCTTCTTCGAAGGCAACGGTTTCGAGCAGCTTCGCAAGCTCCGCGATCGTGTCGTCTACCGGTTCCGGGGTCTGTTCCGCAGCCAGCGCATCGAAAAGGCCGAGCAATCGTTCCTGACCGCGCTCGAGCACCGTGAGTGTCGAGTCGGTGAGCACTTCGTGGGCAAGATGTTCGTGTGCAGCTCCCAGCGCCCGACACAGTCCGGCGATCGCACCATGATTCTCCGCAGCCGCCACTTCGCCGACCTCATCCAGCGCTGCCTGCAGCTTTTCTCCGAACTCCAGGTCCATCGCACCTTCATGCCAGCTGCGCAGGTAGTCGGGGGTATCCATCAGAACCGCGAGACCGTCGAGGCCCATGAGCAGACTCTGGGCAGCCGCGGCCTGCTCGACTTCCGGCAGTTCAGATGCCGCGACAATGAGATGATCGACCTCGGCAATCAGCTGGAAGTGATCTTCGGGTTCGATGCCAGCCTCGAGATCGTTCACGGTCTGCAGCAGCGCGGCAATCGCCCGGCGCAGATAGTCGCCAAACTCCCCGGTCAGGGTCCGGTCCTCGTCGCCGCGCAGGGTCGATGCCAGCTCGTATGTTGGACGGGCCAGATCGGCGACAGCCTCGATCCCCGCCATACCCGCGCTACCGGAAAGGGTGTGCAGGGCACGCAGGCTTGCTTCGGTGAGCGCAACGCCGCTGTCCTGCGCCGATCGCGCCAGAGTCTCCAGGTGCACGTTTGCCTCACCGAGGAACACGGTCATGGTGTCGTCGTCCTGGGTGTCTGCACCACCGGCATCTGTACTACCGGTGTCCGCACCGGTTTCGGCGCCCTCCGCGCCAACATCTTCCGGTTGCGCATCTTCGAGATTACCGCCGGAGGAGAGCATGTCCGCCCGCTCCATGATCCAGCCGACGGCATTCATGTCTGCGGACGCGCGAATTTCAAAAGCATCCCGCAGCACGGGCACCAGACTGCGTGCTTCCTCGACAACCTGCACGAACTCATCGCTGGGCTGGACGGTACCGTCGATCAGGCGGTTCAGCATGTTCTCGACAGACCAGGCGACTTCGCCGATCACGTTCGCACCCACGATCCTGCCACTGCCTTTAAGTGTGTGGAAGGCACGGCGGACCTCGCTGAGCGCTTCCTCGCTCGACAGATCAGCACGCCACTGGGGTATCCACTGATCCACAGTTTCGAGTACTTCGCCCACTTCTTCGACGAAGATTTCGACGATTTCCAGATCGGACTCGAAAGTGTCCACCAGTGTGGGCACAGGACCGACGGGCTTCCGTACGGGTGCGGCGGGTGAGGGGGTGGCAGGCGCTGCCACATCATCGACCTCTGCAACTTCCGGCAGGAGGTCGATTGCTTCGGTGCCTTCTTCGACTTCGAAAAGCGTTGCGTCTTCCGTTGCATCTTCTGTCGCCGCTTCGCTGTCGGCCAGCCCGTCGTCTGCAGACAGATCTTGGGCGTCGGATTGCGCCTCGTCCTCCGGGATGTCTGCGGCCGCCGCCGACCGCCCGGCATCCGGGACCAGATCATCAAAAATGTCTTCATCGAGATCGAAGCCGCCATCGGGATCCATTTCCAGGACGGGCTCGCGATCCTCGGCTTCCTCATCGAGGCTGACGGCTTCTACATCCACCACCGGCTCAGGTTCGCCGCCGAGCGCCGCAATTGCGTCTTCGTCCGGCTCGTCCGCTAGCTCTGCATCGGCCTGGGGCTCTTCGAGTTCGAGCACGAAGCCTTCATCGCTTGCCACAGATTCGATCTCGGATTCTCCGACCACGAGGTCCGGCTCCGACTCAGGGACGACTGCTTCATCGGCTGCCGCTTCAGCCGCGGCTTCAGCTGCGTCAGGCGCGATGGACGATGGCCGCCCGTGCAGATTCAGATCGACACCCAGGCCCTTAAGGCTGCGCTCCACCAGATCGAGCACGTCTTCGGCACCATAGCCGTTTTCTTCGTGCAGTCGTTCCAGGTAGTAGTCGGCGCCGCTGATTGCGTCTGCAAGCAGATCCATCTGCTCCCAGCTGGGCTGGTCGCCATCGACCAGATTCGTGGTGATATAGCCGCGGCAGCTTTCCAGGAGTCGGGAAACCCGGGGCAGTGGAATGATGTCCAGAGCACCGCTGATACCTGACAACACAGCACCCGTGTTCTGCAGGTGTCGTCCATCCCACTGGGATGAAATGAAATCGACGATCTCCTGCTTCACCTGTTCGAGTCCCGTCCTCGCCTCGGCAATGACCGCGCGCTGGGCTTCATCGGTAATCCGTTCTGCTTCGCCCTTTCCGCCCTGGCTGAAGCTCGAGAGGTTCTCGTCGACCTGCACGAGCGCACTCGCAACAGCGAGCAATCCCTGCTGATCCAGTGACTCGCCATCGATTGCCTTGTTCAGTACATCGATCTGGTCGGCAATGATCGTCTTCGAACTTTCGAAGCCGAGCAGAGACAGAGTACTGCCGATCTGCTTGAGCGGTGCAACCAGCGAACTCAGCTCATCCGCAGACACCGTCTCGGTGCGCACGATCAGGTCCAGCCTGTCTTTCACGAGCAGCAGCTCTTCTCGCAGTGCAGACGCCGCGCTGGCCAGTGCCTGTTTTCCGGAAACCGTCATACCCTGGTCGGCGGGTGCTTCGTCCAGCTGCTCGCGCAGCTCGATCATGACTTCACTGTGACGGCCTCGACGCTCTGCGGCGTCGAGCAGTTGAGCGACAAGTTCAGTGGAAACCGGCGTGCGCAGCGCCGCAGCACCGTCCTTGGCGAGATCGCGGATTTCCGAATCGACCCGACGCAGCAGCTTCAGTGCGTCACTGGGCAACGAGCCGGTCTGGCTGCCGAGACTTTCGACAAATTCACCGAAGGCGCGCCACTGAATTTCCTGAGGCGCACCTTCACATACGCGCTGGAGACTCTGGGCTACCTTGCCGAGCATCACCACCGCACCCTGGACATCTTCACCCTTGAGAACGGAAAGCAGCACCTGCTGATAGGCGGCCCGGATCTTGCGCGCCTTGTCGATGCCGTCTATGTCATCGAAGCGATCAAGTGTGTGCTGATTGACGGTGAGTCGAGTGACTTCTCCCGGGGTTGCGAGGGCGCTCTCGCCCAGATAACGGCGCAGCTCGTTGACCAGCCGCAGTACGGGTGCGGTAGTGTCCGTCGCGCCGCCACGGACTTCCTCGAGATGGCCGGGCAGTTCCAGAATACCCTGCATGAGGATCTGACTGGCCCCATCCTCATCATCGACCTTGCCATCCCACATGACCTGAGCGAGACGCTCCAGATGGTCGGCGAGCAGGGTGACGCCCTTGAGTTCCAGCATCACCAGTGTGCCATGCACCTGGTGCAGCGCTGTCAGACAGGCACGCATGCGCGCGCTGTCTCTGTCCGACTCCACGTATGACTCAAGGGTCTCGCGCGCGTCGTTCAGAGTTTCGAGGAGCTCGCTCTTTATCCAGTCGAGCGCAAAATGTTCCCGGCGTTTCGCCATGAGATGGTCTTACCTGTGAACCGGCAGCTTGAATCCCTCCACCGATGCGCGCATTTCGTTCGCAAGCCCGGATAACTGACCGATCGAACTCTCGGTGAGCTCCGTGGTGTCCACGGTCTGGGCAGTGATTTCCTGAATGACGGCCATGGTATTCGAAATGTGCCCCGCCGAAGCTGCCTGCTGGCGGGCGGCGTTTGAAATGTTCTGTATGAGTTCGGCGAGACTCGAGGATACGCTCTCGATTTCCTCC
The DNA here is from genome assembly GCA_041395945.1 of Pseudomonadales bacterium. Lineage (NCBI taxonomy): Bacteria > Pseudomonadati > Pseudomonadota > Gammaproteobacteria > Pseudomonadales > Pseudomonadales bacterium. The sequence continues at coordinate 298,574 of JAWKZN010000003.1, forward strand.
AGAGCGACCCCGGCATCCTGGGCCCGTTTCGCACCATGCACCACTTCGCTGGTTGTCTGCTCCATGGAGATGACCGCCTCATTGGTATCGGTCTGAATGGTTTTCACAAGCGCGGCGATCTGCTTGGTGGCCGCGCTGGATCGCTCCGCCAGGCGTTGGACTTCGTCTGCCACAACCGCGAAGCCACGGCCTGCGTCGCCGGCCATCGAAGCCTGGATCGCTGCGTTGAGTGAAAGGATATTGGTCTGATCTGCAATGTCATTGATCAGCGAGACGATATCACCGATCTCCTGGCTGCTTTCACCCAGCCGCTTGATGCGTTTCGAGGTTTCCTGAATCTGGCCGCGGATCGTGTCCATACCCTGGATGGTGGTCTGCACGACCTGAGCGCCTTTGTTGGCAATCTCCACAGCGCGCTCGGCAACCGCCGCGGACTCCGCCGCGTTCGACGACACGTGGTCAATGGATACCGCCATCTCATTGATCGCCTGGGAAGCAGCACCGATTTCTTTCGCCTGGTTCTCCGCCGCCTTAGCCAGGTTTCCGGCAGTGCCCTGGGTCGTACTCGCCGCGCTGGCTACCTGCAGTGAGAGAGAATTGATCTTCGACACCAGACCGCGGGTCTGGTCGATGGCGAAATTGATGGAGTCTGCAATGGCCCCGGTGAAGTTCTCGGTCACCGACGCATGGATGGTCAGATCACCCTCCGCGAGGTCGGCAATCTCGTCGAGCAGCTGGAGGATGGCGGCCTGGTTGCGTTCATTCTGGGAAGCCTGTTCGGCGAGCTGCTTGCGGGTGTCGCGTATCATGACCAGACCGATCAATGCCACCAGCACGATGCCGCCCACGGCGAACATCAGGCCGGTGTTGTTCACCATCGCTGTTTCGTCGGTCAGCGTAAAGTAAGCGAGGCCGGATAATGCCGCGGCAAGTCCTAACAGCAGTGTGACCAGTAGCGGTGAAAATTTTCCTGATTTCATGTCCTTCTTTCCTGCTCGTGAGTTCCTGCTCTTCGATTCTGCTCCAAGTATCTGCGTTCAATCCCGGGCTCCTGCTCCCGGATAACGCTTCAGGTAGTCTGCTCCGCCACATCGAAAAACCGATCGTCTCTGAGAATGGCTTTCAGATGGGCCTGGTAGAAGACCCTGCCACCATGCCGGTAAGCACCCTGCACATAGGGCTTCAGAGCTTCCACACCATCGACCACTGTGTCTTCGAAACTGTCTTCGACGAAATGCTGGATACCCTGACTCTGCTCCACCAGAAATCCTGCAACCAGGTCGTCGTCTTCCACAATCAATACCCGCCACTGTGCCATCGGCAGCGTGGGTGTCATATCGAGATAGTCGTGCAGATCGATCACCGGAATCAGCCGGCCCCGCACGTTCGCGATGCCGAGCACCCAGCTGCGCACTCCCGGCAGTGAC